>NZ_JBFAOV010000006.1:0-392779 GCF_040675375.1 Nonomuraea sp. NPDC049607
GTGGACGGGCCACGTGGGGGGGTCCGGCAACCCGACCGAGGAGCTGGCCCGCTCCCTCCACACGCTCCGGGCGGGGTGACCCGGGGGGTGCCCGCCGACCCGGGGTGACCGCCGGTACGGCGGCTCCCGTCACACCGCCTGCGGCGTCACCATGAACGACACGCTCCCTTGCGCGTCGGCCCCGGCGTCCAGGGCCTTGTCGTCCAGCACGGTGGCGGCCACGGGGTCGAGGTAGACCCGGGCGCCCTCGGTCTCGACGACCTCGTCCGCCGGCTCCGGGGCCGTGGCCAGGGAAAGGGTGAGCGAATTCGCGCCGTCGCCCTGCGACGAGATGCGGATCCCGCCCTGCGCGGGTTCCGGCGCGGACGCGGTCAGGTCGCGAATCGCCTGGGCTGCGTTGGCTGTCAGGGTGAGCACTACGGCTCCTCCTCACGGTCGACGTACAGAGAGTTGCCTGCCATTCCCCCGATGCCGGGACCCAACCCTCCTTGGTGTTTTCTTTACCTTCGGGGGCCGGGCTCGTCGTCGTGATGAGGGTTCCGGTCAGACGGTCCACTTGCCGTCGAGCATGAGGTCGCGGCCCGCCAGCTCGTTGACCTCGCGCCACGCCTGCACCAGCACCGGCGTCACCCGGAAGTAGGTGTACGGGCCGCGCGACTCACGCGGGTCGAACCCGGTCTTGACCGCGAACGCGTCGCCGATGTCGTCCGGGATCGTGCCGGCCGGTTGCGCGGTCACCGTGCCTTCGATCAGGACGACGTCCCTGGTCAGGCCCAGGCCGAGCCGGACGGTGCCGCCGGCCAGCAGGTTCCGGCCGGTGGGCGTGGCGTCCGCGGTGGACAGCAGCAGCGTGTGCCCGTCCCACAGGAACGACAGCGGCGTCATGTACGGGCCGCCGTCGCCCGCCGTGGCCACCCAGGCGTCGACGTCGTGTTCGAGCCGGTCGAGCGTGTCCTGCTTGCGCTGCTCCGGTGAACGGGCCGGTGGCGTCATTCTTCTCCTCGCACTCTTGTCGCGTCCGTCACATGATGACGGCTCCCGGCGGAGGAGCGCGACAGCGACCCCCTCGCCGCCTGACCGGCATATGGCGCGGCGCGCCTGAGGGGGAAGTCGCGACCGCATGGTTACGCTCTGTGACGGAGATGTATCACCATGTCATAGGAAAACTTATGCGTACTCGTCTGACCATGCTGCTGGCCGCCGCGGCCGTCGTCGCCCTGTCAGGGTGCGGCGAAAGCGCCACCACCAACACCGCGGGGCTGGCGCCGCGGACCGACGCTCAGCCGTCCGAGCAGGACAGGACCTGGATGGCGACCATCCACCGGGGCAACCTGGCCGAGATCGAGGCGGGCCGCCTGGCCGAGAAGAAGGGTGCCACCGACCAGGTCAAGTCGATCGGCCGGATGCTGGTCGACGACCACACCCAGTTCGACAAGAAGGTGACCCAGACCGCGAGCCAGCTCGCCATCCAGCTTCCCACCGGACTGACGTCCGAGCAGGCCGCCATGGCCAAGCGCCTGCAGGACGCCAAGGGCAAGGAGTTCGACAAGGAGTTCGTCGCGAGCATGCTCAAGGCCCACAAGACGGCGATCGAGGCCACCAAGGAGGAGATCTCCAAGGGCTCCTCGCCGGCGGTGGTGGCCCTGGCCGAGTCCGCGACCCCGACGCTGGAGGAGCACCTGAAGGCGCTGAAGAAGGCGCAGGACTGACGGAGACGCCCGCGATGCCTGAAGGCGCGGGACCGGTGGAGGTGCCCGCGATGCCTGAAGGCGCGGGACCGGTGGAGGTGCCCGCGATGCCTGAAGGCGCAGGACCGGCGGAGACGCCCGCGCCGCCTGAAGGCGCGGGCGTGCCGGACGCGGTCGCCTCCCTGGCCCGCGCCGCCGCGCGCGAGGTGGCCGGGCTCCGGCACGGCCGGGCGCTGCACCGGCGCGGCCTGCTCCTGGCGGGCACGCTGACGGTCGAGGCGGCGCCGCTGG
Source organism: Nonomuraea sp. NPDC049607 (assembly GCF_040675375.1). Lineage (NCBI taxonomy): Bacteria > Bacillati > Actinomycetota > Actinomycetes > Streptosporangiales > Streptosporangiaceae > Nonomuraea > Nonomuraea sp. NPDC049607. Next base: position 1,980 of record NZ_JBFAOV010000006.1, read on the forward strand.
GTGAGCCGGGCGAGCACGAGGTGCGGGCCCGGCTGTCCAAGGGGCTGTCCCTGCCGGGACGGCTGCCCGACGTGCTGGGGCTGGCCGTGCGGCTGCCCAACGGGGTCGATCTGCTGCTGTCCACCGGCGTGGGCGGCCTGCCGGTGCCGCGCCGCACCTTCACGTCGGGACCGTACTCCACCCTGACGCCCTACGTGTACGGAACCGGACGGTACCGGCTGGTCGCCCGCCCCGAGGGTGAGCGCGTGCCCGCCGACCCCGCGCTGCTGCCCGGCGCGCTGGCCCGCGGCCCGCTGCTGTTCCATCTGTGGGCCGGTGGCCGCTACCTCGCCCGCCTGCGCCTGCACACCGCGCTGCCCGGCGAGGACCTGACGTTCGACCCGGTGCTCAACAGCCATCCCTGCCTGCGTCCGGCCGGATGGACGGCCCGGCTGCGGCGGGCCGCCTACGAGGGCTCCCGGCAGGGCCGCGGCGTGCCTTCGCCCTAGACCGTTTATGGCAAAGACTGGCCGACCCATGTGTGCATATGCGACATTCTGGGGTATTTGTCCTGTTTGAACCAGGACGAACAATCGGGGGGATCGTCGTGGCTATGCAAACAGAGATCCGAAGCCTGCTCGAGTGCCATGTGATCGGGTCGGACGGACATTCGATCGGCAAGGTGGGCCAGGTCTACCTCAGTGACCGCACCGGCGAGCCGGAGTGGGTCACGGTTCGCACGGGGTTCTTCGGCATGAGGCAGACCTTCGTGCCGCTGGCCAACGCCCGCCGCGCCGGGGACGAGATCAGGGTCCCCTTCGACAAGGAGATGATCAAGGGCGCGCCCAACATCGACGTGGACGGCCGCCTCTCCCTGGAGGAGGAGGCCGAGCTCTACCGGTACTACGGGATGCAGCCGTCCACCATCCCGTCCCAGCGCTCGCCCGCCGCGGGGGAGCGGCAGGCCCAGCGGCCCATGGGGGAGTCGCGGACGGCCGAGGAGCGCGGCGGGCGCACCGGCATGACCGGACAGACGGGCCAGGCGGTCCCGACCGGACAGCCGGGCAAGCTGCGCGGCCGGGACGTGGGCGACCGCGACATCGACATGACCACGTCCGAGGAACGGCTGCGCGTCGGCAAGGAGAGCCGCGAGACCGGGCACGTCCGGCTGCGCAAGTACGTCGAGACGGAGAACGTCCAGGAAAGGGTGCCGCTCTCGCACGAGGAGGTCGTGATCGAGCGCGAGCCCATCAGGGACGGCCAGCCCGGCACGTACGAGATCGGCGAGGACGAGCAGCAGATCACCCTGCACGAGGAGCGGCCGGTGATCGGCAAGGAGACCAGGCCGGTCGAGCACATCCGCGTGCACAAGGAGACCGTCCAGCACGAGGAGACCGTCGAGGGCCAGGTCAGGAGGGAACGCCTGGAGGTCGACGAGGACGGCAACGCGCGCGAGCACACCCGCAACCGCGGGGACGACCTCCCGCCGAAGCGGTAGGAGGCCCTTCCGGGTCCCGTGCGGGGGCGCCCACGCGCCCCCGCCTCACCACGCCCACCAGGTCCACCACATGCCCACCACGCGCCCGCCGCCGGCCCCGCTCAGCCCCGGCCGGTGTCCGGGGGGACCGACCAGCTCGGGCGGGCGTTCAGGACGGCGGGCTCGAAGCCTGCGAGCTGCTGGTAGTGCAGCGAGATCTTCTCCAGCGTGTCCCGGGGGACGACCTCCTCGATGTCGGCGAACCCGTCCGGGGCGCGTTCGTGCACCAGCTTCAGGACGACCTCGGGCCCGTCCTCCCGGTTGGCCAGCACGATCTGGTTCGTGACCGGCCGCCGCCGGCTCTCGTAGAACTCCAGCCCCTGACCGGTGGCCAGGGCGTAGGCCAGCACGCGGGCGTCGATGACGGCCTGCGTGCCGCCGTTGGACCCGGTCGGGTACATCGGGTGCGCGGCGTCGCCCATCAGCGTCACCGTCCCCGACGACCAGCGCGGCAGCGGGTCCCGGTCCACGAGCGGGTACTCGTACGCCTGGTCGGCCGAGGCGATGAGGGCGGGGATGTCGAGGGCGTCGGAGCGCACGTCCGCCACGTGGTGGAGGAACTTGGCGATCTCGACCTCGCGGTTCCAGTCGCCCCGGGGCGTGGTCTCGGGGGCCCGGTGCTGGATGGCCCAGTTGATGAGCTGGGTGCCGTCGGGGTCCGGCGGCGCGATCGGATAGATGACGATCTTCTGCGTGCCGTCCCCCGCCATGATCATGGATCGGCCGGTCAGGAACGGCCGGGCGCGGGACGTGCCGCGCCACAGCACGTGACCGCCCCAGAGCGGGTCGCCCTCGCCGGGGAACAGCGCGGCCCTGACGGCGGAGCGGATGCCGTCGGCGCCGACGAGCAGGTCGCCGTCGTGGTCGAGCCCGGTGACGGGGGAGCCGGTCAGCACGGCGTCCGGGCCCAGGCGCTCGCGTACGGCGTCCAGGAGCATGAGCTGTAATCGGCCGCGGTGGATCGAGTACTGCGGCCAGGCGTGGCCCGCGGCCCGGCCGCGCGGCTCGGACCAGATGCGCTGCCCGCGCCGGGTGACGAAGGTCAGGTCGGCCGTCTCGACGCCGATGCGGGCCAGGCGCTCGCCCAGGCCCAGTTCGACGAGCTCGCGCACGGCGTGCGGCAGCAGGTTGATGCCCACGCCGAGCGGGCGGACGTCCTTGACCGCCTCGCGCACGGTCACGTCGGTGATGCCCGCGGCGTGCAGGGACAGGGCCGCGGTGAGCCCGGCGATGCCCGCTCCGGCGATGACCACCCGCCTCGGACGCCCCGCCGCGAACCCCGTCATGAGGAGCCTCCGGGCAGGAGCAGGGCGGAGACGTCGAACGGCGCCTCCAGGTAGCCGCTGCCCTTGAACTGGAGCATGAGGTCGGCCACGCGCTGCAGCCGGGCCTTGTCGACGGCGGTGGAGTAGCCGCCCAGCGCCATCCGGTCGGCCGTGGCCTTGTCGATCTTGGTGTACTTCAGCAGCGCGGCCTTGGCCTGGGCCGGGTCGGCGATCGCCAGGTCCACCGCCTTGCGCAGGCCGCGCTGGAAGGCGGCCACCGTGCGCGGATTGTCGGCCGCGAAGCCCTCGGTGGTCAGGTAGCCCGCCATCGGGAAGTCGGCGGTCGCCCCGGTGAACAGGTCCGACAGGGAGCGGGCGCCGTTCGTGGCGGCCGCGGTCTGCCAGAACGGCTCGGGCAGGACGGCCGCGTCCACGTCCCCGTTGGCCAGGGCGCCGGCCATCTGCGGGAACGGCCGTTCGACGAAGGTGATGTCGGCGGGTGTCACGCCGGCGGGCTTGAGCAGCGCGCTCACGGCCAGGGTGGCGACGTTGCCGAGGGTGTTGACGCCCACCTTCCTGCCCTTGAGGTCGGCCAGTTCCGTGACGGGCGAGTCCTTGCTCGTCATGAGGACGAAGTTGCCGGGCTTGGCCACGTACGCCTCGCCGACGACCTTCAACCGGCCCACGCCGCGCGAGGCGGCCAACATCGCCGAGACGTAGTTGCTGTGCAGGACGTCCAGCTTGCCGCTGATCAGGTCGGGCATCGCGGCGGCCCCGCCCTGGATCACGACGGGCTTGACGGTCAGGCCCTCCGCCGCGAAGTAGCCCTTGTCGATGGCGATCTGTATGGGGGCGACCTCGGGAAGGGCCAGCATGCCGAGGTTGAGCACGGGTTTCTCCGGCCCGCCGGACGACGGCCGGGGGTCCGCCCCGCCGCACCCGGTCATGGCGAGGGCGAGGGCGACCGCCGCGAGTAACAGACGCATGAACGCTCCAAGGAGTGGGTTCGTGAACGAAAGCGTGCCGGGGAAACGCGAGAGGAACAGCCGCCGAGTAATCGCCTTCATTCCCGGGCGGCTTTATTCGGACGCGCCATAATTCGCCACCATCCGGCGTTCGACCATCAGGAACACCTGATTCAGCAGATATCCGAGAACGCCGAGCACGGTGACGGCGGCCCACATGCCCGGCAGGTCGAAGGAACGCTGCGCCGCGCGCAATCGGAAACCGACGCCGTCGGTGGCGAAGAACTCGGCGATGACCATGAGGATCAGCGCGAGCGACAGGCTGAGCCGCAACCCGGCCAGGATCTTCGGGGCCGCCGACGGCAGCACGACCCGCAGCAGGCGCTGACCGGCCGACAGCCTGAAGACCCGCGCGGTGTCCAGGTGCAGCCGGTCGACGTTGCGGGCGCCGTCGGCGGCGTTGATCAGCACCGGCCAGACGATGCCGCACGCGATGGTCGCGACCTGCATGAGCGTGCCGGTCGAGAACAGCGCCAGGAACACCGGCAGCAGCGCCGGCGGCGGCAGCGCCCGGCAGAACTGCACGGCCGGGTCCACGAACCTGGCCAGCAACGGCGAACGGCCCATGGCGACCCCGGCCGCCACACCCGCGACGCCGGCCACCACCCACCCGGTCAGCAGCCGGCCCAGGCTGCGGGAGAGGTCGTCCAGGGCCGCCCGGCTGATCCACAGGTCGCCCAGGCGCAGCGCGATCGTGGACGGCGGCGGGAAGTAGGGGTTGCCCGCCGCCCTGGTGGCCAGCTCCCAGAGGGCCACGACGACCGGGACGGCCCACAGCCGTGCCAGGGACCTGATCACCGGGCCGCTCCCGTCAGGGCCGTGTGCCAGCGCAGCAGCCGCCGGGAGGCGTGGGCGAGCAGCGTGTTGGTGAGCAGGCCGAGCGCGCCGGCCCACAGGGTGGCGGCGATGGTCAGCCGCAGCCCGTCCGGGCTGCTCTCGGCCACGATGATGAAGTGCCCGATGCCGCTCGTCCCGGCCAGCAGCTCGGTGCTGACGGCCAGGATCAGGGCGATGGCCGCGGCCACCCGTACGCCGGTCGCCACGAACGGGGCCGCGCTCGGCAGGCTGACCCGCCACAGCACGGCCGGCGGGCCGAACCCGAAGGCCCGCATCGTCTCCTTGGCCAGCGGGTCGACCTCGCGCAGGCCGTACATGGTGTTGAGCAGGACGGGCCAGGTGGCGGCGTACACGATCATCGCGACCTCCGTCTCCAGCCGGCCGGTGAAGACGAACGCGGCCAGGGGGATGAGCGCCACCGAGGGGATGGGCCGCAGGAACTCCAGCACGGGACGCAGGGCCCGCTCGACCGGCGGCACGCTGCCCAGCAGCAGCCCGGCGGGCACGGCCACCGCCACGGCGGTCAGCAGGCCGAGCGCCCACGCGCCGCACGTGGCCAGCACGTCGGCCAGGAAGGCGGGGTCGGCGGCGAGCCCGGCGGCGGTGACCAGCACCGCCGAGACGAGCGGCAGCTCCAGCTGGGAGACCAGCCCGAGACGGCCGGCCGCCTCGGCGGCGCACAGCAGCATGACGGTGCCCGCCACGCCGCACACGGCGGCGCTGTCGAAGGGACGGGAGGGGATCAGGCGCACGGCGGCGCCTCGGCGCCGGGGGAGTAGGGCGGCAATGTCTCGGCTCTCCGGAGCATCGGTCCGGCCGTGCGTCACCATTCGTCACCGTGGCGGGCCGGAAGGCGGGCAGAGAGGAACGCAAGTCACAGTACCGAGCCGTCCGACAGGGAAATTCCGGCCACGATAAACGGCCGGTCCCTTTCACGGGATCCGGCGTCACATTTCCCGGGGGCGGCGCTTTTTCGGCCCGCCTGATAATGCGAAATTCCCGCCCGGTGTCACCGTCCGTAGAGTTCGAGTTCGTTCAGCATGCTGCAGGAGTCGCCGATCTCGGCGTCGCAGTCGTCGGTCGGCTCGGTGACGATCATGACGTGCGCGCCGGTGCGGGCCACCGTGTGGTAGCGCATGGCGTAGTCGGTCCGGTCCTCGATGGTGACGACGGGCTCGCCCCAGGTGCGGCCGTCGGCGGAGACGTACACGCGGGCGCCGGCCGCGTGCCCGGGGCGCAGGCTGATGCCGACGCGGTTGATCGCGTACGGGCGGTCGAGGTGCAGGACGTACCGGCCGGGGCCGGCGGCGACGGCGCTGGACCAGTAGTCGGTGCTGCCGTCGAAGGCGCCCACCGGGCCGGTGCGCCGGCGGCCGGCGGCGGTCCAGCGCATGTCGGTGTCCACCGTGAGCGAGCCCCGGTGGTACAGGCCCGCCAGGTCGATCAGGTCGGGGCCGGGGGCGGTGACGGTGAACAGGCGGCGCTTGATGGCGTACCAGCCGCCGTTCTCGAACTTGCCGTGAGCCGGGCAGGCCGACTCGTTGAGCAGCCCGTCGGGGCTCACACCGGGGAGCTTGCAGTTGTCGAACACCTGGATCAGCCGGTGCGGGCCGATCGCGGCCACGGCGGTGTAGCCGGAGGAGCCGTGCACGTCCCGCACGCCGTCGCTGTTGCGGTACGTCACCGTCTGCTGCCGCCACTCCTCGCCGATCCCGTCGGGGGCGACCGCCAGCCAGTTGTGCGGACGCCCGGCGCTGAGCACGAGCACGCCGTCGGGCATGAGCAGCAGCCGCGGCGCCACGCCGCGCACCAGGCAGTCCTGGCCGTCGATGCGCAGCGGCCGGACCGGCGACCAGGTGCGGCCGCCGTCGGACGAGCGGCTCTGGTGCAGCGTGGAGGGGGGCTCGCCGTCCCTGCGCAGCACCGCCAGCAGGGAGCCGTCGAGCGTCTGGGCGAGGGCGGTCTCGTTGTAGACGAAGGGCGCCTGGGGAGGGGCGATCACGCCGCGCCGGGCGAACGTGCGGCCGCCGTCGTCGCTGGCGAACACCTCCGGCTGGTAGGTCTCGGACTCGCCCTGGCGGATGTAGGCCGTGAACAGGATCGTGCCGTCGGCGAGCTGGATCGGCAGGCCGTGCGCGGCGCCGCCGGCGGCCTCGGCGTCCGGCGAGGAGACCGTCGCCTCCCAGCGCACCCAGCTCTCGCTGTCGGGCGAGCGGGAGGAGAGCACGCCGAGCTTGGCGGTGCCCGGCCCGGAGCGCCGCAGGTAGTACTCCAGGGCGAGCAGCGTGCCGTCGCGCAGCTCGATCGGCGCCTCCCGCAGCGGGGTCCGGTTGCTCGCGCCGAACGTGACGCCGCCGTCCTCGGAGGTCGCCGACTCGCTGGAGAGGGTGACGACCTTGTCCACGTTCGTGGCGTAGGTGACGAGGAGCTTGCGCACCGGCGCGCCGCCCCGGCCCACCGTGTCGAGGGCCGCCACGCTCGGGAACCCGGCGAAGTCGAGCCGCTGCTCCGACGACGGCTCGCGCTCGGCCGGCGTCGGATACGGATAAATCCAGCGCGGTGAGACATCAGTGTCGGTCAGGTAAGGCCCCTCCGGAACCGACTTGCCGGTGAACTCCGGCAGGCGGCAGAACGTCTCCGGGGCGTGCGCCACCCCGTGGACCGCGGGCAGGCCGGCGGCCAGGAACACCGCCGCCAGCGCGGCTCTGGGCATCGCCACCGGGCACTCCTCTCTGTCGTCGCCGCTCGTGCGCGGCCGCCTCGCGACGGGCGAGGGCTCTGCCTTATCTCTGCCCCCTTCAGCCCCTGTTCATTTGCTCGCGTCCCTTCGTTCACCTGCGTCCCAGGGTTGCCAACAGCGGTTCCCATAGGTATTCGTTAAGTGTCAGTTGACAGCGACGGGGCGTGAGCCGAGGATCGGAGCTGCAGGATTAAGTGGCAATTTACGTAGCAGGGACCCTCGGGTCTGGAGGTGGCCTCAGATGAGCATCGAGCCCAGGGCGCGAGTCGCCCCCGAGCGCGTGCCGCCGGTCTGGGAGGCGGACCCGGCGCCGGTGGCGCCGGAGACGGCGGCGCAGCAGAAGGTCGTCCAGCGCATCTGCGCCAGGGTGGCCCCCGAAGGGGTCGAGGTCGGCGTCGGCGAGCTGCCGCCCGGCGGCCTGCAGGTGTGGATCGACGCCCCCGTCCACGTCGACCCGCGCGAGTCATGGGTGCTGCACCACCGCATGGCCCGCGAGGTCAGCCTCGTCGGCTGGCACTGCGAGGCCGACAGCGACCGGCTGCTGGTGCTCGGCTGGAGCGCCGCCTGCCTGCACAACCGCATCCGGCTGCTGCAGAGCGGCCTGAAGCGGCTGGGCGACTTCGAGCACACCGCGCAGCGGGCCGTGCAACTGGAGGGCGAGGACCCGCGGGGCCGCACCGCGGCCGAGGTCGCCGCCGCCACCCGCGCCGCCGTCGAGCGGCGGCTGCGCTGGCCGGCCCGGCTGGCCGAGCTCGACGGGTTCGACCGCAGCTCGGGCCTGGCCCACCTGCAACTCCTCCTGGCCCAGGTGGTCGGGCTGGAGTCGAAGGTGGCCACGGCCTGCGAAGAACACCTGATCATGGCCCGCGCCCTCGCGTGGGCCGTCTGCGAGCACTACTCAGCCCACGGCGACCTGCCCAGGGCACAGCGCGAGGTGCTGGCCGAGACCCGCCGGTGGGTGCACGCCAGCTCGATCATCCGCGGCACGGCCACCGTACGGCCGGCCGGCGTGCCCCGTCCGCACATGGGGCTGACCGAGCGCCGGATCGCCGCGAGCGTCATCAACCACGGCGTGCCGAGGGCGACCCCCACGGCCGTCATCCCCCGCTCCGGCCACCAGGAGGGCACGTGACGACCCAGGTGCCGCTCCACGGCGGGCGGCAGCACGCACAACCCGTACGAACCCTGTAGGAGAGCTCCCGTCATGCGAACCCCACCGCATCTGCCCGCGCTCGTCCGGCACGAGTCATCCGACACCGAACGCACCCGCGCCCGCCGCCACCCCTACGGCCCGCACGAGGTGCCCGTGCAGGCCGCGCCGCGCGGCTCACTCGACTTCCCCGCCCCCACGGCCGTCCCGCCGGCGCCCTTCGAGGCGTTCACCGAGCAGCGGCTGCGTGAGATCAGGGAGATGTCCACCCAGGCCATCGGCTCCATCGACGACCTCCTCCAGCACACCGCCTGACGTGATATCGCATCCCCCGAGGAGAGCCATGCAGGGACTATCGCGAGTGGAACTGCGGCCGCGTGACGTGGGCGCCCACCGACCGCGTTCGCTGGCGGGCACCGAGACCCCGCACACCCTGGACGAGGTACGCGCCCTCGTCCGCCGGGCCATGGTGAGCAAGAGCCGCCTCTACCCGGTCAGCACCGGCAGGAACTGGGGCATGGGCTCCGCGCTGCCGGTCACCGAGGACAACGTCGTCGTCGACCTCAGCCAGATGAACCGCATCCGCGGCCTCGACCTGGAGACCGGCCACGCCGTCATCGAGCCCGGTGTGACCCAGGCCCAGCTCGCCGAGGCGCTGCGGGACACCCCCTGGATGCTCAACGTGACGGCCTCCTGCGCCGACACCTCCGTCATCGGCAACGCCCTCGAACGCGGCGACGGCTGCTTCCGCTCCCGGGTCCACGACATGGCCGGCCTGGAGGTCGTGCTGGCCGACGGCAGCGTGATCACCACCGGCGGGCTCGACCCCACCGGCGTCTACCACGGCCGGGTGGCCGGGCCCGACCTGACGGCCGCGTTCGTCCAGCACAACCTGGGCGTCGTCACCGCCATGGCCGTCGCGCTGGTACCGCGTCCGGAGACGATCGGGCTCGTGCACGCGCGCATCCGGCGCGACCAGATCGGCGCCGCGATCGGCGCGATGGCCGGGTTCCTGCGCCGCGGCAACCCCGCCGACGGGCTCATGCGGATCCGCGAGCTCGCCCTCGCGCCCGCCCGCGACAACGGCTGGCTGCTGCCGGCGGGCGTGGACACCGGCAAGTTCACCGTCCTCGGGCCGCTGCTCGGCACCGACGCCGCCGTCGAGCTGGCCGAGGAGATGCTGCGCAAGGCGCTCATCGAGGTCGAGGGCGGCGAGACGCTGCGCGTGCTCGACGCCGCCGCGGTCGGCCCCGACGACCCGCTCTACACCAGGGCGCTCACCGCCCAGGGCATCCCGACCTGCCAGGGCGTGCGCAACGCGCTCGGCGTCACGTCGTGCGAGCAGATCGACGCCGGCCGCATGGGCTTCCTCGTGCTGCTGCCGCTGATGCCGCTGCACGCCGCCAGGACCGAGCGCATCATGGACGCCCTCCAGTCCGCGGTCGACACCTACGGCAGCGGCCTGATGGTGGAGTGGAACCTGGTCAGCCCGCACATGGCCAACGCCGTCATCCAGATCTTCTTCGACGGCGCCGACCCCGACGCCGCCCACCGCGCCCACCAGCTCCGCAACGAAGCGGGCAACCTGCTGCGCGGCAACGGCTGCGCCATATACCGCTCCGACATCGACCACGCCGCCGCCGACGTCTGGTCCGAGACCAGCACCGCCGGCCTCGGCATGCTCCACCGGCTCAAGACCGCTCTCGACCCGGACGGCCTGATCTCCCCCGGCCGTTACGGCGCCTGACCCGAACCACCACCACGCCGGTCGCACCACCGGAGTGTGCCGGCCGGCGTGGAACCCGAGGCTTTCCTGTGAGGAGGACCGAGTGCGTGAGACACCAGTGGCCGTCAGAGGAACCGGCGTGACCCGCCGTCACGCCGTCATGCTGCGGCTGGTCGGCGCGGGCGTGATGCTGACCGTGATGGCCGACACCACGGCCACCACCCTGGCCGTCGGCGTGCTGCGTTACACCCCCGCGGGCGCCGGCATGCCGCTCGGCGACCTGGTCTGGCTGACCAGCGCCGCCTTCATCCCGATCGCCGCGCTGCTGGCCACGGCCGGGCGCTGGGCCGACCTGTTCGGCCGCCGCCGGGTGCTGGCGTTCGGGCTGGTGGTGTTCGTGGCCGGCGGGGTCGCCACCGTGGCTGCGTCGTCCTGGTCGTTCGTGCTGGCCGCGCGGGCGGTGCAGGGCGCGGGCGCGGCGGCGATGATCCCGGCCAGCCTGGGGCTGCTGCTCGGCGAACTGCCCGAGTCGCAGCGCCGGGGCGCGATCGCCCTGTGGAGCTCGGCCTCCGGGCTCGGCTGCCTGCTCATGCAGGCCGGCGGCGGCTGGCTGGCCGCCACCGTCGACTGGCGCGCCCTGTTCGTGCCCGACGTCGTCATCGGCATCGCGCTGCTGATCGCCTGCGCCGCTCTGCCGTCCGGCAGGCGCACCACGGCCAAGGGCGTGCCGGACGTGCTCGGCGCGTGGCTGCTGGCCGCCGGGATCGCGGTGATCGTGCTGGCCATCTCCAAGGCCATGGCCTGGGGCCTGGACGTCGTGTGGCTGGCCGTCGCGGCCCTCGCGCTGCTCGGCGGCGCGCTGGCCCAGGCCAGGCACCACCGCCTGCCCGCCATCGACCTGGCGCTGTGGCGGCAGCGCAAGTTCGTCTGGGGCTGGCTGGCCACCTGGTTCTTCGGCGCCCTGTCGTACGGGCTGCTCACCGTGCAGCCGCTGTACCTGCTGCACCTGGGCTACCCGATGCTGGAGGTGGCCATGTGGCTGACGCCCACCTCGGTGGCCGTCGTCGTGACCAGCTACCTGGCCGGCAAGCTGCTCAAGCACATCGGCGCGTACGGCCTCATCTACGCCGGCTCGCTGCTCTGCGGCGGCGCGTGCGTGCTCGTGCTGACCCAGTCCGGGCCGACCGTGTGGGGCCTGATCGCCAGCGTCGTGGTCGGCATGGGCGTCGGCGCGCTGGCGCCGGGCACCTCCGTGGCCACCACCCTGGCCGCCCACCCCAGCCAGTACGCCTCCGCCGTGGGCGCGGCCACCATGGCCCGGATGGTCGGCGGGGCCGTCGGCATCGCCGTGGTGTCCCTCGTCATCGACCACCCGTTCATCCTCACCGGCCCGCTGGCCGGGCTGGCCGGCGCGCTCGCCATGTGCGTGGCCATCTCGGTGTTCATCGGGGCCATCGCCCTCACCAAGATCACCCGGCTGCGGACCGACCCGGGCGACGACATGATCAAGGTGCCGCGCCGGCTGCTGCTGGAGTTGCGCATGACCCTCGCCACCGTCGCGGCGGAGGCCGACGCGCTGCTGCCTGCCGAGACCCGCACGACCCCCAGGGATCACATCCCGAGGCCCCGGGCCGCCGAGAGCTCGGAGACCTACGGAACCACGCACGTCTAGTTCAACCTCAAGAAGGGCTCTCGTCATGGCAACCACATCGTGCGACGTGGCCATCGTCGGCGCCGGGCTCGGCGGCTGCTTCCTCGCACTGCTGCTGCGCCGCCGCGGACAGCGCGTCGTCGTCATCGAGCAGGGACCCTCGATCCCGAGCGCGGGCGCCGACTTCCTCAAGCCCCCCGGCCTGCGGGTGCTGGCCCGCCACGGGCTGGCCGAGCTCGTCGAGCGCCACGGCCTGCGGCGCGACCTCATCCGCTACTACCACGACGGCGAGCCGATCAGGGAGTGCCGCTTCCCCGACGGCGGCTTCCTCATCCGCCCCTACCGCGAGCTGGTCGAGCTCATCTACGCCTGCTGCGCGATGGAGGGCGTCGAGTTCGTCTTCGACGCCGCCATCGAGCACGTCGAACGCGACGGCGACCGCATCGAGCTGCTGACGCTGTCCGACGGCGGCCGGCTGCGCGCCGACGTGGTCGTGGGCGCCGACGGCACCAAGTCGGCCGTGCGCCGGGCGCTCGACATCGACCAGGTCGCCATGCCGTACGACCGGCTGCTGATGCGGGTGGCCACCGTGCCGCTGAGCGCCAGCGTCGCCCAGCTCAACCGGCTCTACTTCAGCTCCGGCGGCTGGCTGGCCTACCTCTACCCGCTTGACCGGGACCAGGCCCGGGTGTTCGTCGGCCTGCCCCCCGAGCAGGACGACGAGGTCTTCGGCCGGGGCGCCACCAGCCTGCCCGACATGCTGAAGGGCTTCGTCACCGACAGCACCGACGCCTTCGGCTCCCTCCAGGCCGCCGCCTGGCAGCCGATCAAGGTCTCGTCGTTGCGGGTGGGGGCGTACCACCGGGGCAACGCCGCGCTGCTCGGCTCGGCCGCCTTCGCCTGCCACCCCATGACCGGCATGGGCATGAGCTACACCCTGTACGACGCCGAGATCCTGGCCGACGTCATCTCCGCGGCCGACGGCGACCTGCCGCTGCTCGACAAGCTGCTCCAGGCCCGCTACGAGCCGCGCCGCCAGGCGCACCGCCAGCTCATCGACTACGGCGACGCCCTGGCCACCACCTTCCACGACCGGCGGGCGTACCTGCGGGCCTTCCGCGCCGACCTGCACATCTACGGCGACGAGGCCGCCCCGCGCACGACCCCCGCGCTCCAGCCGATCTGACCCCCTCCGGCCTCCGGAGGAGGTCACCGCGCCCCCGCCGGGTCAGAGTCCGGCGGGCGGCGCGGCCGGGCCCCGGTAGGGCAGGGTCTGGCTGTAGACGATGTTGGTCGTGGTGCCGCCGAACCGGGCCAGCTCGTCGATGACCCGTTCGAGGTGCGGCATCGAGCCCGCGGCGACCTTCAGCGTGTAGCAGTCCTCGCCCGTGGTGCGCAGGCACTCAAGGATCTCCGGACGCTCGCCCAGCAGGCGGCGCAGCGGCTCGTGCCGGCTGCCGGGGTACTTCAGGCGCACGACGGCCAGCACGCCGAACCCCACCTTGCCCAGGTCGACCTCGGCCCGGTAGCCGGCGATGACGCCCAGCGCCTCCAGCCGCCTGACCCGCTCGGTCGTCGCCGAGGCGCTGAGATTGACCCGGCGGCCCAGCTCGGTCAGGGGCACCCGGCCCTCGCGCTGGAGCTCCACCAGGATCGCCCAGTCGGTCTCGTCGAGATCCTCGGCCATCCGGCGAATATACCGGCAGATCCCCGGCGAACCCCGCCGTACGCCGTGAGCAGGGCCTTCAGCCGGGCAGGACGGCCTGGATAGCCTCGGTGTCATGAGAATCGGCGTGAACGTACCGAACTTCGGGCCCGGCACCGACCCCGCCACGCTGCGACGATGGGCGCTGACCGCCGAGTCCCTCGGCTACGACCTGCTGATGATCTCCGACCACGTCGCGATCACGCCCGACGTCGCCGAGCAGTACCCGCCCCCCTTCTACGAGCCGTTCACCACGCTCGCCTGGCTGGCCGGGATCACCACGCGGATCAGGATCGGCACCTCGGTGCTCATCGTGCCGTACCGGAATCCCCTGGTCATGGCCAGGATGGCGGCCAACCTCGACCGGTTCAGCGGCGGGCGGCTGGTGCTCGGCGTCGGCGTCGGCTGGGCGCGGCAGGAGTTCGACGCGCTCGGGGTGCCGTTCGAGCGGCGCGGACGGCTGACCGACGACCACCTCCAGGCCATGCGCGCCGCCTGGTCGGCCGCCGACGACTACCGCGCCGGGCCGATCCCCTTCTGGGTGGGCGGCAACGGCGAGGCCGGCCTGCGCCGCGCCGTACGGCTCGGCCAGGCGTGGCACCCCCTGCGCAACACCCTGCCCTGGCTGCGGGAGGCCGCCGGGCGGCTGGCGGACACCGCGGACGAGCTGGGACGCCCGGCGCCCGCGTTCGCCCCCCGCATCCTCCTGCGCCTGACCGCCGAGCCGGTCACCGGCCCCCGCCGCCACGCCGGGGAGGGCACCCTCGACCAGGTCCTGGCCGACCTCGACGAGCTGCGGCTGCTCGGCGCCGACACCGTCGTGCTCGACCCGTTCGCCGGGGACCCCGCCGAGACGCTGCACCCCCAGACGGCCTGGCACGCGCTCGCCACCGTCGCCGACCACTGGGACCTCGACCCCCGCGACCCCCGCGACCCCCGCGACCCGTCCAAGGAGGACGACCATGACACCCGATGACGAGACCTTCCTGCGCCGGGCCATCGAGCTCGCCGCCCGCGCCCGCGCGGGCGGCGAGGCCCCCTTCGGCTCGCTGCTGGTCGGCCCCGGCGGCGACGTGCTGGCCGAGGAGCACAACACGGTCCTCGGCGACCGCGACATCTCCGCCCACCCCGAGCTGAAGCTCGCCCGCTGGGCCGCCCGCGAGCTGGACCCCGGCACCGCGGCGGCCACCACCATGTACACGAGCTGCCAGCCGTGCGGCATGTGCGCGGGCGCCATCGAACGCTCCGGCCTCGGCCGCGTGGTGTACGCCCTGTCGAACGAGCAGCTCGCCGGCCTCAAACCCGGCCCCGGCTGGCCGCACGTGCCCCAGGACGGCCCGGCGCTGTACGCCGAGGCCACCGCCCCGCTGGAGGGCTACTACCGCTGACCGCCCGCCCCGGCGGCGGCCCCCGATGGTAGGGCCTGCACCACCACGAGGAAGGGTGACAGCGGGGGTCCGCCGGAGCGCCGCCGCCGCGATGCTGATGAGTGATCAGACCGGCATCGTCAGCATCGGAGAGAACCTTGACCGTGGTGGAAACCCCTCGCGCCGCGTCCCGGGGGAGCGACTTCGCGCACCTGTCGCGCCGCATCGCCCAGGCGGGGCTGATGGAGCGGCGGCCCGCCTACTACGTGATCAGGATCGGCCTGGTGGCCGCCCTGTTCGCCGGAGGGTGGACGCTGTTCGCCACGGTCGGCGACTCCTGGTGGCAGCTCGGCGTCGCGGCGCTGCTGGCCGTCGCCTTCGCCCAGGTCACGCTGCTGGCCCACGACCTGGCGCACGGCCAGGTGTTCCGGTCGCGGCGCCGGAGCAGGATCGCCGGGCTGCTGGTCGGCAACCTGACCGTCGGGCTCAGCTACGGCTGGTGGATGGACAAGCACACCCGCCACCACGCCAACCCCAACCACGAGGACCACGACCCCGACGTCGCGCCCGACATCCTCATCTGGTCGCGGCGGCAGGCCGAGGTCAGCCGCGGGCTGCCCCGTTTCATCGGCCGCTGGCAGGCGTTCCTGTTCTTCCCGCTGCTCACCCTTGAGGGGCTGAACCTGAAGGTGGCCGGCTTCCGCGCGCTGCCCAGGGTGAAGGGCGGCCGTACCGAGGGGCTGCTGCTGGTCGCGCACAACCTGGCCTACCTGGCCGGGGTGTTCGCGGTGCTGCCGCCCGGCAAGGCGCTCGTCTTCCTCGCCATGCACCAGGCGTGCTACGGCGTCTACCTGGGGTGCACGTTCGCCCCCAACCACAAGGGCATGCCGGTGCTCACCGCCGAGGACTCCCTGGACTTCCTCCGCCGCCAGGTGCTGACCTCCAGGAACGTGCGCGGCGGCCGGCTGATGAACGTCGCGCTCGGCGGGCTCAACTACCAGATCGAGCACCACCTGTTCCCCGGCATGCCGTCGGCCAACCTGCGCCGCGCCCGGCCCGTCGTCCGCGAGTACTGCCGCGAGCTGGGCGTCGAGTACGCCGAGTGCGGGCTCGTCGAGTCGTGGGCCCAGGCCATGCGCCACCTGCACGCCGTCGGAGCGCCGCTGCGCGCCCCTCAGGAGGTGACCACCAGTTCCAGCCCCTCCTGATCCTCCCGGATCTCATGGCCGGCCCCGGCCAGGACCATCCGCAGCGCGAGCAGGACCGCGGTGCGGATGGTCTCGTACTTCACCAGGCGGGCGGCCGTCGTAGTGCCTGCCGGACCCCAGACGACCACCACACCCCGGGACGGGTCGAGCCAGACGGTCAGACCGCCGTCGACCGGCATCGGGGACGGTTCGACGCCGAAGCCCGCATCGGTCAGTTCCTGCCGGACCACGACTTCCAGATCCGGCCCATCGCCTCGGGCGAAGTCCATCAGAGTCCGCTGCCCCCTGTGGCGCGCGCCGAATGCGCCGCTTCGGAAGTGTGGCGGTTGTGTAAGGATGGCGGCTGTGACCGCCGCGTCAGTCTGGCTGCGCCTGTCGCGGGCCGTCGTGTTCGCGACGGTCTGCGGTTTCGTGTCCGCGGCGGGGCACCTGCTGGCCGGGGGCGGGGCCGTCCCGCTGTGGGGCTGCGCGCTGGGGGTGCTGGCCGCCCTCGCCGCCGCCGTCCTGATCGACGGGCGCGAGCGCGGCCCCGCGGCCGTCCTGGCCGCCACCACGGTCACCCAGCTCGTGCTGCACCAGCTCTTCGAACACCTCGCGCCCGCCGCCGGCCCCGCCGCCGGGCACGGCCATCCCGCGCCCGCCATGGCGCTGGTCCACCTCACCGTGGCGGCGCTGACGGCGTGGTGGCTGTACCGCGGCGAGCGCGCGCTGTGGCTCATGATCCGCCTGTACGCCGCGCCGCCTCCGGTCATCGGCCTGCTGCTCCTCGCGCCGGTCGAGGTGACGATCCCGCCGCGGCGTCCCCCGGCGCACGCCGACGTCCCCACTCCGACGGGCAGGATCGCCTGCCGCACGCTCACCCGGCGAGGACCACCCCGGCGGCTCCGCCTCCGCTGAAGTCCCGCGTCCGCTCACGACGCGTTCTCCCGCCTGTCCGTGCCCGGACGGCGCCCCGGCGCCGGTCCGGCCGTCCGCATCGGAGTCTCCATGAAGTCCTCCTGGCCCGTCCGCCTGGCCTCGCTCGCCTGCGCCGCCCTCCTGGCGGTGCTGCCGTCCACCGCGGCGCTCGCCCACGACGCGCTGAAGAGCAGCTCGCCGGCCAAGAACGCCCAGCTCGCCACGCTGGAGCAGATCGAGCTGGAGTTCAACGCCCACGTCCAGTTCCCGTTCGTCGTGCTGCACGACGCGGCGGGCAAGGCCGTCGAGGTCGGCAAGCCCCGGCTCGACGGGCCCAAGGTGTTCGCCGACGTGCCCCGCCCGCCCGCGCCCGGTTCGTACGTGATCGCCTGGCGTGTCGTGTCCTCGGACGGACATCCGATCGAAGGCGAAATCCCGTTCGTCATGAAAGGATCAGTTTCGCAACCGGCAGCGGCGCCCTCGACCGTCGAGGAACCGCCCGCCGCGACGGGCGTCCCCGGCTGGATCTGGGGCGGGCTGGCGGTGCTCGTCGTGCTGGGCGCGTTCCTCCTGATCAGGGGTGCGCGCCGAGGCCCTGACCGGGAGGACGTGGATGCTGGTTGAGCGGGCCAGGCAGCTCGCGCGGCAGTGGGTGCTCGACGAGGGCGTCGGCCTGCCGGGGTTCGAAGGGGCGTTCCTGACCGGGTCCACGCTGTGGGCGGCCCCGGGCACGGAGCTGGGCCCCACCTCCGACGTGGACGTGATGGTGGTCGCCGACCCGCCGCCCGCGATCGGCAAGTTCCGCTACGAGGGCGTCCTGCTGGAGGTCTCCGGCATCGCCCGCGTCGGCACCACCCACGAGGTGCTGAGCGACTACCACCTGGCCGGCAGCTTCCACCTGCCCAGCGTGCTGGCCGACCCGACCGGGCGGCTGGCCGAGATCCAGCGCCTGGTGGCCCGCGACTTCGCCGAGCGGCCCTGGATCATCGCCCGCTGCACGCAGGCGATGGACCGGGTGCGTGGCTGGATCAACTCCATGGACGAGAACGCGCCCGTCCCCGAGCAGGTGGCGGCCTGGTTGTTCGGCACCGGCGTGACCACGCACGTCCTGCTGGTCGCCGGGCTGCGCAACCCGACCGTGCGCCGCCGGTACGCCGCCGTGCGCGACCTGCTGGCCGGGCACGGCCGCCTCGACTGGCACGAGCACCTGCTCGACCTGCTGGGCTGCGCGCGGATGACCGTCGAGCGGGTGGAGCGGCACCTGGCGGCGCTGGAGAAGGTCTTCGACGCCACTTCCGGGCTGCGGGCGCCCTCCTACCGCTTCACCTCCGACATCACGCCGGAGGCGCGGGCGGTGGCCATCGACGGCAGCCGCGAGCTGGTCGACGCCGGTCTCCACCGGGAGGCGGTCTTCTGGCTGGTCGCCACATACGCCCGCTGCCTGGACAAACGCGCCGCCGCCGGCGCGCCGCCCGGGTACGAGGAGGGCTTCCAGGAGCTGCTGGCCGACCTCGGAGCCGCGACGTTCGCCGACCGGCGCCGCCGCGGCGACCACGTGCTGGCCGCCCTCCCCAGCCTGTGGCAGACGGCCATGGCACTGTGCTGACCGGCCCGAGGGCGCTGTGCCGACGGCGGCCGACCGCCGTGGGCCGGTCCGGGAAGACCGCGCGGGTCAGGTCCGGCGCAGCGAGCGGGTCAGGCCGGCGGCGATCGTCGTGGCCAGCACCCAGCCGGCCATGATGAGCCCCCAGGCCAGCCACTGCGCGCCGCCCTGCGGGTTGTAGGCCTTCTCCTGGCCGAGGTCGATGATCGGCAGCAGCAGGTCGAGGGTGTAGACCAGCGCGTGGAACGGCGGCGCCTCACCCGCCTTCAGCGGCGGCGGCACGTCGAGCCCGAACACGGCCGTGCCTGCGGCCAGCAGCGCGAGCAGCCAGGCCGCCGCGCGCAGGGGGCGGAAGCCGTAGCCGACGGTGACGTCCTGGAGGTGACCCCAGAAGCGGGCGTACCAGGGGAGGGCCGCGCGGCGCTGCCGCTGACCGGCCAGCAGGGTCTCGCGGGCGTCGGCGTCGCCGCCGAGCCGCCGGTACATGGAGGCCAGCTGCTCGTAGGCGCCCGGCAGGTAGCCGTCGGCGTCGGTACGCAGCCAGCGCAGCCGCCGCGCGGCCGGCAGCATGGGGTCGAGCACCTCGTACGACAGCCCGTCCATGCGCGTCGCCCGCGGCCAGCCGCCGGGGTCGTCCCGCAGGACGCCGATCCGCGCGTAACGTAAGTCCACCAGCCCCTCGACCGGCGCGGCCGGGCGCAGCGCCAGCTCGCGGACCTCCAGCCGCCAGCACTTCAGCGCCACCTCGCCCGGCGCCGCCAGGGTGGCGTCGTCGAGGCACAGGCGGCTGCCGATCTGGGCGCTGGTCAGCCTGATCCGGCCGTGGGCGGAGAAGCCGTCGCAGAGGTTGAGCACCTTGCCCACCGACAGGCCGTTGGCCGACAGGGCGGCCCCGCCGGGGTTGACCAGGGTCGCGCCCTCGAAGTGGACCGGGCCGGTGACCGTGGCGTCGAGCAGGCTGAACTCGCCCTCGGCGCGCAGCCCCCGCCAGGCCAGCAGCGAGCCGTTCACGGTGATCCCGTCGGCGCCGACCACCAGCCCGCCGGGGGCGCTCAGCCGCGCGCCCTCCAGGCCGAGGGTGCCGACGATGACCGAGCGGTTGAGGCGCACCTGGCCCTCGGTCGTCAGCCCGGCCAGGAAGAGCCCCGCCTCGGCGTTCAGCCCGGTGGCGCGCAGCGCGAGCCCGCCCGGCCGCCGGATGTGCGAGCCGCGCAGCGTCAGCGGGCCGGACACGCGGGCGAAGCGCACGCTGACCTCGCCGTCGGCCTCGACCTTCCGCGCGAACAGCCCGACCTGGACGATCAGGTTGGACGCCTCCAGGGCCGTGCCGCCCGGCGTGTTCAGGCGGGCCCGGTCCAGCTCGACCGCGCCGCCGATGCGGGCGGAGGACAGGACGAGCGTGCCGTCGCAGGCGAAGCCGTCCTGGGCGCGCAGGTGGCCGGCCACGTCGAGGTGCTCGCCGTTGAGCGCCGTGCCCGCCGGATGGCTCAGGTGGGCGCCGTTGAGCACGAGGTTGCCGCTGATCCGGCCGCCGGGCAGCCGTAACTCGCCGGTGACGCGGGTGCCGGCCAGCCGCAGGTTGCCCTCGACCTGGACGTTCGAGGCGGTCAGGCCGGGCAGCAGCGAGCCGCTGAAGCTGAGGAAGCGGGTGCGGGCGTGGTAGAGGTCGGGGGCGGCGTCGAAGGCGCAGCCCTGGAAGGTGACGGGGAAGGCGAGCTCGGCGAACGCCAGCTGGAGCACGCCCGTGATCCGCGCCCCCGCCAGGATCAGCCGTGGCTTGGCGGCGGGCTCGTCGAACCCCCCGAGCAGCAGCCCGGCCAGCACCTCGCCCCGGACCGTACGCCCGGCGTCCCAGGACGCGGCGGCGGCGGGGTCGTCGGCGGCGGGGTCGCCGGCGCGCAGGTCGACCGCGCGGCCGTGCGCGAGCGCGGCGGCCACGGCCCGCTCGGCGTCGTTGAGATCGGCGATCGGCACACCGCCATCATCCCCGACCCCGCTCCCACGGCCGAACCGCCCGCGGTCACGGCCTGGGGTCAGGAGCGGACCTCCAGGCCCAGGGATTCGGCGATGACCGTGGCCTGGAAGGGGTCGATGACCGCCTTCTTGAGGGTGACCGCGTGCGGGTCGAGCGTGCCGAGATCACTGCCGCGCAGGTCGCACCCGGTGAGGTCGGCGCCGTGCAGCCAGGCCCCCGACAGGTCGGCCCGGCGCAGCTCGGCCCCCGCGAGCCGGGCCCCGGTCAGGTCGGCCTCGCGCAGCCGGACGCCGTGGAAGGCGCTGCCGCGCAGGTCGGCGCCGGGCAGCCCGGTGTAGGACCAGTCGCCGCCGTCGACCTTCAGCAGCCCGAAGGTGCAGCCGTCGAACATGCTGCCGGTCAGCTTGCAGCCCTTGAACGTGGCGTCGAACAGCGAGCACCGGCTGAAGAGGCAGTTGAGGAACCGCGCGTCCTCGTGCGTGGAGACGTTGAGCCGCACGTTCCTGAACGTGCACTCCTCGAACGACGACCCCTGGTCGACCAGCTCGGTCAGGTCGACGCCCTGGAACAGGACCCGGTGGAAGGTCTCACCGGTGATCTCCGTCCTGTCCCAGTCGTCGGCGTGGATCGTCGTCTCGATCGGGGGCGCGGGCACCCCGTGCTTGCGGTCGGCCATGCGAACAAACTAGCGGATCACGCCTTGTTCGCGATGGCCGTGATGAGCGGCTGGACGAGCTTGGCCGCCAGCGGACCGAACGCCGCCAGGATCAGCACGTACGCGGCCGCCAGGGCCCCGAGGTCGGGATGGGCGCCGGCGCCCACCGCCAGGCCCGCGATGACGATGTTGAACTCACCGCGCGGGATGAGCGCGATGCCCGCCCGTGCCTGACCGGCCTTGCCGATGCCCGCCCGTCTGGCCGCGTACGCGCCCGTCAGGAGCTTGGTCACCATGCTGACCAGCGCCAGCAGCGCGGCCAGCCCCGCCACCGGGAGGATCTTCGCCGGGTCGGTCTGGAACCCGAAGAACACGAAGAACACCGCCGCGAACAGGTCCCGCAGCGGCGCGAGCAGCGCCTGCGCGTCGTGCGCGAGCTGCCCCGACAGCGCGATCCCGACCAGGAACGCGCCGACCGCCGCCGACACCTGCAGCTGCTGCGCCAGCCCGGCCACCAGCAGCGCCAGCCCGACCACCTTGAGCAGCAGCACCTCGGAGTTGGGGCTCGACACGAACGCCTCGATGAAGCGCCCGAACCGCAGCGCCACGACGAGCACGACGCTCACCGTGCCCAGCGCGATGCCGACCGAGATGGCC
This sequence comes from Nonomuraea sp. NPDC049607, assembly GCF_040675375.1. Lineage (NCBI taxonomy): Bacteria > Bacillati > Actinomycetota > Actinomycetes > Streptosporangiales > Streptosporangiaceae > Nonomuraea > Nonomuraea sp. NPDC049607. Next base: position 23,957 of record NZ_JBFAOV010000006.1, read on the forward strand.
CCGCTGACCAGGCTCAGGCCCGCCAGCAACGTGGTGAGGACCGGCAGGTAGACCGCCATGGTCAGGTCCTCGAACACCAGCAGGGACAACACCGTCGGCGTCTCCCTGTTACCGATCCACCCGAGGTCGGACAGCACCTTGGCGGTGATGCCCGAGGAGGTGGCGTACGTGACGCCGGCCATGGCGACGGCCGCGACCGGCCCCCAGCCCAGCAGCAACGCGCAGATCGCGCCGGGGGCGGCGTTGAGCACGAGATCGACGATCCCGGCCCGCGCGTTGCTCGTGAGGCTGGTGACCAGCTCGTCGGCGTTGTACTCCAGACCGAGCGTCAGCAGCAGCAGGACGACGCCCAGTTCCGCGCCGACCGAGATGAACTCCTCGCTGGTGGCCAGCGGCAGCACACCGCCCGTGCCGAACGCCAGACCGGCGATCAGATAGAGCGGGATCGGGGAGATGCCGCCGCGCAGCGCGAGCGCGCCCAGAACCCCCAGACCCAGAAGAACAGCACCGAATTCCAGAAAGATGACCGCGGTTTCGTGCACCCGCGGTCCTACCCGTCAGCCAGGATGCCGGCGACGTCCGCGGTGCTGTCCGCGCTCCCCACCACGACCACGACGTCGCCCTCGCGGAAGACGAAGTCGGGGCCGGGGCTGGCGAACACCTGGCCGCCGCGTACGACGGCGACGATGGAGGCGCTGGTACGGGTCCTGACCCGGGCCTCGCCCATGGTGCGCCCGGCGTAGGGGGAGCCCGACGGGATCGGGAGCTGGACGCTGACCAGGCCCTCGACCTGCTGGTGCAGCTGGTTGAGCCGCTGCACGATCCGGGGGGCGCCGAGGAGCTCGGCCAGGGCGTCGGCCTCCTCGTCGTTCAGCTTGACCGTCTGACAGGCGCGGTCGGGGTCGTCCTTGTCGTAGATCACCAGGTCCCGGCGGCCGGTGCGGTGCGAGACGATGCCTACCCGCTGGCCGGCGCGGGTGGTGAAATCGTGCCGAAGCCCGATGCCCGGCAACGCTGTCTGCTCAACCTCCACCTATCCCACCCATCTAAAAAATGCGCATATTTCTGGACAACACTACCAACGCTCCCGGCCCTCCGACCTCCTCGAATCCCGCCCGCCCCCGCCCGGCGGGGAACGCGCGCGGCGTCGCTCCGCCCGTCCGGCCTGGGGGAACGGGCGGCGCGAACGGGCGGCGGGGGCCGGACGCGGGTGGCAGACTGCTGGGGACGTTGCCGCGGGAGAAGCGAGACGAAGCGATGCCGACCACCGCCTCCATCCGGCTGCTGCTCGTGGAGGACCACGCGATGGTGGCCGAGGCCATCGGCCTGGCGCTCGGCCGGGCGCCGGGCATCGAGGTCGTGGCGCAGGCGGGCACCGTCGCCGCCGCCCTCGCCGAGACCGCCCGCCGCCGGCCCGACGTCGTGGTGCTCGACCGGCGGCTGCCCGACGGCGACGGTGTCGAGGCCATCGGCCGGTTCCGGGCCGCCGCGCCCATGGCCCGGGTGCTGGTGCTGACCGGCGAGGCCACCGCCTCCGTCGCCGCCCGGGTGGTGGAGGCGGGCGGCGCGGGCCTGCTGGTGAAGTCGTCCAGGCTGGAGGAGCTGGAGTCGGCGGTGCGCGAGGTGGCCGCCGGCGGTGTGGTGTTCGCGCCCGGCCTGCTGCCCGGCGTGCTCGACCGGCTGACCGGCCGGGTGCGCAGCCCCGGCGCGGCGCTGACCGCGCGCGAGCGCGAGACGCTGCGGCTGCTGGCCGAAGGGGCGAGCACGATCGAGATCGGCGCGCGGCTCGGCGTGGCCCGCAACACCGCGCGCAACCACGTCCAGCATGTCCTGGAGAAGCTCGGGGCCCGGTCCAAGCTGGAGGCCGTGGCCGTCGCGCGCAGGGAAGGGCTGCTCGACTGACGCAGATGCACCAGTACGCGTCCCGCATCCGCACCGGACGCGCTGGTTCCACTGCGTCTCGTGATCGACCCTGTACTGCCCGACAGTTGGAGGATGGGCAGTTTCGCTGCGCCGTACCAGGTGGACACCCGGCTGCCGGAGGAAATGGGCAGCATCACCGCGGCGCGTCAGAGAGCACGCGAGGCGCTGGCCGAGTGCGGCTACCGCGGACGTCGCGAGGACGTCCTGCTCGTCGTCTCCGAGCTGGTGACCAACGCGCTCGTCCACGGCGACGGCCCGCCCGCCTTACGCATCCGCTGCACCTCCTCCCACGTGCGGATCGAGGTGCGCGACTCCGGCGCCGGCCTGCCCGAGCCGCGCGAGCCCGGACCGGACAACGGCTGGGGTCTGCGCGTCATCGAGCTGCTGTCCACCGGCTGGGGCTTCTCCCGCGACGAGGACGGCGACGACGGCGAGGACGGCGGCAAGGTGGTGTGGTGCGAGATGGCGCAGCACGTCGGCGCGCCCGCCCAGGAGCACTCCCGGGCCTGACCGGGTTCCGGTCTTCCGCCGGACCGTGCGAAGCTGCAGTATGCCCGGTCAAGACAGGCAGTCAGACGACATTCAGCTGCTCGTCCGAAGCGTCGTCGACTACTCGATCTGCCTTCTCGACTCCTCCGGCCACGTGACCAGCTGGAACGCCGGCGCCGAACGCATCAAGGGCTACCGGGCCGAGGAGATCATCGGCAGGCACTTCTCCGTGTTCCACCCGCCCGAGGACGTCGCGGCCGGCCGGCCCGAGCAACTGCTGGGCCGGGCGGCGGCCGCCGGCCGGGTGGCCGACGAGGGCTGGCGGATCCGCAAGGACGGCGCCAGATTCTGGGCCCGCGTGGTCATCACCGCCCTCCGCGACGAGCGGGGCCTGCTGCGCGGGTTCGGCAAGGTCACCGGCGACCTGACCGAGCGCCGCTTGGCCGAGCAGGCGGTGCGCGACAGCGAGGAGCGCTTCCGCCTGCTGGTCCAGAACGTCGTCGACTACGCCATCTTCATGCTCGACGACCAGGGCCGGATCGTGAGCTGGAACGCCGGCGCCGAACGCATCAAGGGCTACCGCGCCGAGGAGATCCTCGGCACCCACTTCTCGGTCTTCTACCCGCCCGAGGACGTCGCGGCCGGCAAGCCCGCCATGGAGCTGGAGGTCGCCGTCGCCGACGGCCGGTGGGAGGAGGAGGGCTGGCGCGTCCGCAAGGACGGCACCAGGTTCTGGGCCAGCGTGGTCATCACGGCCCTCTACGACGACCGAGGCGAGCTGCGCGGGTTCGGCAAGGTCACCCGCGACCTCACCGAGCGCCGCAACGTGGCCCGCGCCCTCGACGAGCGCGGCATGCTGCTGGCCCACCTGGTGCGGGCCCAGGAGATGGAACGCCGGCGCATCGCCTACGACGTGCACGACGACACGATCCAGACCATGGTCGCCGTCGGCATGCGCCTGCGCGCGATGGAGGGCGGCCTCGGCCGCGAGCAGGCCGCCGAGCTCCGGGGCGTCGGCGAGGCGGTCGAGGCCGCCGTCGCCCGCCTGCGCGACCTGACGTTCGAGCTGCGCCCGCCGGCCCTCGACCAGGAGGGCCTGGTCGAGGGCCTGGCCGGTTACCTGCGGCAGGTGACGGCCGGCACCGGGCTGACGTTCGAGATCACCCATCGCCTCGACGCCGACCCGCCGCCCGAGGCCGCCGTCACCATCTTCCGGATCTGCCAGGAGGCGATCACGAACGTGCGCAAGCACGCCCGCGCCACCTCGATCCGGCTCTCGCTGGTCTCGCTCGACCGCGGCGTGCACGTACGGGTAGCCGACGACGACGCCGGGCCGCCGCCGCCCGCGGAGGGGCCGCTGCGGCACTTCGGGCTGGTCGAGATGCGCGAGCGGGCCGAGATCGCGGGCGGCTGGTGGAGCCTGAGCGGCCGCCCCGGCTGCGGGACCACGGTGGACTTCTGGGTCCCCGCCGTCCCCCACCGGCCCTGACCGCACGAGGTTCACGAGCGGGGGAGGACCTCCAGGGCCTGGCGGGCGATCTCCCATTCCTCGTCGGTGGGGATGACCAGCACCGCCACCTCCGCGCCCGGCGGTGACACCGCCCGCTCCCCGTCCGGGCCCGCCGCGTTCAGCTCCGGGTCCACGGTGATGCCGAGCCGGTCGAGCCCGGCCAGGGACTCCGCGCGGGTGGCCGCGTCGTGCTCGCCGACCCCGCCGGTGAACACGATCGCGTCCAGGCGGCCGAGCAGCGCGTAGTAGGCGCCGACGTACTTGCGGATGCGCCGGGTGTAGACCTCCAGGGCCAGCCGGGCCTCCTCGTCGTCGCGGGCCCGTACCTCGCGCATGTCGAGCGTCCCGGCCAGGGCGCGCAGGCCGCCCTCGTGGCTGAGCGCGCGTTCCACCTCCTCGCCGCCCATGCCGCGCACCCGTGCCAGGTAGCCGGCGATCGCGGGGTCCACGTCGCCGGAACGGGTGCCCATCACCAGCCCCTCCAGCGGGGTCAGCCCCATGGAGGTGTCCACGCTGCGCCCGCCGGACATCGCCGTCGCGCTGGCGCCGTTGCCCAGGTGCAGCACGACGAGGTCGAGGCCGTCGAGGTCGCGGCCGAGGAAGGCGGCGGCGCGGCGGGAGACGTAGGCGCAGGAGGTGCCGTGGAAGCCGTAGCGGCGCACGCCGAGCTCCCGCCAGTCCCGCGGCACCGCGTACGTGTACGCCTGCGGCGGCAACGTGAGCTGGAACGCCGTGTCGAACACCGCCACCTGCGGCACCCCGGGGAAGGCCGCCCGCGCCACCCGGATCCCGGCCAGGTTCACCGGGTTGTGCAGCGGCGCGAGCGGCGCCAGGTCCTCGATCGCGGCGATCACGTCGTCGTCGACGAGCGCCGGGCCGGTGAAGCGGGTGCCGCCGTGCACGACCCGGTGTCCGACCGCGTCCGGATCCAGCTCGGGCCCGGCCTCCGCGAACGCCTTCAGCATGGCCTCCAGCCCCTCGGCGTGCCCCGGGAAGCGCTCCTCCCGCACGTACGGCGGCCCGCCGCCCGTCTGGTGAGTCAGCCGCCCGCGCTCCTCGCCGATGCGCTCCACCAGCCCGCGCGCCGGACGCCCGCCGGTGCCCAGGTCCACCAGCTCGTACTTGATCGAGGAGGAGCCGGTGTTCAGGACGAGAATTCGGCCGGCCATGTCCACGACCTGATCTCCGCCGGGTCCTCGCCGTGCTCCCTGGTGTACGCGCGGGCCCGCAGCCGCGCGTCGCTCATCCGCTGCCGCAGGTGCGCCGCCTTGGAACCGAGCCCCGGCACCCGGTCGATGACGTCGATGACCAGGTGGTAGCGGTCGATGTCGTTGAGCATGGCCATGTCGAACGGCGTGGTCGTGGTGCCCTCCTCCTTGTAGCCGCGCACGTGCAGGTTGGCGTGGCCGCGCCGGCGGTAGGCGAGCTGGTGGATGAGCGAGGGATAGCCGTGGAAGTTGAAGATGATCGGCCGGTCCACGGTGAACAGCGTGTCGAACTCGGCGTCCGGCATGCCGTGCGGATGCTCCGACCGCGGTTGCAGCCGCATCAGGTCCACCACGTTCACGACGCGCACCTTCAGCTCGGGCAGGTGCTCGCGCAGCAGCGCCGCCGCGGCCAGCGTCTCCTGCGTCGGCACGTCGCCCGCGCAGCCCAGCACCACGTCCGGCTCGCTGCCCTGGTCGGTGGAGGCCCACGGCAGGATGCCCAGGCCGCGCGTGTTGTGCGCGATCGCCTCTTCCATGGTGAACAGGTCCAGCACCGGCTGCTTGCCCGCCACGATCACGTTGACGTAGTCGCGCGAGCGCAGGCAGTGGTCGGCCACCGACAGCAGGGTGTTGGCGTCCGGCGGCAGGTAGACCCGCACCACCGACGCCTTCTTGTTGACGACCACGTCCAGGAAGCCCGGGTCCTGGTGGCTGAAGCCGTTGTGGTCCTGCCGCCACACGTGCGACGACAGCAGGTACGTCAGCGACGCCACCGGCCGCCGCCACGAGATCTTCTGCGACGACTCCAGCCACTTGGCGTGCTGGTTGAACATGGCGTCCACGATGTGGATGAACGCCTCGTAGCAGTTGAACAGCCCGTGCCGGCCGGTCAGCAGGTAGCCCTCCAGCCAGCCCTGGCACAGGTGCTCGCTCAGCACCTCCATCACCCGGCCGCCGGGGGCCAGGTTCTCGTCCGTGGGCAGCAGCTCGGCCTCCCACGCCCGGTCGGTGACCTCGAACACGTCCTGCAGCCGGTTGGAGGCGGTCTCGTCGGGGCCCATCAGCCGGAAGTTGCGCGGGTTCCCGGCGATCACGTCCCGCAGGAAGGCGCCGAGCACCCGCGTCGGCTCGGTCAGCCGGGCGGCCGGTGACTTGACCTCGACGGCGTGCCTGCGGAAGTCCGGCAGCCGCAGCGGCTGAAGCAGCTCGCCGCCGTTGGCGTGCGGGTTGGCGCTCATCCGCAGCGGCCCCCGCGGCACCGTCGCCAGCACCTCCTCGACCGGCTTCCCGCCGGAGCCGAACAACTCCTCCGGCCGGTACGAGCGCATCCACTCCTCCAGCATGGCCAGGTGCGCCGGGTTCTCCCGGACCGCCGACAGCGGCACCTGGTGGGCCCGCCAGGTGCCCTCGACTGGCTTGCCGTCCACCTCGCGCGGGCCGGTCCAGCCCTTCGGCGTCCGCAGGACGATCATCGGCAGCCGCCGGTCCTGGCCGTCCTTGTACTCGGCGATCTCGTCGAAGACGGTGTCGAGGGTGGCGGCCATCTCCTCGTGCGAGGGGCCGACGAGGTGGGGGCGGTAGCCGTACCCCTCCATGAGCTTGAACAGCTCCTGCTCGGGGATGCGGGCCAGTACGGTGGGGTTGGCGATCTTGTAGCCGTTCAGGTGCAGGATGGGGAGCACGACGCCGTCGTGCCGGGGGTCGAGGAACTTGCCGGAGTGCCAGCTCGCGGCCAGCGGGCCGGTCTCGGCCTCGCCGTCGCCGATGACGCAGGCCACCACCAGGCCGGGGTTGTCGAACGCGGCGCCGTAGGCGTGGGCCAGGGAGTAGCCCAGCTCGCCGCCCTCGTGGATGGAGCCGGGGGTCTCGGGCGCGACGTGGCTGGGGATGCCGCCGGGGAAGGAGAACTGGCGGAACAGCCGCCGCATGCCCTCGACGTCCTGCGAGACGTCCGGATAACGCTCGGTGTAGGTGCCCTCCAGCCAGGCGTGCGCCACGGCGGCCGGTCCGCCGTGCCCGGGCCCGGCGATGTAGATCATGTCCTGGTCGCGCTCGGAGATCACCCGGTTGAGGTGGGCGAAGCAGAAGTTCAGCCCCGGGGTGGTGCCCCAGTGGCCGAGCAGGCGCGGCTTGATGTGCTCGGGACGCAACGGCTCGGCCAGGAGCGGATTGTCCAGCAGGTAGATCTGCCCGACGGACAGGTAGTTGGCCGCCCGCCAGTACGCGTCTATGTGGTCCATGCCCTGCCCATTCCTCTACAGGCGATGCTGAATCCCCCGGACTGCCGATAATGTGCCGTCACATGGCACTGCGCAGTTCCCTCTGGTACGCGGGTGACGACCGGAACTCCTACATCCACCGGGCCTGGATGCGCCGCGGCCTGCCGCGCGAGGCGTTCGAGGGGGAGCGGCCGCACATCGCGATCGCCAACAGCGCCTCCGACCTCGCGCCGTGCAACTCCCACCTCGACGAGATCGCCCGCAGCGTCGGCAACGGCGTGTGGGAGGCCGGCGGCGTGCCTCTCGACCTGCCCGTCCTGTCCCTGGGCGAGACGAACGTGCGCCCGACCGCGATGCTCTGGCGCAACCTGGCCGCGATGGCCGCCGAGGAGCTGCTGCGGGCCAACCCGATCGACGGCGTGGTGCTGCTCGGCGGCTGCGACAAGACCATTCCCGCGCTGCTCATGGCCGCCGCCTCGGTCGACCTGCCGGCGCTCGTGGTGCCCGGCGGCCCGATGCTGACCGGGCACTTCCGCGGCGTGCCGCTCGGCTGCGGCACCGACGTGTGGCGGCTCAGCGAGGAGGTGCGGGCCGGCACGCTCTCCCGCGAGGCGTTCCTCGCCTCCGAGTCGTCCATGATCCGCAGCCGCGGCCACTGCAACACGATGGGCACCGCCTCCACCATGGCCTGCATGGCCGAGGCGCTGGGCATGACGCTGCCCGGCACGGCCGGCACCCCCGCCCCCGACAGCCGCCTGCTGGAGCGCTCGCACCAGAGCGGCAGGCTCGCCGTCGAGCTGGTCCGCGCGGGCCGGCGGCCCAGCCACGTGATGACCAGGGCCTCCTTCCTCAACGCCATCGTGACGCTGGCCGCGATCGGCGGCTCGACCAACGCGGTCGTGCACCTGCTGGCCGTCGCCGGGCGGCTCGGCGTCGAGCTGGGCCTCGACGACTTCGACCGCGCCGGCTCCGGCGTGCCGCTGCTGGCCGACCTCCAGCCGGCCGGACGCCACCTGATGGACGACCTGTTCAGGGCCGGCGGGCTGACCGCCTTGCTGCGGGAGGTCGAGGACCTGCTCGACCCGGCGGCGATCACCGTCACCGGCAGGCCGCTGGTCGAGCACCTGGCCGGCGCCGAGATCTGGGACGACACCGTGATCAGGCGGCGCTCCGACCCGCTGCTGCCCGACGCCGGCATCGCCGTGCTTCGCGGCAACCTCGCGCCCGACGGCGCCGTGATCAAACCCGCGGCCGCCTCGCCGGAGCTGCTGCGGCACCGCGGCCGGGCGATCGTCTTCGACGGCGTCGAGGACGCCCGCGCCCGGCTCGACTCGCCCGACCTCGACGTGGACGAGACCTCGGTGCTGGTGCTGCGCGGCTGCGGGCCCAAGGGCTACCCGGGCATGCCGGAGGTCGGCAACCTGCCGCTGCCGCGCAAGCTGCTGGCCAGGGGCGTCCGCGACATGGTGCGGGTCAGCGACGCCCGGATGAGCGGCACCGCGTACGGCACGGTCGTCCTGCACGCCTCGCCCGAGGCGGCGGCCGGCGGCCCGCTGGCCAGGGTGCGCACCGGCGACCCGATCGTGCTCGACGTGGCCGCCAGGAGGCTCGACGTGGACGTCCCCGAGGCCGAGCTGGCCGCCAGGAAACCGGTCATGACCGGCCATGCCCGCCCGGCCCGCGGCTGGGAGCGCCTGTACGTCGACCACGTCACCCAGGCCCACCAGGGCGCCGATCTCGACTTCCTGACGGGCTCCTCCGGCGACGCCGTCGGCCGCGAGTCCCACTGAAGGCAAAGAGTGACCGCCGCCGTGCGCGGAATCATCCCCGTGGGGTACGGGGTTCCCTGTCGGGAGCCCGGTTCAGCGGATCTCCCGCGAGTACGGGACGATGTGATCAGGTTTGGCGACACACGAGGAGGAAGCGGTGAACGGCGACATCAGCCAGAGCCAGGAGTGGGCGGCTCTGGGCAAGCATCACGAGGAGCTGGCGGGAAAGCAGCTGCGTGAGCTGTTCGCGGAGGACCCGGGCAGGGCCGGGCGGATGACGGTGAGCGCCGGGGACCTCTACCTCGACTACGCCAAGCACCGCGCCACCCAGGAGACGATCGGCCTGCTGGTGGCCCTGGCCGAGCGGTCGGGCCTGCGCGAGCGCATCGCCGCGATGTTCGGCGGCGAGCACATCAACGTGAGCGAGGACCGCGCCGTCCTGCACGTCGCGCTGCGCATGCGGAAGAACGCCGAGCTGGTCGTGGACGGCCAGGACGTCGTGGCCGACGTGCACGCGGTGCTGGACAAGATGAGCGCCTTCGCCGACCGGGTCAGGTCCAAGGAGTGGAAGGGCGCCACCGGGCAGCCGATCAGGACCGTGGTCAACATCGGCATCGGCGGCTCCGACCTCGGCCCGGCCATGGCCTACGAGGCGCTGCGCGACTACGTGGACGCCGGCGTCGAGGCCAGGTTCGTCTCCAACATCGACCCCGCCGACATCCTCGGCAACCTGCGCGACCTCGACCCGGCCACCACGCTGTTCGTGGTCGCGTCCAAGACCTTCACCACGCTGGAGACGCTGACCAACGCCAGGGTCGCCCGCTCCTGGCTGGTCGGCGCGCTGGGCGAGGACGCGGTCTCCAAGCACTTCGTGGCCGTCTCCACCAACGCCGAGAAGGTCGCCGAGTTCGGCATCGACACCGACAACATGTTCGGCTTCTGGGACTGGGTGGGCGGCCGCTACTCCTACGACGGCGCCATCGGCCTGTCCCTGATGATCGCGGTCGGGCCCGAGCGGTTCCGCGAGATGCTGTCCGGCTTCCACAGCATGGACCAGCACTTCCGCACCGCGCCGTTCAACGCCAACATGCCGGTCCTGATGGCCCTGCTCGGCATCTGGTACACCGACTTCTTCGGCGCCGAGACCCGCGCCGTGCTGCCCTACAGCCAGCGGCTGCACCGTTTCCCCGCCTACCTCCAGCAGCTCACGATGGAGTCCAACGGCAAGTCGGTGCGCGCCGACGGCCGCCCGGTCACCGTCCCGACCGGCGAGATCTTCTGGGGCGAGCCCGGCACCAACGGCCAGCACGCCTTCTACCAGCTCCTGCACCAGGGCACCCGGCTCGTCCCGGCCGACTTCATCGGCTTCGCCGAGCCGTTCGAGGACCGCGAGGGCATGCACGACCAGCTCACCGCCAACCTCCTCGCCCAGACCAGCGCGCTGGCCTTCGGCAAGACCGCCGAGGAGATCGCGGCCGAGGGCACGCCGCCGGAGATCGTGCCGCACAAGGTGATGCCGGGCAACCGGCCCACCTCGACGATCCTGGTGACCAAGCTCACGCCGTCCACGCTGGGCCAGCTCGTCGCGCTGTACGAGCACATCGTGTTCGTCGAGGGCACGATCTGGGGCGTCGACTCCTTCGACCAGTGGGGCGTCGAGCTGGGCAAGAAGATGGCGCTCGACGTGGCGCCCGCGCTCACCTCCGAGGAGCCGCCGCAGACCTTCCCCGACTCCTCGACCGAACAGCTCGTCCGCAGGTACCGCGAGCTGCGCGGAAGGCAGGTCTGAGATGGGGGAGGGGAAGGCGGGCGCGCTGGTCCTGTTCGGCGTCACCGGCGACCTCGCGCGCAAGATGCTGCTTCCCGCGCTCTACCACCTGAGCGCCGACGGCAGGCTCGACCTGCCGATCATCGGCGTCGCCAAGACCGACATGGACCTCGACGGGCTGCGCGAGCACGCCCGCGAGGCCTGCGGCGGCGTCCAGGACGCGGCGTTCGAGAAGCTGGCGGGCAACCTGCGGCTGGTGGCGGGCGACTACCGCGATCCCGAGACGTTCGCGAAGCTGAAGGCGGAGGTGGAGGGCAAGGGGTTCCTCGTCCACTACCTGGCGGTGCCGCCCGCGCTGTTCTCCGTCGTCGCCGAGGGGCTGGCCGGGGCCGGGCTCAACGACGACGCCAGGCTCGTGGTGGAGAAGCCGTTCGGGCACGACCTGGACTCGGCGCGCAGGCTCAACGACGAGCTGCTGAAGTACTTCGACGAGGACCACCTGCGGCGGGTCGACCACTTCCTGGGCAAGGAGCCGGTCGAGGACCTCATGGTGTTCCGCTTCGCCAACATGCTGCTGGAACCCCTGTGGAACCGGAACTACGTGCGCAGCGTGCAGATCACCATGGCCGAGGACTTCGACGTCGCCGACCGCGGGGGCTTCTACGACGCCAATGGCACGGTCCGCGACGTGGTCCAGAACCACCTGCTGCAACTGCTGGCCATCCTGGCGATGGACCCGCCGCCGTCCATGGACGCCCGCGCCCAGCTCGACGAGAAGTGGCGGGTGCTGCGCGCGGTCCAGGCCATCGACCCGGCCCACGTCGTACGCGGCCAGTACGACGGCTACCTCGACACCCCGGGCGTCCGGCCCGGCTCCACCACCGAGACGTTCGTCGCCATGCGGCTCTACATCGACAGCTGGCGGTGGGCGGGCGTGCCCTGGTGCATCCGCTCGGGCAAGGCGCTGCCCACCACCGACCTGGAGATCGTGGCCGAGCTGCGCAGGCCGCCGGTGACGATGTTCCGGGGCGGCGACGTGCCGCCGGGGCCGAACCTCATCAGGTTCCGGCTGCAGCCCGACGCCGGGGTGACCTTCGACGTGCTGGCCAAGGAGCCGGGCAGACAACGGACGATCCCGGTGCCGGTGAGCGTCGACTTCACCAAGGTGCTCGGGCCCATGGAGGCCGCCTACGAGCGCATCCTGACCGACGCCGTCAGCGGCGACCCGCGGCGCTTCGCCAGGTTCGACCTGGTGGAGGAGTCGTGGCGGATCGTGGGCCGGCTGCTCGACCTGCCCGACCGGCCGATGCCGTACGAGAAGGGCACCTGGGGGCCGGAGCCGGCCGAGAAGATCGCGCCGGGCGGCTGGCACGAGATCTCCACCACGTTCGACTAGCGGCCGATCCGGGTGAACGATGAGGGCCATGGACATCAAGGAGCTGTTGGAGCAGTCGAAGGACGTCGTCACGGTCAGGCGCGTCTTCGGCGAGCCGATCCGCCACGGCGACGTCCTGGTCGTCCCCGTCGCCCGGGTCGCCCAGGGCGGCGGGGCCGGCCACGGGCAGGGCCTCGACGAGAAGGGTGAGGAGAGAGGCAGCGGCGGCGGTGGCGGCTTCGGCTACAGCGCCACCCCCGCCGGGGTGTTCGTGATCAAGGACGGCGAGGTGCGGTGGCGTCCGGCCGTCGACGTCAACCGGATCGTGCTCGGCGGCCAGCTCGTCGGGCTCGCCCTGGTGCTGACGATCCGGACCATCTTCAAGAAGTGGCATCGCAGGAGGTAACGGGCACATCCACTGATGTGCTGATCGATCTGCTCGACGCCGGGCTGCCCGGACACGACGCCCTGGTGCCCGGCTCCGACCTGCCGATGCGCGTCACCCCGCTCGGCGGCGGCACGTCGCTGGTCCGCCTCCCGCCCCGGTGGAGCCGGCCCGGCCGCGGCCACTACCTGGCGGGGGAGGAGTTCGTGCTGCTGGAGGGCGAGCTGCGGGTGTCAGGAGTGACGTACCTGCCGGGGGAGCACGCCTGGCTGCCCGCCGGCGCCCTGCGCCACTCCTGCGCGGCGCCGGCGGGGGCGCTGGTGTGCACGTACTTCGACGGCGAGCCCACCTGGGTGTCCAGCGACGCGGACGAGCCCGACGGGCCCAGCCAGCGCACCCCGCTGTGCACCGTCGTCATCCCCGGCGGCGGGCTGCCGCTCACGCCTCACTCCGTCCTGCTGGACACGCCCGTCACGCTCGACCAGCCCGCCGAGATGATCACGGTGCCGAGCTGGACGTGGGAGGTCTCCACCTTGGTCCCGGAGGGCCGGGTCCTCGTAAGGTGGACGCCATGATGATCTCTTTGCCGCATTTCGTGGCTCTCGGTGCCCTGGTGATGCTCGGGGCGATGTCGCCCGGCCCCGACTTCGCGGTCGTGGTCCGCCGCTCGGCGTTGTCGGGCCGGGGGCACGGCATGGCGGCGGCGGCCGGGATCGCCGTGGGCGTGGCCGTCTGGGTGGTGGCCGCGGGCACCGGCGTGGCCGCGTTGCTGGCGGCCTCGGCCATGGCCTTCACCGTGGTCAAGGTGGTCGGCGCCGCCTACCTGCTCTACCTGGGGGTCAAGGCGCTGCGCGCGGCCCTGCGCAAGGGCGGCCCGCTCGACCTCGGCCTGCCGGGCCCCGCGGACAACGGCCCGTGGGCGGCCTTCGCCGAAGGGCTGCTGACCAACGTGCTCAACCCCAAGGCCGCGCTGTTCTTCGTGGCCCTGGTGCCGCAGTTCGTGAGGGAGGGCACCGCGCTCGGCGGCACGCTGCTGCTGTCGGCGGTCGCGCTGGCCGGCACGGTGGTCTGGTTCCTCACGGTGGCGAACGTGGTCGGCACGCTGCGCCGGGTGTTCGCCCGGTCCGGCGTGCGCAAGGCCGTGGACGGGCTGACCGGCGCCGCGCTCATCGCCCTCGGCGTCAACCTGGCCGTCGCCGGCCGCCCCTGAACGGCCTCCCGGGGGCCGCGGGCGGGCGCTTTGGGCGGGCGTGCCGGCGTCAGGAGACGGCGACGCCGAGCAGGTGCCCGAGGCCGAAGGTGACGGCGGCGGCACCCGCGCCCAGCCCGAGCTGGCGCAGGCCGCCCAGCCACCACGGCCGCGCGGTCATCACGGCCACCGCCGCGCCGAACCCGAACAGCGCCACCATGCTCAGCGCCAGCGCCAGGAACAGCCCCGACGCCCCGAACAGGAACGGCGCCAGCGGCACCAGCGCCCCCATCGCGAAGGCCAGGAACGACGAGCCCGCCGCCAGGTAGGGCGAGGGCAGGTCGTCGGGGTCCACGCCCAGTTCCTCGCGCACGTGCACGCGCAACGCCTGCTCCGGATCGGCCGACAGGCCCTCGGCGACGCGGCGCGCGAGGTCGGCGTCCAGGCCGCGCGACCGGTAGAGGGCGGCCAGCTCGGCCCGCTCCCCGTCGGGGTTGCGGGCCAGCTCGCGCCGCTCCACGGCGATCTCGGCCCGCATCAGCTCGGTCTGGGACTTCACCGACGTGTACTCGCCCGCCGCCATCGAGCACGCCCCCGCGACCAGGCCCGCGAACCCGGCGAGCACCGCGCCGCGTCCGGCGCCCGCGGCCCCCACGACTCCGGCGATGAGCGCCACGTTGGAGACCAGCCCGTCCATCGCCCCGAACACCGCCGGACGCAACCAGCCGCCGGTGACGTCACGGTGGCTGTGGTGCTTCTCAGGAGAGTAGGGCCTAACAAGCTCGACAGTCATGACAATCCTCCCCTTAATGGCAATTCGCCACGGAATCTAGGCCCTTCCGGCATGATCCGCAACGAAGGAGAGGCTAGCCTGATCTGCGGTTTTCCCGCCCCGCACCCACGTTCCCCCCATTCCGGGACGGGCACGCGGACGTCCCCCGGAACCCGTCGAGCGGGCGCCGGAGGGACGTCACCGGGTCAGGCGTGTGCCGGCGCGGTGGAATCGGGCACAGTGGAATCGGGCGTGGCGGCCGGACGGGTGGCCTTCGGGCGGCGGATGAGCGCCTCGCAGTCGGCGATCGTCTCCTCCAGCAGCCTGCGCAGCAGCGCGTCGGGGTCCTTGATGCACGCCTGGACGATGCCGACCACGGCGAGCTGCACCGCGTTGGGCGCCGCGTACCGGCGGAAGCCCTTCTCGGTGATCTTGGCCGCCCGGCTGAAGCGCCTGGCCTGCTCGGCCGCGTGCGGCACCTCCTCCATCGCCCTGCGGCTCGCCTCGCTCAGCCGCCCGGACGGCGCGCCGTCGAGCCTGGCCAGCATCTCCTCGGCCGCGAGCACCGACACCGCCAGCGCGAGCTGGCGTTCGGCGGCCGCGACCGGCAGGGCCGTGGTCGCGCAGCGCAGCGCGATGTGGGCGTCGATCCGCAGGTCGTCGCCCGCCAGCCCGATGATGGACGGCACCAGCCCGACCAGCTCGGCGCGGCTCTCGTCGCCGGTGTTGTCGTTGACCAGGCGGGCGAGTGCGGCCAGCAGCGGATGGGTGCAGGCCGGATGGTCGCTCCACCGCTCTCCGGCCAGATAGGACGCCAGTTCCATGAAACAGGCGCCGCGTTTCGGGTTGCGATGCCTGCCGCGGGACAGGACCGGCATGTGATCAAGGTGATTGTCCACGGGTGCTCCATGCTCCACGCGATCGCCGTCTATCCAGTTTGCGCTGTCGTGCGCGTCAAAGCCAGTGATCGGGCATCTTCCACAGGCAATGGTTCCCCCAGGCGAGGCGATCATTCCTCAACCGCTATTCACGGTTATGGCACCAGAAATTCGATTTAAGAGGGATTTTCGGCACTTATTACGAAAACGGCTGCTGTGCGGGCCGGAACCGTCAGCGTGCCGCCCGCCGGGTCGTACGACGACCGCCTGACCACCTCGTCCGCCGAGGCGGCCTGAACGGGATGCAGCGCCACCCGGCGGCCGGGCGGGGCCGCCACCGCCCGCGTACCGGGTGAGGGGGTGGCGTTGAGCACCACGATGACCGCGTCCCAGCGCGGGTCCAGCCCCGCGGTGTCCACGCGCATCACGATCACGCCCTCGTCGCAGGCCGGGAACGACAGCCGCCGCCGCACCTCCTCCGCCGTCCCGAGCGCGAACGCCGGGGTCGAGGCCCTGATCCGCAGCAGCTCCCCGAACGCCGCCCGCGCCGCCCCGATCGCCGCGCAGCCAGGACGCAGCGCGGGGTCGGCCAGCAGCGGCCGGGCGTACGGCCAGGCGGCCTCGTTGTCCGCCCTCGGCGGCAGGCCCGCGCCGAACCCGTTGCCCGCCGAGCAGTCCCACAGCAGCCGGTTGAACCAGTCGCCGGAGTCGTAGGAGTTGCGGTCCAGCGACTTCGAGCGCAAACGCTCGCTGCCCGCGTGCACGAACGCCGCCCCCTGCCCCAGCAGCACCGTGGCCAGCGACAACACCTGCATGCGCACCCGGTCGGCCATCGGCGTGCCCGCCGGCAGCTTGTAGGCCAGCGCGTCGAACAGCGTCTCGTTGTCGTGCGCGTCCACGTACGTCACGACGTCGTCCGGGCGGGCGGCGTAACCGGCGGGACCGCCGTTGTGGACGACCTCCGAGCCCTTGCGGCCCGAGGGCAGCACGTAGTCGCGCAGGCCGCCGGCCAGGCCGAGCATGACCAGGTCGGTGCAGTGGCGCAGGCGTTCACGCTGCTGCTCCTCCGGGCCGTTGGCCGCGGCGCCGTTGGGCGCGCCGGCCAGGCCGGAGCCGAACCCCTGCACCCGCGGGTCGGCGTCGAACGGGCTGCCGCCGCGCACCGCGTCCCGCAGCCGGTCGTCGAACGTGCCGATGCCGGTGCCGGCCATGTTGGCCTGCGTGGCCTGCTCGAACCTGGCGTCGCCGGCCACCTCGCCGAAGCTCCAGCCCTCGCCGTACAGGATGATCGAGCGGCCGTCCACGCCGTCGCGCTCGGGGGTGAGCGCGTCGAGGGCGGCGCGCACGGCCAGGATGTTGGCCTTCGGGTGGTGGCCCATGAGGTCGAAGCGGAAGCCGTCCACCTTGTACTGCCTGGCCCAGGTGCGCACCGAGTCGACCACGAGCCGGCCCATCATGGCGTGCTCGGGCGCGGTGTTGGCGCAGCAGGTGGAGGTGGCCAGGGAACCGTCCTCCAGCAGGCGGTGGTAGTAGCCGGGGACGATCGGGTCCAGCACGTCCGCCGAGTGGGTGTGGTTGTAGACCACGTCCATGACCACGCGCAGGCCGGCCTCGTTCAGCGCGGCGACCATGGCGCGGAACTCCCTGATCCGCTCGTCCGGGTCGGTCGCGTACGAGCCCTCCGGGACGGTGTAGTGCAGCGGGTCGTAGCCCCAGTTGAAGGAGTCGCGGTCCGCGGTGAGCGCCACGATCTCCTGCTGCCGTTCGGAGTCGGGCGGCAGGGCGGCGAGGTCGTGCTCCGGCTCGGTCCTGTCCGCGCGGCGCTCGGGAATCGTGGCCAGGTCGAACACCGGCAGCAGGTGCACGTGGGTGAGCCCGTCCGCGGCCAGCGCGCGCAGCTCGCGCATGCCGTCGCCGTCCCGGCAGAAGGCCGCGTACGTGCCGCGCAGCTCCTCCGGCACGGTCGCGTCGGAGGCGGAGAAGTCGCGGACGTGCAGCTCGTAGACGACCGCGCGGTCCAGCGGGACCGGCTCGGGCTTGGCCAGCCGGTCCCAGCCGGGCGGCTTGAGCGCGGGGTCGTCCAGGCTGACCAGCCTGCTGCGCACGCCGTCGGGCGCGGCGGCCAGGCTGTAGGGGTCGGTGACCTCGCGGGTGACGACGCGGCCCGCGGCGGGGGAGTAGACGGTGACGAGATAGGTGTAGTCCCTGCCGTACCAGGTGGGCAGGCCGCGGATCGACCACACGCCGGTCTCCTCGTCCAGCCGCATCGCGTGGACCCGGCCGCCGAGCGCCAGCTCCACCCGCCGGGCGGTGGGCGCCCAGAGTGCCAGCCGGGGCAGCAGCCGTCCCGACGGCCCGAGCCGGGCCCGCGTGGCTGCGGCGTAGACGTCGTCGAGCACGCCCGGGAGCTGCACGCCGGTCGCGGCGGCCACCGCGCCGGACCCGTCGCGGGCCACGGCCAGGACCTGGCCGCGCAGGGCCTCCCTCACCAGCCCGACGTCCGCGGACGGCAGCTTGAGCGCGGCGCGGTCGGCCAGGTGCGGCCAGGCCCGCCGCCGCTCGTCGTCCAGTGTGCCCGGGGTGAGCGGGATGGTCAGGGTGTGGCCGGTCAGGCGGCCGTCACGGCAGGCGATGCCGCCGTCGGGGGCGCAGGCCAGCGCGTGCGTCAGCGACGGATCCACCGTCCAGGCGACCGTCTCCCTGTCGATCCAGTGGGCCCGCGCCTCGCCGTCGCCGTCCGCGGTCACGTAGATCATGGTGCCCGTCCGCGGGCGGCCCACGCCAGGACGCCGCGCCGGACGGCCGGACATCGCCCCGGTGCGGCCTAGCTCTCGGTGACGTCGGTGCCGTCCGGCATCAGCATGGCCGTGCACGCGTATTGGGCGTCCGGCCGGCCGCGCCCCGCGAACGAGCACGCCTTGGCGGCGACGTTCCCTCCCGGGATGAAGGCCATCGGCGACTCCAGCCATCCCCGGGTGCGCTCACCCGCGGCGAAGAAGCGGGTGGCGTCCTTCCTGTCGGGCTCTATCCAGGGCTGGAGGAAGAAGACGTCGTTCTGCGGCTGCGCCCGGGCCCACAACGTCTGGCAGGTACGGCTCCAGCGAAGCTCCAGAACCATCCGTCCGGCGGGAACCGTCCGGACGGCGGTGCCACCGGGAACGGTGATCGCGTCCTTCTCGCAGCCGGTGGCGCTCGCGTACTTCTTGTCGCAGTTGTCGCGGCTCGGAGTCGCGGCGCACCCCTGCCGCTCCTTGGCGGCCTCCTGGTAGGCGACCGTGCCCACGAACGTCACCACGGCCGCCAGCGCCGCCGCGAGCACGGTGTACCAGCCGTTGATCCGCGCGGTGCGGATCTGCTCGTTCGGCCCCGAAGAATTCTGCGGCGGCAGCATCGTCGTCATCATGCCTCGCTTCACCCGCACAGTGCCCTGGCTTCAGATGTACGCCCGGCAAGGCGTTTTCGTGGGGAAATGCGGCTTTCCCCACTGGGCTCTGGCCGGAAGGAGAGGGCCGGAGCGGCATCCCATTCGAGTGACCATTCCATTACTTTGCGTAATCGGTGACTTTGCGTGATCCTGATCTCATGGACGGATTCCTGGACCCCACCTGCGGAGGCATTACCGAACTACGTGTGCACGGCGTCTCCGGCACCCCGCCGGCGAGCATCCTCAACCACCCCCACCCCCGCCAGATCGCCGGCGACGCCACCACCGGCTTCTACCGCCGCTGGTGGCCGGGCGGCCGGCCCGACGGCGACCAGGACGACCTGCCCGGCATCCGCCACCGCGAGGCCTACGCCTGGGGCGGCCTCACCTCGGGCGGCCGGACCATCGCCCTCTGGCTGCTCCTGCTGCCCTTCTCCCTGGCCAACCTGTCCTACTTCATGCTGCCGAGGCCGCCGGCCGGCGCCCGCCTGCGGCACGTGGCCGAGGCGGCGCAGCGGCTGTTCGCGCTGCTGCTCACCGGCACCCTCGTCGGCGCCGTCACCCGGGCGAGCGTCGATCTCATCGGCTGGCAGTGCACCGCGGCCGGCCGGGCCTGCGCCCGCGAGAGCGCGCCGGCCTGGGTCCACTGGATGAGCGAGCTGTGGGGGGCCGAGCCGTCGCGGCGGCTGGCCGTCGCCGCGCTGGCGCCGTTCGCGGTGGTCGTGCTGCTGTGGTGGCTGGCGCGGCGCACCTGGGAGCGCGACGAGCAGACCGGGGTCCCGCCCGGCGGCGGCTCGCGTCCGGGGCCGCTGCTGGCCCGGCCGCGGCTGTGGCACGGCGGCGCGCCCGTGTGGCGGCTGCGGGCCGTGCACGTCGCCTTCGCGCTGGGTTCGGTGAGCCTGGCGGTGTCGGCGCCGTTCGTGGGCGACCCGCGGGGGCTGGCGCTGACGCTGGCCAACGTCGCCGTCCAGGTCGCCGCCGCCGTGCTGGCGGCGTTGCCCGGGATCGCCAGGCGGCTGGCCCCGGGGGAGGCGGTCCCGTCCTGGCTCACCGGCGCGTGCCGGGTGCTGCGGGTGGCCGGGCCGCTGACCTTCGTGGCCACGATCGCCGCCGCCCTCACCGGGATGTCGCCCGCGCTGCCGGGGCGGCAGCTTCCCGGCATCGGCGTGGGAGCGTTCCAGTTCGGGCTGACGCTCGGGCTCGGGCTGTTCATCCTGGTGGCGTCGATCGTCCTGGCCCGCATGGACCGGCCGGCCGAGACCGGCGACCCGATCGAGCGGCGGGCGCTGTGCGGCGTGGCGGCCTGGTTCACGCTGATGGTGGCGGCCGGCAGCGCGAACGTGCTCGCCCTCGGCCTGCTGTTCTGGACCGCCACC
The DNA here is from genome assembly GCF_040675375.1 of Nonomuraea sp. NPDC049607. Taxonomy (NCBI): domain Bacteria; kingdom Bacillati; phylum Actinomycetota; class Actinomycetes; order Streptosporangiales; family Streptosporangiaceae; genus Nonomuraea; species Nonomuraea sp. NPDC049607. Next base: position 44,242 of record NZ_JBFAOV010000006.1, read on the forward strand.
TTCTTCGGCGTGCCGGCCTCCGTCGCCGAGCCCGGTCCGGTCGACCGCAGGCTCTACCTCGACGACCCGGTCTGGTGGACGGCCGCGCTCGTGCCGCTGCTGGTGATCGGGTTCGTCGCCGTGGCGGCCGAGCTGTGGATGGTCCGCGGGTCCGCCGCCGCCGCGCTCACGCCCAAGCTGACCCCCTACTACGGCGCCTATGACCGTGACGTGGCGGGCAAGTGGGCGCTGGCCTCGCTCACCGACCGCGCCGGGCTCGTGCTGGCCGTGCTCACCGGCCTCGGCGTGGCCGGGTCCGCCGCGGTGACCGTGATCTACCGGTTCCACCTGTTCGCCCCGGTGGGCGGGCTGGCCGGACTGCTGGCCTCGGTCGGGAGCTGGGCCATGACGGCGATCGTCGTGGGCCTGGTCCTGCTGGGCCGCCGCACGTACAGCGACACGCGGCTGCGGCGCACGGTCGGCATCCTCTGGGACGTCTCGACCTTCTGGCCCCGGGCCATCCACCCGCTCGCGCCGCCCTGCTACACCGAGCGGGTGATCCCCGAGCTGCTGGCCCGCGTCAAGATCCTGACCAGGACGGCCGACGACGAGGTCGTGCTGTCCGGGCACAGCCAGGGCAGCGTGCTCACCGCCGCGCTCGTGCTCCAGGTGCGGCCCGAGCTGCGGCCCCGGGTCCGGCTGCTCACCCACGGCTCGCCGCTGCGCCGCCTGTACGCCGCCTTCTTCCCCGCCTACTTCGGCACCCCCGGCCTGTCGGCGATGCGCGACGCCGTCCGCTGGCGGAACCTCTACCGGCTGAGCGATCCCATCGGCGGGCCCGTCTTCCGCCGGGTCGACCCGTTCGGCCCCCGTCCGGCGGGCGAGGGTGAGGAGACCGTCGACCGGTTCTGCTGGGACCCGCTCCAGCCGGGGCCGGGTGAGCCGCTGCCCGAGGCGCGCTGGCACTCCGACTACTGGCTCGACCCCGCCTACGAGGAGACCCTTGCCCGGCTCACCAGGTCAGATGGAGTTCCTCGGGCGCGCGGTGGATGAGCGTGGCGGCCATCACCACGTCCTCGCGGGCCAGCCGGAGGCCGGGCAGCTCCGCCACCAGCAGCTCCAGCGTCACCCGGAGCTGCTCGCGGGCCAGGAACGCGCCGGGGCAGCCGTGCACGCCGTGACCGAACGCCAGGTGACGGGCGCGCGGACGGGTGATGTCGAAGACGTCGGGCCGCTCGTACGCCGCCTCGTCGCGGCCCGCCGAGGCGAACGAGACGAACACCGTTGCGCCCTCCTCCAAAGGCGTGCCGGCCAGGGTGAGCGGCCTGGTGACACGGCGGCGGAAGCCCTGGACGGGCGCCTCGTACCGGGCGGCCTCCTCGATCGCGGCCGGGATCAGCTCGGCCGGGGCGGCGCACAGCAGCTCCCACTGGCGGCGGTCGCGCAGCAGGCGGTGCACGACCGAGCCGAGCAGCGCGGTCGTGGTGAGATGTCCGGCGAGCATGACGTTCTCGACGTTGGAGGCGATCTCGTCGCGCTGGGCGGCCGTCGGCTCCCCGGGGCCGGGCGCCAGGCCGCGCACCACCTCGCCGGTCAGGTCGGCGGCCTCGGCTGAGCGGCCGGCGTGGGCGGCCAGCAGGCGCCGCAGCGCGGCCACCTCGCGGGCGGCGGCGATCTGCCGCTCCTCGGGCATCGGGGTGAACAGCAGCTCCTCGGCCCGGAAGCCGCCCCTGATCGCGGTCGGCACATCGGCCGGGTCCAGGCCCAGCAGGTGGCCGATCACGGCGGCGGGCAGCGGCCTGGCGTAGCGGGACATCCACTCGCCTCCACCCGTCTTGACGAGCCCGGCGACCAGTTCGGCGGCCGTGGCGGTGACGAACGGCAGCGCGGCGGCCACCCGGGCGGGCGACAGGCCGCGGGTGAGCGGCCTGCGGTAACGCTGGTGCGCCTCGCCGTCCGTGCTCAGCACCACGGGCGCGCCGCCCGGCACCCCGGCCAGCTCGGCGAACGCCCGCGGGCTCGGGATCACGTCCGGCCGCAGGGCGCCCTTGGAGGAGAAGTCGTCCGGCCTGGACAGCACCTCGCGCACGTCGTCGTGCCGGGCCACCAGCCAGGCGTCCAGCTCCTCGGCGAAGGTAAGCCCGGGGGCGGCGCGGGCACGGGCGTAGAGCGGGTACGGGTCGCGGTAGAGCGCCTGTCGATCCACGCGTCCCATCGTCCGGCGTGGCCGGGGACGCGACAAGATCTGAAATTTTCTTTTAGTTCACTCTCAAGTCTTGAAACTTATATCCACGAGCGATTGAGTTCGGTCGTGCAGACCCTCCGTTTCCTGGCCGCCGCCGCGCTCGTTTTAGGGCCGGTGGCCCTGAGCGCGCCCGCGCAGGCCGACCCGACCACGCCCGCCGAGGACGCGCTGACGGCGTCCTCCTACCCGCCGCCCTCCACGCTGATCAGCCAGGCCGCCGCAGGGCAGCCCCGGCTGGAGACGGCCAAGAGGACCCGGCCGGTCGCGCCGGGCCTCTCGCTGACCTCGTTCGACACCTATGACGCGCTGGGCTGGCTGCGCGCCGACGCGCTGACCGCCGACCTCGGCGGCGGCAAGGGCGGGCCCAAGGCCGACTACGTCTTCTCCGGCGAGGTGACCAGGACCGAGCCGCTGTCCGGCCCCGCCGGGCGCTCCCGCGCGGTGGCGGCGGTCAACGGCGACTTCTTCGACATCAACAACTCCGGCGCCGCCCAGGGCATCGGCGTGCAGGACGGCACGCTGGTCCAGTCGCCGGTCGCGGGGCACGACAACGCGGTCGCCGTCACCGGCGACGGCGTCGGGCGGGTGCTCAAGATGTACTTCGAGGGCACCGCCACGCCCTCCGGCGCCGCGCCGATCGCGCTCACCCAGTTCAACCAGATGGTGCAGAACGGCGGCGTGGGCCTGTTCACGCCGCTGTGGGGCTCCTACAACCGGGCCCGCGCCGTCGAGGGCGCCGCCACGGTCGCCGAGGTCGTGCTGGTGGACGGCGTCGTCACCGAGGTGCGCGCCGCCGCCGGCAGCGGGCCCATCCCCGCCGGGACCACGATCCTGCTCGGCCGGGACGCCGGCGCCGCCGCCCTGTCGGCTCTGAAGGCCGGCGACCGGGTGGACGTGAAGTACCAGCCGAAGGCGTCGGACGGCTCCGCCGTCAAGGCGGCCGTCGGCGGTAACTACGTCCTGGTCAAGGACGGCGTCGTGCAGAACAGCACCGACCCGGCCGCGCACCCGCGCACCGCCGTGGGCTTCTCCGCCGACGGCAGGAAGATGTACCTGCTGACCGTGGACGGCCGCCAGGCCGACAGCCGCGGCGTCACGCTCAACGAGCTGGCCGCCATGATGGTGGACCTGGGGGCGGCCAACGCGCTCAACCTCGACGGCGGCGGCTCCTCCACCCTGCTGGCGCGCGAGCCCGGCTCGGCCGAGGTGCAGGTGGAGAACAGCCCCTCCGACGGCGGCGAGCGCCACGTGCCCAACGGCCTGGCGCTGTACGCGCCCGAGGGCAGCGGCAAGCTCAAGGGCTTCTGGCTGGAGACCGCGAGCGACCCGGCCAAGGCGCCCGGCGTCGGGCCCGTCGCGGGCGGCCGTCCCGACCGCGTCTTCCCCGGCCTCACCAGGCGGCTGACCGCCGCCGGCTACGACGAGACGTACGGGCCCGCGGCCGGCACGCCGTCGTGGCGGGCCAACCCGGCCGTGCACGGCGTGATCAGGAACGGCAGGTTCCACGCTCTGGTGCCCGGCCAGACCACCGTCACCGCCTCGCGCGGCGGCGCGAAGGGCACGATCGGCCTGACCGTGCTCCAGCCGTTGCAGCGGCTCGGCGCGACGGCCGACCGGCTCGGCATCTCGGGCGCGGACGGCAGCGCCGCCTTCGGCGTCGTCGGCTACGACCACAACGGCAACTCCGCGCCCATCGAGCCGGACGACCTCACCCTCGACTACGACCGGAACCTGTTCGAGGTCACCCCGGCCGAGCACGGGTACTTCACCGTCAAGGCCCGGCAGGCCACCGGCTCCGGGCTGATCACCGCCAAGGTCGGGAAGATCACCACGGCCGTCCCGGTGACGGTCGGCTTCGAGTCCAAGCCGGTCGCCGACTTCGAGGACGCGGCCAAGTGGACCTTCGCCGCCGCCCGCGCCACCGGCTCGCTGTCGGCCGCGCCCGGCCAGAGCGGCGGTGGGCTCAAGCTGTCCTACGACTTCACCACCTCGACCGCCACCCGGGCCGCCTACGCCAGCCCGCCGCAGCAGATCGTGGTGGACGGGCAGCCGCAGGCGTTCGGCTTGTGGATCAACTCCACCGGCAAGGGGGAGTGGCCCAGCCTGGAGTTCTACGACGCGCTCGGCCAGTCGCAGATCCTGCGTGGGCCGTACATGACGTGGACCGGCTGGCAGTACGTCGAGTTCCCGGTGCCCGCCGGGGTCAACTACCCGCTCAAGCTCCGGCGCTTCTACGTGGCCGAGACCAGGGCCGACGCCAAGTACGGCAACGACATCCTGATCGACGGCCTGGTGGCCAAGGTGTCGCCGTCGATCACCGCGCCGGCCGTGCCCAAGGTCGCCGACCCCGTCGTCAAGGCGGACGTGGCCAAGGCGCCATGGCGGTTCGCGGTCATGTCGGACGCCCAGTTCGTGGCCCGGAACCCCGACAGCGACATCGTCAGGAACGCCCGCCGCACGCTCAAGGAGATCAAGGCCGCCAAGCCCGACTTCCTGCTGATCAACGGCGACCTGGTGGACGAGGCGTCGCCGGAGGACTTCGCGCTGGCGAAGAAGATCCTCGACGAGGAGCTGGGAGGAGAGCTGAAATATCGCTACATCCCCGGCAACCATGAGGTCATGGGCGGCAAGATCGACAACTTCAAGGCCGTCTTCGGCGACACGTACGGCACGTTCGACCACAAGGGCACCCGCTTCATCACCCTGGACACCTCCCGCCTGAACCTGCGTGGCGGCGACTACGACCAGGTGGCGATGCTCCGCTCCGAGCTCGACAAGGCGGCCAAGGACGCCTCCGTCGGGTCGGTCACCGTGCTGTTCCACGTGCCGCCGCGCGACCCGACGCCGGGCAAGGGCAGCCAGCTCGGCGACCGGAAGGAGGCCGCGCTGGTCGAGGGCTGGCTGGCCGACTTCCAGCGCGACACCGGCAAGGGCGCGGCCTACATCGGTGGGCACGTGGGCACGTTCAACGCCTCGCGCGTGGACGCGGTGCCGTACTTCGTCAACGGCAACTCCGGCAAGAACCCGGCCACCGCCCCCGACGACGGAGGCTTCACCGGCTGGTCGCTGTGGGGCGTGGACCCCGTGACGCCCGCCGAGGCCGAGCACGTACGGCGCAACTGGTTCATCGACGCGCCCGGCTGGATCGGCACGCAGGTGCGGCCGCACGTGGACGAGCTGACGCTCACCGCGCCCGCGACCCTCGCGGTCGGCGCGCCCGCGCCGGTCACGGCGGCGATCCGGCAGGACGACCGGACCGTGCCGGCCGCCTACCCGGTCTCGGTCTCCTGGTCGGGCTCGCCCAACCTGCACGTCGGCACCCGTCAGACGGCCAAGCCGTGGCACGTGGCGGTGCTCGACCCGGACGCGGGCACGATCACGGCCCTGCGGGCCGGACAGGTGACGGTCGCCGTCACCGTCAGCGGGGTCACCCGCCAGGCGAGCGTGGCGATCACCGCCAAGGCCGCGGCCTGAGCCCCCGGCCAGGGAGGGACCACCCTCCCTGGCCGAAAACCCCCTGAATCCCGAAATATCGGGATGAAGTGTTAAGAATCTAGACAGCCATGGGATTCCCCATTCTTCCCCCGGATAGCACTCCTGACGTGCGGGGACCTGCCCCCGCAGGCCACGGGGCCGGGGGAAGGACTGGGGGGGGGCTCGTCGGTGAACGCATGGACCTTCGAGGGACAACCCGGCGCGCTGGGGGACACGGTCACGCTCGTGGAGGGCGCCTCGTTCTGCGTGTCCCAGCACTGCGGTGACATCGTCCCCGGCGGCGCGCAGGGCGTCTATCACTCCGACACCCGGCTGCTGTCCCGCTGGATGCTGCGGGTGGACGACCATCCCGTCGAACCGCTGCAAGTGATCATGGGCGAGCCGTACCACGCCACATTCCTCGGCAAGGCCAGGCCGCGTCCCGGGTGGGCGGAGAGCACGCTGCTCGTGGTGCGCGACCGCTTCGTCGGCGTCGGGCTGCGCGAGGACCTCACGCTGCGCAACATGTCCGAGGAGGCCGCGGGCTGCGTCGTGTGCGTGCAGGCCGGCGCCGACCTGGCCGACCTGTTCGAGGTGAAGTCCGAACGCATCTGGCCCGCCGACGACGTCGAGGTGAACCCCGGCGAGCACGGCATCGAGATCCACTCGTCGAGCCGGGCCCGCGGCGCCAAGATCGCCGTCGAGCCGGCCGGCACGCCGGTCGTCACCGCGCAGGGGCTGCTCACCTTCGACATCGTGGTCCCCGCCCGCGGCGAATGGCACGCCACCGTGCTCGTGACGCCGATCCACGACGGCGAGGAGACCTCGGCCTGGTTCCCCGTCGCCCGTCCCGCCCACAACGCCGAGCCGGCCCGCCGCCTGGCCGAGTGGACCGCCAGCACCCCCACCCTGGAGAGCACGAACGCCGGCCTCGTCGAGGCGCTCGACCGCTCGCGCCAGGACCTGGGCAGCCTGCGCCTGTTCGACCGCGACCACCCCGACGAGCCGCCCGCCATCGCCGCGGGCGCGCCCTGGTTCATGACGCTGTTCGGCCGCGACTCGCTGCTGACCTCCTGGATGGCGCTGCCGCTGGACCAGACGCTCGCGCTCGGCACCCTGCGCAGGCTGGCCCGGCTCCAGGGCGAGAAGGTAGACCCGCTGTCGGAGGAGGAGCCCGGCAAGATCATGCACGAGCTGCGCTTCGGCGTCCACGACGGCTCCTCGCCGTACGGGGGACGGGCCTACTACGGCTCGGTGGACGCCACCCCGCTGTTCGTCATGCTCCTCGGCGAGCTGCGCCGCTGGGGCGTGCACGGCGAGGCGGTCGACGAACTGCTGCCGCACGCCGACGCCGCGCTCGACTGGATCGAGCAGTACGGCAGCCGCGACGGCTTCGTCTGGTACCAGCGCAAGACCGACCGCGGCCTGGTCAACCAGGGCTGGAAGGACTCCTTCGACGGCGTCAACTTCGCCGACGGCACCATCGCCCGCCCGCCGATCGCCCTGGCCGAGGTGCAGGGCTACGTCTACGCCGCCTACCTGGCCCGCGCCCGCTTCGCCTGCCAGCAGGGCGACGAGGCCGGCGAGCGGCGCTACGCGCAGCGGGCGCAGGCGATCAGGGAGGCGTTCAACGAGCGGTTCTGGCTGCCCGGCCCCGGCTACTACGCCATGGGCCTGGACGGGCGCGGCCGGCCCATCGACGGCCTGGGCTCCAACATGGGCCACTGCCTGTGGGCCGGCATCGCCGACGAGGACAAGGCGCAGCAGGTGGCCCGCCACCTGCTCTCGCCCGAGATGTTCACCGGGTTCGGGGTGCGCACGCTGGCCTCGTCCATGGGGGCCTACAACCCGATGAGCTACCACAACGGCTCGGTGTGGCCGCACGACAGCGCGATCGTCGCCGCCGGGCTGATGCGTTACGGCCACGTCGAGGAGGCCCAGCGCGTCGCCGTCGGGTTGCTGGAGGCCGCGCACTCCTTCGGCGGGCGGCTGCCGGAGCTGTTCTGCGGGTTCGGCAAGGAGGAGTACCGGCGGCCGGTGCCGTACCCGACGTCGTGCTCGCCGCAGGCGTGGGCCGCCGCCGCGCCCATCCAGCTCGTGCGCACGTTGCTGCGGCTGGACCCGGGGGTGCCGTACGGCAAGTTGTGGCTGGTCCCGGCGCTGCCCGAGGGGTTCGGGGACGTGACGATCAAGGGCATGCCGGTGGGGGGCTCCAGGGTCGGCATCCGCGTCAGGGGCGACGGCGGCACGCCGATGGTGTCCGGCCTGCCCGACGGCGTCGAGCTGGTCACCGAACCGCGCCGCCCGATCAGCGGCCCCTGCGGCTCCGGCCGCGGAGCACACGAGCTGCCGGCGCGATGACACGGCGCTGTGACGACCGGATCGACACGGGGAGGTGCCGGGATGACGGATTCCGAGGACGACTGGGCAGGCGCGCTGCGCATCGTGATGGTCGCCCCACCCTGGGAGGAGGTGCCGCCACGGGCCTACGGCGGGATCGAGCAGATGCTCGCCGACCTGATCACGGGCCTGTCCGCACGCGGCCACGAGGTGACGCTGATCGGCTCGGGCAGCACGGCGGTCCCGGCCAAGTTCCTGGCCACCTACCCCGAGGCGCCCTCGCAGCGGATCGGCGAGTCGCTGCCCGAGGTGCTGCACGCCGCCCACGCCTGGCGGGCGCTCGAAGGGCTGCCCGCCGACATCGTGCACGACCACTCGCTGGCCGGGCCGCTCACCGCGCTCGGCCGGGCGACCCCGACCGTGGTCACCTGCCACGGCCCGGCCGGCGGCGAGCTGGGCGAGGTGTACCGGGCGCTCGGCGAGCACGTCAACCTGATCGCGGTCTCCGACGCCCAGCGCGCCGACGCGCCCGACCTCAACTGGGTCGCCACCGTGCACAACGCGCTCGACGCCGCCTCCTTCCCCTTCCGGGAGCACAAGGAGGACTGGGTGTTGTGGCTGGGCCGGTTCAGCCACAGCAAGGGGCCGGACCTGGCCATCGACGCCGCCCGCGCGGCGGGCCGTCCCATCGTGCTGGCGGGCAAGCTCACCGAGCCGTGCGAGCGGGACTACTTCGACGAGCACGTACGGCCCCGGCTGGGCCCCGGCGTCTCCTACGTGGGCGAGGCCGACGCCGAGCGCAAGCGCGAGCTGCTGGCCGCCGCCCGCTGCATGGTCTTCCCCATCCAGTGGGAGGAGCCGTTCGGGATGGTGGTGATCGAGGCCATGGCCTGCGGCACGCCCGTCGTCGCCATCGGCCGGGGTGCGGTGCCGGAGATCGTCGTGGACGGCGTGACGGGGTTCGTGCTGCGGGAGGCGGCCGAGCTGCCCGCGGCGATCGAGGCGGCCGGGCGGCTCGACCCGCGGGCCTGCCGCGACCACGTCGAGCGGCACTTCGGCGTGGAGGCGATGGCCGCGGCCTACGAGGCGGTCTACCGCCGCCTGCTGGCCGCCCCCCGCCCGGTGCGGCTCACCGACGAGGGGCGGTGAGCCCGCCGGCCCCGGTCAGCCGGCCGTCGGCACGGTGTACTTCCCGGCCGGTTCCGACACCGCCGCCTCCTTCAGGACGACGGCGCCGCCCACCGCCTTGCTGTCGGGCTTGACGACGTAGGAGGCGCGCGAGGCGGGCCGGTCGAAGACGCTGAAGTCCATCGGCGTGCCGCCCAGCCCGGCCTCCCACGACTTCTGCGACCGGTGGGCCGCCACGATGCCCGCCCGGCTGAGGTCCTTGGCCTGGCACGCCTTGCGCAGCGCGTCGCCGACGATGACCGCCGCGGTCCAGCCGGCCGCGACGCCGCTGTCCAGGGGCTGGCCGGCGTACTTGGCCCGGTAGTCGGCGATGAGCTTGGCGTAGGCCGGCAGGGGCGCGCTGATCGGGGCGCCCGCGGTCACGTAGAAGAAGTCCTTCAGCAGCGCCGGGGCGGCCGGGGTGGCCAGGAGCTGCGGGCTGTAGGCCGAGTTGCTGCCCACGAACGGCACGTCCATCCCGGCGGCCAGGGCCACGCCGACCAGCGAGGCCGTCTGGCGCGGGCCGACCGACACCAGCACGGCTTCGACGCCCGCCTTCCTGAACGCCGCCACCTGCGCGGTCATGTCCTGGTCGGTCGCCTTGATCTTCTGCTCGACCAGCGTGAGCCCCAGCTCGCCGGCGGCGTACTTGGACCCGGCCAGCGCGCTCTCGCCGTAGTCGCCCTCGAAGTACAGGTGGCCGATGCGGTCCCCGGCCTTGACGCCCTTCTCCTTCACCAGGAAGTCGACGGCGTTGATCATGTCCACGTCGTAGGTGGTGCCGGTGACCTGGATGGCCTCGCTGCCGAGCAGGCCGGTGGCCCACGCCATGGGCAGGGTGAGGATCTTGTCGGCGGTGATCCTGTCCTTGAGCGCGGTGACCATCGGCGAGCCGATGAACTGCGGGATGGCGGCCGTCTTCGGCGCGACCTCGGCGTAGGCGGCCATCGCCTTCTGCGCGTCGTAGCCGTGGTCGCGGACGATGGTCTCGATCTTCCTGCCGCAGACGCCGCCGCCCTGGTTGACCTGCTCGAAGTAGAGCTGCTGCGCCTGGGTGAGGCTCTTGCCGAGCGAGGCGTACGGGCCGGTCAGGTCAGTGAGCAGGCTGAGGGTGATGGTGTCGGCGGTGACGCCGGGGCCGGTCCTGACGCCGTCGCCGCCGGCGGCGGTGGACGCCTGGCCGCCGCCGGTGGCCTTGCCGCTGCCACACGCGGTGGCCGCCAGCCCCAGCGCCAGCAGCGCGGCCAGGACGGCCGTTCGGTTACGTGACATGTGAGCTCCTGGTCTCGGGGGACGGTTCCGGGGACGTCGACGGGCGGCCCGGTGATCCGCGGCGCAGGGCGCGCGGCAGGCCGAGCAGGCCGCCGGGGAGGAAGAGGACGACGGCGACGACGGCGGCGCCGTACAGGATGCGGGCGGCCTCGGCGGGGGACAGGCCGCCGCCGGAGCCGGGAGGGGACACCAGGGGGATGGCGTCGCCGTAACGGGTGAGCAGTTGCGGCAGCAGGGAGACGAAGACGGCGCCGAGCACCGCGCCGCCCACCGAGCCCAGGCCGCCGATGACGATCATCGCCAGGTAGTCGAGGGAGAGCAGCATGCCGAAGTGGTCCGGCACGGTCCGCTGGAAGACCAGGGCCAGCAGCACGCCGGCCAGGCCGCCGTACATGGACGACAGCACGAACACGCCGGCCCGGTAGCGGGTGACGGGCACCCCCATCACCCCGGCCGCGATCTCGTGGTCGCGGATCGTGTTCAGCGCCCGGCCCGGCCGTCCGCGCAGCACGCCGCGGGCGAACAGCGCCGCCCCCAGCAGCGCCAGGCCGCCCAGGAACCACAGCCGCTCCAGCGCGCCGAACGGCACGTCCAGGACGACCAGCTCGGGCCCGTCGGCGAAGGCGAACCCGAAGACCTCCATCGCCGGCACGGGCCGCCCGTTGAACCCGCCCGTGACCGGCCCGGCGTTGAACAGCAGGTGCTGCCCGCCGAAGATGAGCGCCAGCGTGGCGATGCCCAGATAGGCGCCCTTGAGCCGCCCGGCGATCGGGCTGAACAGCCCGCCGGCGACCCCCGCCAGCGCCACCGCCAGCACGGCGGACGGCAGCGGCGGCAGGCCCAGGCCGCCCAGCGACGCGGTGGGCTCGGCGGCCAGGTACACGTACGCGTAGGCGCCCACGGCCAGGAAGAACGCGTGGCCCATGGACAGCTGCCCGGTCGCCCCGGTCAGCAGGTTGACGCCGATCGCGCCGATCGCGGCCGCCATGGCGAACAGCCCCGCCTGCAGCCAGAATCCCTCCAGGTAGAAGGGCACGGCGACGAAGGCGGCCAGGGCGGCCAGTGACACGACGGTCCTAGACACGGGCCCGCTCCCTCGTCCCGAACAGCCCGGCGGGCCGCAGCAGCAGCACGACGACCATGACGAGGAACGGCGCCACGTCGCCGATCCCGCGGCCGAGGAAGGCCAGGTCGTTCTGGTAGCCGGTGGTCAGGGCCTCGGTGACGCCGACGATCAGGCCGCCGGCCAGGGCGCCCGTGGTGGAGTCCAGGCCGCCGAGTATCGCGGCGGGGAAGGCCTTCAGCGCGGCCACCGAGGTGCCGCGGTCCAGGCCGGGCGTCGGGAAGACGCACAGGAACAGCGCGGCCACCGCCGCCAGCGCCCCGGCCACGGCCCACGCGCCGACCGAGACCCGGCCGAGCCGCACGCCCATGAGCGCGGCCGTCTCGGGGTCCTCGGCGGTGGCCCGCATCGCCACCCCCCACCCGGTGTACTTGAACGCCAGCAGGAACGCCGTGATCAGCACTCCCGCCACGGCCAGCGCGACGACCCTGGTCTCGGCGACCGTGACCGCCCCGAGGCGCAGCACCCGCGACCCCCACGGGTCGCCCATCGCCAGCACCTCGGCGCCGATCCGCCGGGTGAGCTCGGTGGTGAGCACGATGTCCACGCCGATGGTGACGATGGCCAGCACGCTGTGCGAACCCGCCTTCGAGCGGCGGATGACCAGGAACTCCACCAGCGCCCCGAGGACCGCCGCCGCCGCGACCCCGGCCAGCAGCGCGGGCCAGAAGCCGAGGTGGGGGTGCAGCCGGGCCACCACGTACCCGCCGGCCAGCAGCAGCGAGGCGTGCGCGAAGTTCACCACCTCGGTGGCCTTGAAGATGACGACGAAGCCGAGCGCGATCAGCGCGTAGACGGCCCCGAGGGACAGCCCGTTGACCAGCAGCTCCACAAAGGTGATCACCGCGTCTCCTCCACGCCCAGGTACGCGCCGACGACCGCCGGGTCGTCCCGCACCTCGGCGGGCGGCCCGTCGGCGATGCGGCGGCCGAAGTCCAGGACGGTCACCCGGTCGGCCAGCCGCATGACCAGGCCCATGTCGTGCTCGACCAGGAGGACGGAGATGCCCAGGCTCTCCCGTACCGACCCGATCAGCTCGGCCATCTCCAGCCGCTCGCCGCCGTTCATCCCGGCGACCGGCTCGTCCAGCAGGAGCAGGCGCGGTTCCATGGCCAGGGCCCTGGCCAGCTCGACCCGCTTCTGCACCCCGTACGGGAGCAGCCCGACCGGCGTGTCCAGCACCGGGGCCAGGCCGGCGAACGCGGCGATCTCGGCGACCCTGGCCGCGTGGGCGCGCTGCTCGCGGCGCGCGCCCGGCAGGCCGAGCCCGGCCGAGACGAACCCGGCCCGGGTGAGCCGGTGGCGGCCCAGCAGCAGGTTGTCCCGCACCGGCCGGCCGGGGGAGAGCGCGAGGTTCTGGAACGTGCGGGCCACGCCGAGCGCGGCGATCCGGTGCGGGCGCAGCGCGGTCAGCTCGCTCCCGCCGAACCTGACGCTGCCGGAGGCCGCCCGGCAGACGCCGGACAGCACGTTGAAGCAGGTGGACTTGCCCGCGCCGTTCGGGCCGATGAGCGCGTGCACGGTGCCGGGCGCGACCGTGAAGCCGACGCCGTCCAGCGCCGTCAGGCCGGCGAAGCGCACGGTCACGCCGCTCACCTCCAGAGCGGGCATACCATCCGGTTGGTATGTGGGGGTCACGCGGACCACCTCGACAGCCCGGCCCTGGTCCGCGCCACCGGGGCCGCGTCGTCCACGCCCAGGTAGCGGCGGCGCACCTCGTCGCCGCGGGCCAGCTCGGCCGCCGGTCCCTCCAGCGCGACCGCGCCGACCTCCAGCACGTACGCGTGGGAGGCCAGCGCCAGGGCCGTGGCGGCGTTCTGCTCGACGAGCAGGATCGAGGTGCCGGCGGCGTTGATCGCCCGGATCGTGGCGGCGATCGTGGCGGCCGCCCGGGGAGCCAGGCCGAGCGTCGGCTCGTCCAGCAGCAGCACCGACGGCGCGGCCATCAGCGCCCGGCCGATGGCCAGCAGCTGCTGCTCGCCGCCGGACAGCAGCCCGGCGCGCTGGTGCGCCCGCTCGGCCAGCACGGGGAACAGCTCGCGCACCCGCTCCCTGGCCCGCGCGGCGGCCGCGCGCGGCGTGCCCAGCCCGCCGGCCCGCAGGTTCTCCTCCACCGTCATGCGGGCGAACACCCGGCGGCCCTCGGGCACGTGCGTGACGCCGCGCCGCACCACGGCCGAGGCCGCCTGCCCGTCCACGCGCGTCCCGGCCACGGTGACGCCGCCCGCGGCGATCCGGCCCCGGTGGAACCGCAGCGTGCCCGAGACCGCCCGCAGCAGCGTCGACTTCCCGGCGCCGTTCGCGCCCAGCACGGCCACCACCGCCCCGGACGGCACGCTCAGTGACACGCCGTCCAGGGCGCGGACGGGACCGTAGTCCACCACGAGACCGTCCACCCTCAGCTCGGCCATTCGTCTTCCTCACAGGACCCCATGGCGGCCCACCCAAACCGGCGTCCGGGGCCGCCGTCCAGAGTCGGCGGCGAAGTCGGGCTCCCTGCCCACCGCGGCCGGGGGCCCGTTGTGCAGCCGCACAACGCGAGGTCACAAAACGCTACAGAGCCTTGTTCTGGTACGGCGGCCGGTGGCAGCCTCGGGGGAATGCGTCCCCCTACGGTCGTGGACGAGGACGTCCGCCAGACGTTACGCACCGCAGCCAGGGCACTGCTCGAACGCCTGCCCGAGCTGACCGGCGAGCTGGTCGCCAGGACGCGCGGCGGCGACGACGTCTACAGCGCCTGCGTCCCCTACGACGAGCACTGGAAGAGCACCCTCGAAGGCGTGCGCCTGGGGCTGACCGCGATCCTCCAGGAGCCGTCCGAGCGGCGCGACCTGGTCTTCACCCGGGCGATGGCCCAGCGCCGGGCCGAGCAGGGGCTCCCGCTGGAGTCGCTGCTGCGCATGTACCGCCTGGCCGGCCAGGTCACCTGGTCGGCGATCGTGGACCACATGGAACGCGAGCGGCCCGACCGCCTCGACGTCCTGGTCCGCGCCGCCGGCCACGTCTGGCACGCGATCGACCGGCAGTCGCTGGTGGCCTGCGACGTCTACGGCAGGCGCGAGCAGGAGATCCTCGGCCGCAGCAAGGAACGCGTCAACGCGCTGCTGGACGCCCTGCTCGACGGCGCCGCCGACGCGGGGGTCGTCCGCGCCGCCGCCGACTCCCTCGACCTGCCCGAACGCGCCCGCTACGCCGTCGTCACCGTGCGCTTCCCCGGCGGGCGGCACCACGACGACGTCCGGCTGCCGGCGACCCTGGGCGCGCTGCGGCTGCTGTGGCGCATGCGCACCGGGCACGAGGTCGCCGTCGTCGCGCTCGGCCGGGCCACCCTGGACGACCTGTGCCAGGAGCTGAGCCTGATCGTCAGCGGCGTCGCCGGCGTCAGCCCCGTCGTCACCGGCCTGGACGAGCTGGGCACCGCGCACGAGCTGGCCTCCCTCGCCATGCGCACCTGCGCCGACGGCGGCCCCGAGATCGCCCGCCTGGACGAGCGGGTGCCGGCCGTGCTGATGATCGGCCAGCCCGGCGTCGCCCGTCATCTCGTCGACGGCGCGCTCGGGCGGCTGCTCGCGCTCGACCCGGCCGACCGCGACACGCTGCTGAGCACCCTGGAGACGTGGCTCGCCTGCGACGGCTCGGCCGCCAGGGCCGCCGGGCGGCTCTTCTGCCACCGCAACACGATCATCAACCGGGTCCGCAGGATCGAGCAGCTCACCGGGCGCTCGCTCACCCGGCCGCGCGACATCGTGGACCTCGCCCTGGCCCTGGACGCGATACGCCTGCTGCCCGCCGCGCCTCCGGCGAAGGGCTGATCGGGCCCGGAGCGGCGAAGGGGTGTCGGGGTCGGCCCGGCGCGGCGAAGCTCGCGTAGCGCGTCATTCGGGGATATTTCGCCTTTGGCGAGAATAGCCGCTTTCGTGGCTGCACTCTTTGCTCTTCTCTGGCGATGCCGAAGATGCGATATGGGCGACGATGGGGAATGTAGCTGTCGATCAACGTATTCGACACCTGACTTACGCACGCGCGGACATTATTGATGAATATCCGGACATAGCGTCCAGGCCGCCGTCGTGGGTGTCACTGAATCGCTCGTGATCTCTCTTCATTCGCTTCTTCCGCACGAATCAACGGGAAAAGTCATGCGATATCTTCGACGAAGCGCCGTCCTGGCCGCCGCGATCTCCCTGGTGGCCGACGCCCTGGGTGGCGTGCCCGCGCATGCCGACAGCACACCTCGGCAAACCGCCCCGCTCATCCGGCCGGTGGCCGCCCAGCCCGCGCCTCCTCCCGGCACGGGAAGCGCGGAGATCGGCGGGCTGGTCTGCGGGCCTCCGTACGTGACCGGCGACCCGGACCTGGGGCCGACGATCCTGCCCAGGACCGGCTACCTCGGCGCCCTGCTGCGTGACTACGTGCCGCTGGGCGGCCTCAACCCGCAGCACTTCCTCTCGCGCTACTGGGACTACGCCACGGGCAATTACCGATTCCCGCCCGACTCCGGATTCGCCCGTTCCGGTAATTACCCCAACGGAAGACTCCTGCTCAAGACGACGTTTCTGCAGATCGGCATGAGGCTCGACCGTTTCGGCGGGTACACCGGAGCGTTCCTGTCGCCGTTGGGCGACCAGTTCATCAAGCGCGCACTGCCACCCCGCAACCTGAACACCAATCCGCAGGATCCGCAGCACCTGTGCAATTACCACGCGTTCCGGGTGCTCAAGTCGTTCCGCGTCGAGGTGGGCCCGGCGGCGCCCGCGTTCGAGCAGCAGGGCGGCGGCACGCAGTACCACGTGGTCAGCAGGTACATTCCGGAGGCCCCGCAGACCAGCGACGAGGTTCCGGTGAGCTGGCTGCTGGCGAACGGCTACCTGGAGGAGATCGAGCCGATCCTGGTGACCACCGTCAGGACCGACGACGCCACGACGGCCCAGGAAGCCACGACGGCCCAGGACGCCACCGTGGCCCAGGGCGCGCCCGCGGCCCAGGACGTGTCCGCCCGTGACACGGCCGCCCGCGGCACGGCTCGCGACGCGGTCAACCGCGGCACGTACGTCACGTCCCGCAGGCCCACCCCGGCGGGCCGCCCGTCCGCGTACAGGCGGCCGTAGGCGGCGTCAGCGAGCGGGGTACGGGGTGAGCCGGCCCTCGTGCACCAGCGAGATCGTCCGCTGCAGGTCGGGGGTCAGGTAGCGGTCGTCGCCCAGCGGCGCGACGTACTGCCTGAGCTCGTCGCGCAGGGCGCGGGTCACCGTCCCGAGCGGCAGGCCGGTCATCCGGGCCGCGATCAGGTCGATGCCCTGCGCCGCCATCAGGTACTGCACCGCCAGCACGATCTCCAGGCGGTCGAGGTTCTCGTGCAGGTCGCGGACCGAGGCCATCGCCATCGTGTTGTGGTCCTCCTGGCCGTCCTTGACCGGACGCGACAACGTGCCCGCGGGGTGGGCCCTGACCTGCATCTCGGGGACCACCGCCGCGGCCACCGACTGGGCCTGGACCATCCCGGAGTTCAGGCCCACGCTGCCGCCGGCCAGGTTCGCCGGCAGGCCGTAGCTCCAGCGGGGCGACAGCAGGCGTCCCGACAGCTCCTGGGACAGGACGCCGAGGTCGGTGATCTCGGCGTTCAGGCTGTCGGCGAGGTGGCCCATGATCGAGCCGTCCCAGTTGCCGCCCATCACGAACTCGTAGCCGGGGCCGCGCTCGCGCCGGAAGACCAGCGGGTTGGAGGTCGAGGAGTTGGCCTCGCGGGCCAGCGTCCGGCGGGTGGCGGCGAGCACCTGCCGCAGCCCGGCCATGATGTGCGGGGCCGCGCGCACGGACACCGCGTCCTGCACGCGCGGGGTGTAACCGGCCGGGTCGAGCCGCCTGCGGCCCTCCTCGGTCATCCACCCCGAGCCCGCCACCATGGCCCGCAGCCGCGTCGCGATCGCGTCCTCCTCCGGGATGTGCCGCTCGCGGTGCGTCCGCGCGTCCAGCGAGCCGCGCTCGGCCCTGGTCGCCTCCATGAACAGCGCGAAGGCCCCTTCGGCCTGGTCGGCGAGCATCGTGGCCCGGTGCACGGCGTGCAGCAGCGTGGCCGCCACCACCGTGCTCCCGCTGACGATCGGCAGCGCCTCCCCGGCCTCGAAGGTGAAGCTCGCGGGCAGCCCGGCCCGTGGCAACATCGCCGAGGCCGGCCCCACCTCGCCCCGGTAGCGCACCGGCGCGTCCTCGCCCAGCGCGGCCAGCCCGGCCGCCGCCTGCGGCTGCAGGTCGCCGGTGCCGAGCGAGCCGATCTGCGGCATCACCGGCACGACCCCGGCGTTCACCAGGGACAACAACCGCTGCGGAACCTCCGGCCGGACGCCCGTCTTCCCCCTGGCCAGCTGGTTGGCCTTGAGGACCAGGGCCAGCCTGACCACGTCGTCCGGGAACGCCGGGCCGACGCCCGCCGCGTGCGAGCGCAGCACGTTGCGCTGGAACTGCTCGGCCTCATCCGGCGAGAGCGGCCGGTCCTTCAACGGGCCGAGCGCCTGGTTCCAGCCGTACACCCGCTGGCCGCTCAGGGCCGCCAGCGCCCCCGTCCGCGACTGGGCCATCCGGGCCCGCGCGGCGTCCGACACCCGCGCGAGCACCGGACGGCCCGCCAGGATCGCGAAGGCGTCGCGGAGCGCGAACCGGCCGCCGTCCAGCACCAGGTTCAGCACCGGCGCCGCAGCCGGAACCCCGACCGGGGCCGGGAGCGGGGGCCGCGCCGGGACGGCGACGGCCCGCTCCGGCACGCACACCGCCGCGAGCAGGCCGACACCGGCTGCCATTCGTCCTACTTTGCTGATCGACACGGTCTCCCGGCCCCTTCACGACGAAGATCCACTCCGCTCCGTTTATAGCCGGGCGGACGGACGGCGCCGGGTACGGCTCCGCACCGGGGGACGACTGCTGACCGGCCCTAGGGCAGGCGCTTACCTCCCGCCCTGGACGCCACCGCGACGTGCGGCCGCCCGGTGATCGGATGCGGCCCGACGTGCGCCAGCACGCCGAAGACCTCCTCGATGAACGCCGGGGTCAGCACCTCCAGAGGCGGCCCCTGCCCGGCGACCCGGCCGTCGCGCAGGACGACGATCCGGTCGGCGTAGGCGGCGGCCTGGTCCAGGTCGTGCAGCGCGGCCAGCAGCGTCAGGCCCAGCGAGCGGATCAGGTCCAGCAGGAGGAGCTGGGAGCCCACGTCCAGGTGGTTGCCCGGTTCGTCCAGGATCAGCAGCGGCGCCTCCTGGGCCAGCGCGCGGGCCAGCAGCACCCGCTGCCGCTCGCCGCCGGACAGCGTGGTCATCAGCCGGTCGGCCGCCCAGTCCATGCCGACCCGTTCCAGGGCCGTGGCGACCACCGCCCGGTCGCCGGCGCTCTCCCGGTCCAGCGCCCCCTTGTGGCTGTGCCGCCCGGCCGCGACGACCTCGGCCACGGAGAACCCGTCCCCGGCCGGGTTGTGCTGCGGCAGGACCGCCCGCCGCCGCGCGGCGTGCCGGGGCCGCATCCGCCACAGGTCGTCGCCGTCCAGCCGGACGACGCCGCCCGACGGGCGCAGCGACCGGTAGACGGTGCGCAGCAGCGTGGACTTGCCGCTGCCGTTGGGCCCCACCAGCGCCACGAACTCGCCGGGCCCGGCGCTCAACGTGACGTCGGTGACGATGGGCCGCGCGTCGATGCTCGCGCTGACGCCCGCGAGGTCAAGCCGCATCGCCGCCTCCGCCCGTCCGTCGCCGGCGCAGCAGCCACAGGAAGAACGGCACGCCGAGCCCCGTGGTGAAGATCCCCACCGGCAGCTCGTTCGGCCGGTCGGCCACCCGCGCCGCCAGGTCGACCAGCACCAGGAACACCGCGCCCGCCAGCAGCGAGACCGGCAGCACCCGGCGGTGGTCGGCCCCGACCACGAACCGGACCATGTGCGGGACCATCAGCCCGATGAACCCGATGCCGCCGACCACGCTGACCACCGTCGCCGTCAGCAGCGACCCGGCCGCCAGCAGCCCGATCCGCAGCGCCGCGACCGGCACGCCGATCGCGACGGCGGCCTCCTCACCGGCCAGCAGCGCGTTGAGCGCCCGCGCCTGCGAGGACAGCCAGGCCACGCAGCACACGACGAGCAGCGCGGGCACGCCCAGATCGGCCCAGGACGCCCCGGCGACGCTGCCCATCAGCCAGAACATCATGCCCTGCAGCTCGGTCGGGTTGAGCTGGAGCTGCACGAACGTGGTGGCCGCCGAGCACAGGTAACCGACGGCCACGCCGGTCAGCACCAGCCACGAGTCCAGCAGCCGCCCGGAACGCTGGGACAGGACGTACACCACCAGCGCCGACAGCAGCGCGGCGGCGAAGGCGGCCCCGGTGACGCCGAGCGCCCCCGTCAGCCCGGCCAGAGCGCCGCCGCCGAGCGCGGGCACCAGCACGGCCCCCAGCGAGGCCGCCGACGACACGCCCAGCACGTACGGGTCCGCCAGCGGGTTGCGGACCAGCGCCTGCAACGCCACCCCGGCCACCGACAACGCGGCCCCGGCCAGCGCGGCCAGCAGCGCCCGGGGCGTGCGGATCTCCCACACGACCTGCGCGAGCAGCGGATCGGCCTGCCCGCCCCGCCCGGTCAGGTACGCCCACACCACCCCCCACACCTGGTCCGGCGGCAGGTTCACCGACCCGGCGGAGATCCCGATCACCAGGGCCACGACCAGCGCGGCCCCGAGACCGGCCAGCAGGAACCCGGTTCCCCGCCCGGACACCGCGTGCGGCCGCCGCGGCGGGACGGGCGCCGTCCGGCGCGGCGGGGCGGTCAGCGCGTCAGCCACCGGGATGCACCACCTTGGAGATCTTCTCCACGGCCCAGGCGTTGAGCGGCCCGAGGTAGACGCCGTCGGAGACGACCGTGAAGGTCCTGGACTTGGCCGCGGCCCAGTGGGGGTAGGCGGCGAACAGCTTCGCCGCCGCCTCCTCGCCCTTCTCCTCGGGCGTGAACAGCCCGACGACCAGCACGTCCACCTGGGCGGTGGCCAACTGCTCGCGGTTGAGGGTGCGGGTCATGTCGGCGGTCTGCCCGGCGAAGGCGTTGACCCCGCCGGCCGCCCTGATGACGTCGTCGTAGATGCCCCCCGTCATCACGGCGGGCAGGCCGTTGGCGTTCATCATGGCCATGCCGGGATAGGCGACCAGCACCTTCCTGGGCGGCAGCGCCGCGACGCGGGCCCGTACGGACTCCACCCGCGCCCGCAGCTCGCCGATCAGGTCGAACGCCTTGCGCTGCACGTCGAACACCCGCCCGAGCAGGCTGAGGAACTCCAGCGAGGAGTTGATCGACTGGTTGCGGTAGGCGCGCTTCTCCTGCTCGGTCGCCTCCGGCTTGCCCATCGCGCAGTTGACCGGGTTGACCAGCGAGGTGATGCCGGCCGCGGCGAGCTGCTCGCGGGTGGCGAAGCCCCTGGCAGGGTCGAAGCCGCCCGACCAGGTGGACACCACCAGGTCCGGCTTGAGCCTGAGCACCTGCTCGGCGGGCACGTCGAAGTTCTTGTTCATCGTCAGCCCGCCGGTCGGCAGCGCCTTGATGCGGGCGGTCATGGACGGGTCGTCGGACACGCCGTAGCTCTGGGCGTTGGCCAGGATGCTGCGGTCCAGCCCGAGCAGCAGGAAGCTCTCCACCTCGCCCACGCTGGTGCCGTTCAGGATCAGGACGCGCTGCGGCGGGCGGCGGAAGGTGACCCGCGTGCCGCAGTTGTCGAAGGTGAGAGGGTAGACGGTCCGGCCGGCGGACGCCGGCGCGACGGTGGCCGTCTCGCCGCCGGTCGCCGCGGGCGCGCCGCAGGCCGCGGCCAGCAGCACCAGCGCGATCGCCGAGGCCCGGCGGGTACGGGAAGGTCTCATGGGTGATGTCCTCAGAGTCGGGTCCGGAGGCGCGCACGCCGCATCGGCCCCCGGCCAGGGGGCGGGCACGGCGGCGAGCCGGGAATGTCGTCGGAGGAACCGCGGAGGACGGGCGCGCGAGGGACCGCGGGCGCGCTCTCAGGCGGGCAGGCCCACGACCGTCGGACGGACCGGGCACCACGGCTCCGGTCCGGCGGCGGGCGGCCCCCGCAGCACCAGCACGTGCCGCAGGAACAGCCGGACGCGCGCGGTGACGTCGTCGCGCCCGGTCACCGGCGTGCGCGCCGGCGCGGCCCACCCGGTCACGGCGAGGAACAGCACCAGCAGCGGGCGCAGCACCCGTCCGGCCAGCTCGCGGACCAGGGCGCACAGCCCCGACTCCACCCAGCGCAGCCAGACCGACGTCAGCAGCACGCTCGCCGCGTGCACGAGCAGCATCCCGAATCCCGGGACGCCCGTGTCGTGCAGGTGACCCAGACTCGCGGCGTCCGGGGCGGGCACGGGGGCGGGATGGTCACAGCTCAAGGAGAGCAGCACGTGCAGGACGATCTGCGAGGCGCCCGTCGCGGGCACGATGGCGGCCAGCGTGCGCTCCCGCCCGGTCAGCGCCAGGGCCGGAGCCAGGACCAGCAGGAACCCCGCCAGCAGCGCCCCGGGGTCGAAGCAGCCGCCGCCCGCCAGGTGGGCGAGCGCGGCCAGGGCGGCACACGTGCCGGCGAAGCTCGCCGCACGCAGCCACCGCACCACCGACCATGGACCCATCGAGGCCAGATCCTCCCACACGCCTGGGCCGCCCGCTTCTTACGGGGTGCTGCGTGCACGGGGCCCGTGCACCTCCCGCGAGGGCGTGCCTTCCGCCGGGGTGTGCGGTGCGGCCGGGGACGCGTCTCCCGCTGGGGTGTGCGGCGTCGGCGGGGCGGCGTACGCTCCGATGGTGACCCTCCGGTTGACTGCTCCGCCGCCTGACGACCGCTCGACGACGAGGGCTCCGTGAGGAGCCCCACATGACCGGCCTCGGCCCGCGCGCGGTCCTCGTCCCCGACCTGGGCGAGGAGCTGGCCCGCGCGGTGGGCGAGCTGGAGCGGCTGCTGCTGGTGCTGCGCGCCGCCGAGTCCGTGGGCTCGCCGCTGCCCGGCCCGCTCGCCGGCGGCATCGCCCTGAGCGCGCTGCGCCGGCTCTGGCGCGTGATCGGCCCCACGCAGGGCAGGCGCGCCGCCGCCTCCCGCCTCGCCGGCCGCCTGTACGCCCCCGGCGGCCGGGTCGAGCACGTGCCGCTGCGCCTGGTCGACGTCGACCCGCTCGACGTGGCCACCCTGTCGGCGGCCGCCGTGGCGCTCGGCCTCGGCGCGGTCGGCAAGGGCGTCGTCCGCCAGGCCCTCGACGCGGTCGGCACCGACCTGCCCGCCACCGAGCTGGTCTCGGCGGCCGCCCGCTTCACCGGCCTGCTCGACCTGGCCGACACCGCCGACTCCATCGTCCTGCGCGAACGCCTGGCCGCCGCCGGCCCTGGCGCCGACATCGTCCTCACCCCGGAGGCCGAACGCGCCTACCAGGCCACCGCCGGCCGCCTCAACACCATGTGGCCCGCCCCGGGCACCGCCACCTCGCTCTGAACCGGGCGGCTCACGGGGTCTGGGGGGCGGCGGTGGCGGGGTCGTGGTGGAAGGGGCGGGGGAGGCGGAGGCGGGCGCGCAGCGGGAGGCCCGAGGGGATGAACGCCTCGGCCTGCAGTGCCGCGACGCCGATCCTGGGCAGGTCGCGGGCGTTCGGGTAGACGACGAAGCGCGGCTCCCAGATCGGGCGGAACTTGGCGTTGAACCGGTACAGCGACTCGATCTGGAACCAGTGCGACAGGAACACCAGCACCGACCGCCAGGCCCGCAGCACGGGCCCCGCGCCGAGCCGGTCGCCGCGGGCCAGCGCCGCGCGGAACATCGCGAAGTTGAGCGACACCTGCGTGATCCCCAGCGACGGCGCGGCGCGCAGGGTCTCGGCGATCAGCAGCTCGTTGAGCCCCGGGTCGGCGTCGCGGTCGCGGCGCATCAGGTCCAGCGAGACGCCCCGCGTCCCCCACGGCACGAAGTGCAGCACGGCCTTGAGGTCGCCGTCCTTGCAGGCGGTGGCCACCAGGCACTCGGCGTCGGCGGGGTCGCCGAAGCGGCCGAGCGCCATCGAGTAGCCGCGTTCGGTCTGCGTGCCGCGCCACAGGCCGGCGGCGTGGCGGATCTGCTCCTTCTCCTCCTCGGGCACGTCGCGGGCGCGACGCACCCGGCAGACGTACCCGGCGCGGAGGGTGCGGTTGACCATCTGCCGGACGTTGCGCATCGCGCGGCCCTCCAGCGTGAAGTCGGCGACCTCGACGATCGCCTCGTCGCCGATCTCCAGCGCGGACAACCCCGCCACCCGCGTCCAGACCTCGCCGCCCGTCTCGCCGCACCCGATGACGGCGGGCACCCAGGCGTGCCGCCGCGCCTCGGCCATGAACGCGCCGATCGCCGCCGGCCACGCCTCGCGGTCGCCGATCGGGTCGCCGCTGGCCAGCATCACGCCGGAGACGACGCGGTAGGCCACGGCCGCCTTGCCCGACGGCGAGAAGATCACGCTCTTGTCCCTGCGCAGCGCGAAGTAGCCGAGCGAGTCGCGCTCGCCGTGGACGGCCAGCAGGGCGCGCAGGCGGCGTTCGTCGTCGGCGGTCAGCTCGGCGACCGGCCGCTCGGGACGCAGCGCCAGGTAGAGCGTCGTCACGGCGGTGAGCGCGCCCAGCGCGACGAGGGAGAAGTAGACCAGGTCGGAGACGCGTTCCACTTTGAACGTGACCGGCCCCTCGATGCCCGCCAGCCCCAGCGCCACGTGCTCCAGCCGGTCGGCCACCCCGGGATGGTCCACGAGCGCGCCCGGCCGGGCGCTCACGATCACGTACCCGAGCCCCAGGTCGATCGCGCCGAGCACGAGCAGGTTCCACAGCGCCCGCCAGCGCGAGCGCGGGTCGGGCAGCGCCGTGAACTCCCGCCTGCCCGCCACCAGCACGGCCAGCAGCACGACGCTGATCGCCGCGGTCACCGGGCGCAGGTGCAGCACGCCCATGACGGCGCTCAGCGGCAGCAGCACCACCACCGCCCGCCAGGCCCGCACCTTCCCGCGCCGCAGCGCGTGCGCGATCATCACCAGCATGATGCCGACCACCAGCGACGTCGCCCGCGCCACGGTCGTCACCGTCCCGGGCAGCAGGTCCGACCACTGCCCCATCCGCGTGTGCTCCAGCCGCGGCGCCACGGCCTTGAGGATGTCCAGCAGGCCGATGACCAGCGACGCGTAACCCGCCAGCGCGGGGATCCAAGGACGCTTCACAAATACTGATTGAAACTCCTGCCGGTTAATCTCGCCGTTAACCACGCGCTTACGCCGTCCGGGATATTCCTGCTGTTCATGGGACTGACCTCGATCGCGCTGCTGGCGGCGGCCGCGGTGCTCGCGGTGGCCGCGCTCGCGGGCACCGTCTGGGTGTGGCCGCGGCTGGCCGGGCGGGGGCTGCCGCCGGTGCTGGGCCGGGCGGGCCTGCTGGCCGCCTGCCAGACGTTCACCGTGGCGGCGCTCGCGCTGCTGGTCAACTACTACTTCGGCTTCTACGGCTCCTGGGCCGACCTGCTCGGCTCCGACACCGGCACCGCCCAGATCACCGCCGCCGGGGCCGCGGCCGGGCTGCGGGTGCTGGACAGCCGGGCGGTCCCCGGCGGGCGCGTCGAGGAGGTCGTCCTGCCGGGCGCGACCACGCACCTGAGCGAGGAGGCGTACGTGTTCCTGCCGTCGGCCTACTTCAAGGACCCGCGGCGCAGGTTCCCGGCGATCCTCGCCCTCACCGGCTACCCCGGCGACCCGCGCAACCTGATGACCCGGATGGACCTGCCCGGACGGCTGGCGCACGCCATCGCCCTGCACCAGGTCAACCCGGCCGTCCTGGTCATGATGCGGCCGAGCGTGGTGCTGCCGCGCGACACCGAGTGCGTGGACGTGCCGGGCGGCCCGCAGGTGCTGACGTACTTCGCCACCGACGTCCGGCAGGCCGTGACCGCGCACTACCGGGCGGCGCCCGGCGGCGACTCCTGGGGCGTCCTCGGCGGCTCGACCGGCGGCTACTGCGCGCTGAAGCTGGCGATGAGCCGTCCTGACGCGTTCTCCGCCGCGGTCTCCCTGTCGGGCTACTACAAGACGATCGTGGACGGCACCACCGGCGACCTGTTCCACGGCGACAAGGGGCTCGCCGACCGCAACGACCTGATGTGGCGCCTGGCCCACCTGCCCGCCCCGCCCGTGGACGTGCTCGTCACCAGCAGCAGGAAGGGCGAGGCCGACTACCTGCCGACCGAGCGGTTCCTGAACGCGGTCAAACCGCCCATGCGGGCCTCGTCGCTGATCCTGCCCAGCGGCGGCCACAACTTCAACACCTGGAACCGGGAGCTGCCGCAGGCGCTGCCGTGGCTGGTCCAGCAGCTGGCCGAGCCCGCCACGGCCCGCTAGACGAGGGGCCGGACCGGGACGGGGTGGTTCATCCTCGCGCCCACGGGGGAGGAGCTCTCTCCGTGACCGACGTGTACGCCACCGCCGAGCTCGACCTCGCCCCGGCCGGGTTCGTCCGGGCCATCGAGGAGCTGCCGCTGGTCGACCACCACACCCACGGCGTGGTGGCCCGCGACCTGTCGCGCAGCGCGTTCGAGGAGCTGATCACCGAGTCCGACCGGCCGGTGCCGGAGTGGATGACGCAGTTCGACTCCCAGACCGGGTACGCCATCCTGCGCCACTGCGCGCCCGTCCTCGGCCTCGAACCGCACTGCACGCCGGAGGAGTACCTGGCCAGGAGGGCCCGGCTGGGGGCCGGTGAGGTGAACCGGCTGCTGCTGGGCGCCACGGGCGTGGCCCACTATCTGGTCGAGACCGGCTACCGGAGCGAGGAGCTGGTGGGCCCGTCCGGCATGGCGGAGCTCACCGGCGTGCCCGCCGACGAGGTGGTGCGGCTGGAGACGGTGGCCGAGCAGGTCGCGGCCGGCGGCTGCGAGGCGTCCTCGTTCGCCGACGCGTTCGCGCGCGAGCTGTGGGCGCGCACCGGCGGCGCGCGCGGGCTCAAGAGCGTCGCCGCCTACCGTCACGGCCTCGACCTGGACCCCGAGCCGCCGAGCCGGGCCGAGGTCACCGAGGCGGCCGGGCGCTGGCTGGGCTCAGGCGGCGGTAAGCTGACGGACCCGGTGCTGTTGCGACACGTGATCTGGACCGGGATCGAGCGAGGGTTGCCGATCCAGTTCCACACCGGCCTCGGCGACCCCGACCTCGACCTTCGCCGGGCCGACCCGCTGCTGCTGCGCGGCCTCGTCGAACGCGCCGAGCCGTCCGGAGTGCCGCTGGTGCTGCTGCACTGCTACCCGTTCCAGCGGCACGCGGGGTTCCTCGCGCAGGCCTATCCCCACGTCTTCTTCGACGTGGGGCTCGGGGTGACCTACACCGGGGCCCGCAGCGTGGCGCTGGTGGCCGAGAGCCTGGAGGTGGCGCCGTTCGCCAAGGTCCTGTTCTCGTCCGACGGGTGGGGGCCGGCCGAGCTGCACCATCTGGGCGCGGTGTTGTGGCGGCGGGCGATGGCGCGGGTGCTCGGCCGGCTCGTGCTCGACGGCGAGTGGTCGGCCGCGCAGGCGATGCGGGTGGCGGCGATGGTCGGCGCGGACAACGCGCGACGCGTCTACGGACTGGGAACACGGGAGGAGAGCACGGGGTGAACGACCTCGGGGGCCGTACGATCAACGGGCCCGTCGACGGAGCCGTCATCGGGAACGGCACGACGGAGGGCACCGCCTACGCGGTGCTGCGGGAAGGACTGTGGCGGGAGCTGCCCGCCGCGCAGGCGCTGCGCCGCGAGCTGCACGCCGCGCCCCGCCTGTCGGGCCAGGAGGGCCCGACGCGGGCGCGGCTGCTGGACGCGCTGCCCGCCGGGACGGTCGAGCACGTGGCCGGCACCGGCGCGGTGCTGCGCGTCGGCGGTCCGGGCCCGGCCGTGGGCGTGCGCGGCGAGCTGGACGCCCTGCCGCTGGTCGAGCGCACCGGCGTCGAGTGGGCCGCCGGCGGCGGCGCGATGCACGCCTGCGGGCACGACGTGCACATGGCGGCCGTGGTCGCCCTGGCCAGGGCCCTCGACCGGCTCGGCGCCGACCCGCCTCTGCTGGTCGTGCTGCAACCGCGCGAGGAGGGCTTCCCCTCCGGGGCCTCCGACGTCGTGGCGTCGGGCGCGCTGCACCGCCACCGGGTCGGCGCCATGATCGGCGCGCACGTGCAGCCCCTCCTGGCGGAGGGCGTGGTCGCCTCCGTGCCGGGGGCGGTCAACGCCTCCTCCGACGAGTTCAGGGTGGTCGTCAGGGGAGCGGAGGGCCACGCCGCCTACCCCCACCTCACCAGGGACCCGGTGGTGGCCATGGCGCAGGTCATCGTGACCGCCCAGCAGGTCGTCAGCCGGTCCGCCGACCCGATGATGCCCACCGTGGTCACCTTCGGCACGGTCAACGCCGGCACCGCGCCCAACGCCGTGCCGGGCGAGGCCGTGGCCAGGGGGACGCTCCGGGCCATGTCCGAGTCCTGGCGCCAGGAGCTGCACGAACGGTTCACCCAGGTGGTCGAGGACGTCGCCAGGGCGTGCGGCTGCGTGGCCGAGGTGACGATCCTGCCGGGGGAGCCGGTGCTGGTCAACGACGCCGGGCTGGCCGTACGCGCGGGCGGGCTGCTGCGCGAGCAGGGCTGGACGGTCGACGGCGGCCTGCGCTCGTGCGGGGCCGACGACTTCTCCCACTACGCCTCGGTGGCGCCGTCGCTCATGATGTTCGTCGGCGTGGACACCGCCGCCGGCCTGCACAGCCCCGAGTTCCTGCCCGGCGACGCCGCCGTGGGCGCGGTGGCCGAGAGCCTGCTGGCCGGTTACCTGGCGGCGGCGTCCGCGCTGCCCGGCCCCGCCGGAGTGAACGGGATGTTGTTCTCCAGGAACGCCTGAACCCCTGCCACCCTGTCGCGTCCATTCCTCCAACAACCGCGTCAGGGAAGTCCAAGCACCCCCAGAAGGGGCATCGCTGACGAAACCGCCGACGGCCTCTAGTGTCGAAAGGGATGGATCTCGAAACCTTCGCCCCCGGTTCGGGCCGTCTCGAACCCCGCGCGGCACTCCGCTCCGACGCCCCCGCCCTCGACCTCAACGGCCTGTGGCGCTTCCGCCTCTCGCCCGTGGCCGACGTCCCCGACGACTTCGCCCGGCCCGGCTTCGACGACGCCGCCTGGGACGAGCTGCCGGTGCCCGCCCACTGGCCCCTGCACGGCCACGGCGCCCCCGCCTACACCAACGTCTCCTACCCCTTCCCCGTGGACCCGCCGCACGTCCCCGGCGAGAACCCGACCGGCGACTACCGGCGCGCCTTCGACCTGCCGGACGGCTGGAGCGGCGGCCGGCTGCGGTTCGAGGGCGTCGACTCCTTCGCCAGGGTCTGGCTGAACGGCCACGAGCTGGGCTTCTCCACCGGCAGCAGGCTGCCCGTCGAGTTCGACGCGGGGCCGTGGCTGCGTCCGGGACGCAACGTGCTGGCCGTGCGCGTGCACCAGTGGTCGGCCGCCAGCTACCTGGAGGACCAGGACATGTGGTGGCTGCCCGGCATCTTCCGGGACGTCACCCTCACCCGCTCGGCCGCCGACGTGTTCGTGCGGGCCTCCCACGACGGCAGGCTGAGCTTCGAGGCCGCCGAGGGCCGCCTGAGCGTGCCCGAACTCGGCGTACGGGACCTGGAACCCGGCGTCGAGATCACCGTCGAGGCCGAACCGTGGACCGCCGAGACACCCCGCCTGTACGAGGCCGTCCTCACCACCCCGCACGAGACCGTACGGCTGCGCGTCGGCTTCCGCACCGTCTCCGTCGCGGACGGCGTGCTCCTGGCCAACGGCCGCCCGCTGCTGCTCAAGGGCGTCAACCGGCACGAGTTCCACCCCCGCCACGGCCGCGCGGTCCCGTACGAGACCATGCGCGAGGACGTGCTGCTCATGAAGCGGCACAACGTCAACGCCGTCAGGACCAGCCACTACCCGCCGCACCCCGACTTCCTGGACCTGTGCGACGAACTGGGCCTGTGGGTCATCGACGAATGCGACCTGGAGACGCACGGCTTCGGCCAGGTCGGCTGGCGCCGCAACCCCACCGACGACCCGCGCTGGGCCGACGCCCTGCTCGACCGCATGCGCCGTATGGTCGAACGGGACAAGAACCACCCCAGCGTCATCATGTGGTCGCTGGGCAACGAGGCGGGCGTCGGCCGCAACCTCGCCGTCATGGCGGACTGGACACGCGAGCGCGACCCGTCCAGGCCCCTGCACTACGAGGGCGACTGGTCGTGCGCCCACACCGACGTCTACTCCCGCATGTACGCCACCCACGCCGAGGTCGAGGCCATCGGGCGCGGCGAGGAGGACCCGCTCGACGACCCCGCCTTGGACGCGCGGCGGCGCGCGATGCCGTTCCTGCAGTGCGAGTACGCCCACGCCATGGGCAACGGGCCCGGCGGCCTGGCCGAGTACCAGGAGCTGTACGAACGTTTCCCGAGGCTGGCCGGCGGGTTCGTGTGGGAGTGGATCGACCACGGCCTGACCCATTCCCGCCACGAGTACGCCTACGGCGGCGACTACGGCGAGCCCGTGCACGACGGGAACTTCGTCATCGACGGGCTCGTGTTCCCCGACCGCACGCCCTCCCCGGGCCTGCTGGACCTGAAGAAGGTGTTCGAGCCGGTACGGTTCGCGTTCGGCGACGGCGTGGTCCGGGTGGACAACCGGTACGACTTCCGCGATCTCGCCCATCTCGGCTTCCTGGCCGTCGTCGAGGAGGACGGGGTCCCGGTGGCGGAGTTCCCGCTGGAGGTGCCGGCGTCCGGCGGTGAGGTGAAGCTGCCCGCCCTGCCGCCCGGGGAAGGCGCGGGGGAACGCTGGCTCACGATCCGCGCCACCCTGACCGCCGACCAGCCCTGGGCCCCCGCAGGCCACGAACTCGCCTGGTCCCAAACCCCCCTGCCCACCCCGGCCTCCGGCCCGACCCCCGGCCCGGCTCCTGACGCGGCTTCCGGCCCGGTTTCCGGCCCGACCTCTGACCTGGCTCCCGGCACGGCTTCCAGCCCGACCTCTGACCTGGCTCCCGGCCCGGCCGACCGGGCGGGACCGTTGCTCGCCCCCGTTCCCGCCGCCCAGCGGCAGGCGGCGGACGGCGGGCGGCTGGTGCTGGGCGGCGGCGAGTTCGACGCGCGTACCGGTCGACTGGCCCGCCTGTTCGGCCTGGACGTCGAAGGCCCGCGCCTCGACCTCTACCGCGCCCCCACCGACAACGACCGCTACGGCGGCCTGGGCCGCACATGGCGGCAGCTCGGCCTGCACCGTCTCACCCACCGCGTGGACGGCGTCGAGACCGGCGACGGCCTCACCGTCCGCACCAGGGTCGCCCCCGCGGCCACCGACCTCGGCATGCGCGCCACCTGGACCTGGACCGCGACCTCCGGCGACACCCTGGACCTGACCGTGGACGTCGAGCCCGAGGGCGAGTGGCCCGACCCGATCCCGCGCCTGGGCGTGCACCTGACGCTGCCCGGCGAGATCGCGCACGTCATCTGGTTCGGCCGGGGGCCGGGGGAGGCGTACCCCGACACCGGCATGGCCGCCCGCGTGGGCCGCTGGAGCGCCACCGTCGACGACCTCCAGACGCCCTACGTCTACCCGCAGGAGAACGGGCGCCGCGGCGACGTGCGGTGGGCCGAGTTCGGCGGCCCGGACGGGACGCCCGGGTTCCGGGTGGAGGGTGACCCGGTGTTCGGGCTGACCGCGCGCCGGTGGAGCACCGCCGAGCTGGAGGCCGCCCGTCACCGCCCCGACCTGGTGGCCGGGGACCGGGTGCACCTCCACCTGGACCTCGCCCAGCAGGGCATCGGCACCGCCACCTGCGGCCCCGGCACCCTGCCCCGGTACGACCTGCACGCCGCCCCGGCCACCCTTCACCTCCGCTTCACCCCGTCCTGACCACGCACACCAGAGGCCGGTGTCCCTCAGGACCCCGGCCTCCCGGCGGTCAGGCGGGTGGCACCGTCAGGCGGGTGGCACCGTGAGGACGGTGCCCGCGCCGACGGTCAGCCCGCCCTCGCGGACGGCGAACCCGAGACCGGGCTCGACCGCGACCGCCCGGCCCAGCTCGACCGTCACCTCCACCGTCCGGCCCGGCTCGGCGGGCGCGGGCAGCGCCAGCTCGCCGGGCACGTCGGTGGTCCGCAGGTAGAACTGCGGCCGGTACCCCGAGGCGATCGGACGCCGCCGCCCGCCCTCCTCCGGGGTCAGCAGGTACACCCGGGCGGTGAACGACGTGCGGGCGCTCTGGCTGCCGGGCGCGGCCAGGACCATGCCCCGGCGCACCTGCTCGCGGCGCACCCCGCGCAGCAGGACGGCCGCGTTGTCCCCGGCCTCGCCCCGCTCCATCGTCTTGCCGAACGTCTCCACGCCGGTCACCACCGCCGTGAACCCGTCGCCGAACCCGACCGCCTCCACCGTGTCGCCCACGCGCACGGTGCCGCGCTCGATGGCCCCGGTGACGACCGTGCCCCGGCCGGTGACCGTGAGCACGTTCTCCACGGGCATCAGGAACGGCGCGTCCAGGTACCGGACCGGGACGGGGATGTGCTCGTCCACGGCCCGCAGCAGCGCCTCGACCGACGCCGTCCAGACCGGGTCGCCCTCCAGCGCCCGCAGCCCGGACACCCGGACCATCGGGACGTCGCGGTAGCCCTGCTCGGCCAGCAGGTCGGCCAGCTCCAGCTCCACCAGGTCCGTCAGCTCCGGGTCGGCGCCGTCGGCCTTGTTGACGGCGACCACCAGGTGCCCGACCCCGACCCGCCGGGCCAGCAGCACGTGCTCCCTGGTCTGCGGCATGATGCCGTCGTGCGCGGACACGACGAGGATCGCGCCGTCGAGCTGCGCCGCCCCCGTGATCATGTTCTTCACGTAGTCGGCGTGGCCCGGCATGTCGACGTGGGCGTAGTGGCGGGTGTCGGTCTCGTACTCGACGTGCGAGATGTTGATCGTGATCCCCCTGGACGCCTCCTCCGGCGTCCGGTCGATCCGCTCGAACGGCGTGTACGTCGCCTGCCCGCGCTCGGCGAGCACCTTCGTGATCGCCGTCGTCAGCGTGGTCTTGCCGTGGTCGACGTGCCCCATCGTGCCGATGTTGAGATGCGGCTTGTTCCGCACATAGGCCTGCTTGGCCATGATTCCTTCCCTGAAGACCTGGGACCGTGTGTGACCCGTGTCGGGTCGGCAACCTCCCC
The DNA here is from genome assembly GCF_040675375.1 of Nonomuraea sp. NPDC049607. Classification (NCBI taxonomy): domain Bacteria; kingdom Bacillati; phylum Actinomycetota; class Actinomycetes; order Streptosporangiales; family Streptosporangiaceae; genus Nonomuraea; species Nonomuraea sp. NPDC049607. The sequence continues at coordinate 77,078 of NZ_JBFAOV010000006.1, forward strand.
CCGCCGGGTCACATCAGGACTTACGAGGAGAGGTCAGCGCTCCAGGCCGTCGCAGGCACGCTCGAACACACCCGGCGCGGCGGGTGCGAGACGGCGAGCGTGCAGGAACATGAAGAACATGGTGCGGTGCTCAGCACGCCCGCGCAACGCATTATTCCGCCCGGGCCTACAGCGGGATCCACTCGGTGGACGTCGTGACCTCCTCCAGCACGGACGGGATCGGCTCGACGCCGAGCCCCGGCCCCGACGGCACCTCAAGATGACCGTCCACCAGCTCGAACGGCTCGGTCACGTCGGTCGCGAAGTACCGGCGCGACCCCGAGGTGTCGCCGGGCAGCGTGAACCCCGGCAGCGCCGCCAGCGCCACGTTCGCCGCCCGCCCGAGACCGGTCTCCAGCATGCCGCCGCACCACACCGCCACGCCGTTGGCCCGGCACAGGTCGTGGATGCGCCGCGCCTCCAGGTAGCCGCCGATCCGGCCCGGCTTGATGTTGATGATCGAGCACGAGCCGAGCGCGATGGCGGCCGCCGCGTGCTCGGCCGACTCGATGGACTCGTCCAGGCAGATCGGCGTCCGCAACTGGCGGGCCAGGCGGGCGTGCTGGACGAGGTCGTCGTTGGCCAGCGGCTGTTCGATCAGCAGCAGGTCGAACGCGTCGAGCCGGGCCAGCCGGCGGGCGTCGCTCAGCGAGTACGCCGCGTTGGCGTCCACCTGGAGCAGCAGGTCGTCGCCGAAGCGTTCGCGCACCGCGCGCACCGGCTCGACGTCCCAGCCGGGCTCGATCTTCAGCTTGATGCGGACGTACCCCTCCTCGACGTAGCCGGCCACGGCGTCGAGAAGCTGCGGGATCGAGTCCATGATGCCCACCGACACCCCGCACGGCACCCGGTCGCGGACCGCGCCCAGGAAGTGGCCGAACGACTCGCCGGACGCCCTGAGCTGCGCGTCCAGCACGGCGGTCTCCAGCGCCGCCTTGGCCATGCGGTGGCCCTTGACCGGTTCGAGGGCGTGGCCGACCCCGTACGCGTCCACGTTCTTCGGCAGGGCCGGCAGCAGGAACCGGCGGATCACCTCGGCGGCGCCGTCGACGTACTCGGAGGAGTAGTGCGGCTCGGACATGGCCACGCACTCGCCCCACCCCTCGGCGTCGGGGGTCACCACCCTGACCAGCAGGACGTCCCGGGCGGTCTCGGTGCCGAACGACGTGCGGAACGGCGACACCAGCGGCATCGCGATCCGGCGCAGCTCTACTCCGGTGATCTTCACACTCTCTCCAACTCGGTCGACGCACAGGTGCTCCCTGGTGACCGTACGACATGCGGCGACGCCGGGATTCGTGCCGGGCCACCACAAAGGCGGGCGGTTCTTCGTCCCGGAGTCCTAGAAGCCGGTCCGGGACCGTCCTGGAGCGGTCACCACGGCCTCAGACGACGATCCCCGGCGTACGGGCGATCCGGATCCGGCACGGCGTGTCCTCACTGAGCCGCACCGCCTCCAGCGGCACCGTGACCTCCGGCGTGCGGTACCGGCCGCCGGAGAACGCCGCCGCCAGGCGGGCCCGGACGAACGCGGCCGGGATCTGGCCGTCGATCGCGCTGGTGCCGTCACGCCCGATCTCCGCCACGCACGCGCCCGGCTGCGTGGCCAGCGCCAGACCGGCGACCGTCGCCCCGGCCAGGGCCGACACGTCGCGTCTGGTCCAGCCGTAGTGCCACATGCCGGCCGCCACCACGGGCGCGGCCGGGCAGGCGGGCTCGGTGATCACCACGTCGAGCCCCTGGAGCAGGGCGGTGGCGATCTGCTCGGCGCCCCGCAGGGCCACGGGCGTGATCCGCAGCCCGGGGAGCTCCGGCAGCGGGCCGCCGAGGGTGTAGATCAGCTTGATGCCGGTGGTGAAAGGACCTGGATCGCTGTCGTGCCATCCACAGGCGACGACGCCGACCGACGGGGCGGAGCCCAGCGTGCCGATCCGCAGCATATCGACATGACTACCCTCCGCGCCCCCCGATCACACACCGTCAACGCCGTCCGGGACGGATCCGCGCTGGTCAGCGCAGGCTCCTGGCGTCGAGGGCGCGCAGCACCCGGGAGACCACCTGGGGGTCGGCCCGCGGGTCGCGGCGGGCGTCCAGCACGGCCTGCCGGGCGGCCGACATCATCTCCTCCTGCACCCGCCGGACCAGCCGCGCCCGCTGCGCCCGCTGCTCGAACGCCTCGCGCCGCTCGTCGTCGGCGGCCTCGGGGCTGATCCGCAGCCCGAGGTCCACCATGCGCCTGCCCAGCAGCTCGACGACGTCCTCGGGCAGGTCCTCGGCCTCGTCGATCTCCCGCAGCCGCCGCTTGGCCGCGTGGGCGGCCCGGACGGCCAGGCGCTTCTCCAGGTCGCGTTCGGCCGCCGTGTCGGCCTTGACGCCGAGCCGCGTCACCAGCCACGGCAGCGACAGCCCCTGCACCACCAGCGTCACCAGGATGACCGCGAACGCGATGAACACGATCACCGGCCGCTGCGGGAACGGCTGACCGTCGTGGGTCCGCAGCGGGATGGCCAGCGCCAGCGCCACCGACGCCACGCCGCGCATGCCGGCCCACCACATCACGACGGTCTCGCGCCAGCTCATCGGCACCTCGGTGTCCTCGCGCCGCCCCTTCTTGGCCACCCACGCCGCCGGCAGCAGCCACAGCAGCCGCACGCCCACGACGACGACCACCACGGCGGCGCTCCACCACAGCACCTCCCCGAACCGTCCGTGGACCGTGCCGAACACGGTGTGCAGCTCCAGCCCGATCAGCCCGAACGCGATCCCCGTCACCAGCGTGTCCACCACCTGCCAGAACGTCGCCGAGGCGAAGCGGCCGAACACGTCGTCGGCGTCCGACATGCGGTCGCTGAGGTAGAAGGCGGTGGTCAGCACGGCCAGCACGCCCGACCCGCCCAGCTCGTCGGCCACCGCGTAGCTCACGAACGGCACCACCAGCGACAACCCCACCTGCAACGTCGCGTCGCCCAGCAGCGCCATCAGCCGCCCGGCCGCCCAGCCCAGCGCGAACCCCGCCGCCACGGCCACCACCGCCGACAGCACGAACTCGCCCAGCGCGCCCGGCCAGGAGAACACGCCGGTGACGACCGCCGCGACCGCCACGTGGTAGAGCACGATCGCGGTCACGTCGTTGAACAGGCCCTCGCCCTCCAGCAGCGACACCATGCGCCGCGGCAGGCCCAGCCGCCCGGCCACCGCCGTGGCCGCCACCGGATCGGGCGGCGCCACCAGCGCGCCCAGCGCCGCCGCCGCCGCCAGCGGCAGGCCGGGGACGAGCGCGTGCGCCGTGGCCGCCACGGTCGCCGTCGTCACGAACACGAGTGCCACCGCGAGCAGGAAGATCGGCTGCCAGTTCGCCGCGAACTGCCGCCACGACGTACGCCGCACCGCCGCGTACAACAACGGCGGCAGCAGCAACGGCAGCACGATGCCCGGCGGGATGTCCACGTTCGGCACGAACGGCAGCACCGCCATGACGATGCCCAGCAGCGTCATCAGCACCGGCGCGGGCAGCCCCAGCCGCTCACCCAGCGGAACCGTGATCAGCGCGCCCAGCAGCACCAGCATGAGCAGCACGAACTGGTCCACGACGCCCCCCGGTGATCGTCGTCACCCAGCGTATGCGGGGCCGCCTCAGCGGTCGAGGACGTGCAGGGTGTGCGGGCTCGTGCCCAGCGCCACCGGCTCGGCGGCCGTGCAGGCCACCACGTCGGCCACCCGGGCGCCGAACAGGTCGGGCACGTAGATGGCCGGTTCCAGGCAGAACGTCATCGCCGGGGCGAACACCGCCTCCTCGCCCGCCCGCGGCCCCTCGTCGTGCCCCAGGCCCACCCCGCGGCCCACGTGCAGGGAGGCGAAGCGGCCGTACCCGCTGGCGTCGATGACCTCGTTCACCGTCCTGGCCAGCTCCGCGAACGGGACCGACGGCCGCAGCGCCGACAGGGCCGCGCGGTGGGCGGCCAGCACCACCGAGTACATCGCCTCGTAGTCCTCCGGCGGCTCGGCCACCGCGAACACCCGGCCGACCTCGGCGCAGTAGCCGTCCCAGCGCCCGCACAGCGACACCAGCAGCGCGTCACCCGGATTGATCACCCGCCCGCCCGGGACGTGCGCGGGCCGCGCGGTGTGCTCGCCCGCCGACACGCGCAGCGAGATCACCTCCTCGCAGCCCGACTCCAGCGCCAGCAGCCGCAGCCGGCGCGCCATCGCCCGCTCGGTCGCGCCGAACCAGGCCAGCTCGCCCGCCTGTGCGAGCACCGACTCCGCCGCCGCGACCGCCCGGCCGAGCGCCGCCAGTTCGGCGGGGTCCTTGCGCAGCCGCAGCGGCGCCAGCACCGCGGAGGCGGGCACCAGCTCGGCGGCGATCGCCAGCCGGAACAGCTCGCCCGCCCGCATCTCCGGGTCCACCCCCACCCGGCGCGCGGAGGCGGGCACCAGCCCCGCCGGATCGCGGGTCTCGACGACCGCGTCGGCCGTCACCACGAGGAACACGCCCTCCCCGGCGCCGCCGTCCGGCCAGGCGCGGGAGGCGCTGAGGAACCGGAAGTCCGGCGACGGCCGCAGCACCAGCACGTCGATGCCCTCCGCGGCCATCGCCCGCCGCACGGCCGCCACCCGCGCGGCGTGGCCCCGGCTCACGCCGGCTCGTGCAGCCAGCAGGCGACCGGACCGAAGTCCGGCTCCTTCTCGCGGCACACCTCCATCACCAGCGGGCAACGCGGGTTGAACCGGCAGCCGCCCGGTGGGTTCGCCGGGTCCGGCACGTCCCCGGCCAGCTCGGCGGGCAGCACGCCCATCCCGTCCGGCTTGGGGATGGCCCCCAGCAACGCCCTGGTGTACGGGTGCTTCGGGTCGTCCCACACCTCGGCCGTCCCGCCCACCTCGACGATCTTGCCGAGGTACATGACGGCGATCCGGTCGGCGATCAGCCGCACCACCGACAGGTCGTGGCTGATGAACAGCAGCCCGGCCCCCGAGTCCACCGCGAGGTCGCGCATCAGCCGGGCCACCTGCGCCTGCGCGGAGGCGTCCAGCGCCGAGATCGGCTCGTCGCCGATGAGCAGCCGCGGCCGGGCCGCCAGCGCCCTGGCGATCGCGATGCGCTGCCGCTGGCCGCCGGAGAACTCGTGCGGATGCCGCCCCGCGAAGGCGCGCGGCAGGCCCACCCGTTCCAGCAGGTCGGCCGGGTCGGTGGCGGTGTCGTTCGCGGTGCGCAGGCCGTCGGCGATCTGGTCGCCCACCCGGCGCCGCGGGTTCAGCGACGCGTACGGGTCCTGGAACACCATCTGGATGCCGGTCAGCTTCCTGCGCCGCAGGCCGAGCGGCGTGACCTGCTGCCCCTCGAACGCGATCGACCCGTGCGTGACCGGGTTCAGCCCGCAGACCGCCCGCGCCAGGGTGGACTTGCCGCACCCCGACTCGCCGACCAGGCCCACGACCTCGCCCGCCCGTACGGACAGGCTCGCCCCGGCCACCGCCCGCACCACCGGACGCCCGGGGGAGCGGTGCTCGACGACCAGGTCCTTGATGTCCAGCATCAGCCCTCCACGTCCGAAGCAGAATCAGGAAGCGAGTCCAGCAGCGCGCGCGTGTAGGGGTGCTCGGGGTCGCGCAGCACCCGCCCGCGCGGCCCGGTCTCCACGACCAGGCCGTCCTTCATCACGCTCACCTCGTCCGCGACCGCCGACATCACGCCCAGGTCGTGCGTGACCAGCAGCACGGCCAGGCCCAGCTCGTCGCAGAGCCCACGCAGCAGCCGCAGCACGCCCGCCTGCACGGTCACGTCCAGCGCCGTCGTCGGCTCGTCGGCGATCAGCACCTTCGGCGAGCAGGCCAGCGCGACGGCGATCGCGATGCGCTGCCGCATGCCGCCGGAGAACTGGTGCGGGAAACGCCCGTACGCCTCCTCGGCGCCCGGGATGCGCACCTTGCCCAGCAGCTCGACCGCCCGCGCCTTCGCCTCGGCCTTGCCCAGGCCGAGGTGGTGCCGCATGTGCTCGGTGAGCTGCCGGCCGATCGTGAGCATCGGGTGCAGGCTGGTCGCCGGGTCCTGGAACACCATGGCGACCTCGCCGCCGCGCACCTGGTTGAGCTCCTTGGGCGGCAGCGTGAGCAGGTCCCGCTCGCCGAGCCCGATCCGGCCCGAGACCCGCGCGCCGTGCGGCAGCAGCCCCAGGACGGCCAGGCCCGTCATCGTCTTGCCCGACCCGCTCTCGCCGGCCAGGCCGTGCACGCGCCCGGCGGCCAGCTTCAGGTCGACGCCGCGCAGGATCTCCTTGCCGCCGATCGACACCTTCAGGTCGGTGATGTCCAGCGTCACAACGCACGCTCCTTGATCGCGCGGGCCGTCCGCGGGTCGAGCGCGTCCCGCAGCGTGTCGCCGAGGAAGTTGAACGCCAGCACCACGGTCAGGATCGCCAGGCCCGGGAACGTCGCCACCCACCAGCTGTCGAACACCTCGACGCCGGAGGCCACCATCGCGCCCCACTCGGGCGAGGGCGGCTTGGCCCCCAGGCCCAGGAACGACAGGCCGGACAGCAGCAGCAGCGCCGTGCCGATGTCGAGCGTGGCCAGCACCAGGATCGGGCCGGTCACGTTCGGCAGCACGTCCACCCGCAGCGAACGCCACACCGAGAAGCCCAGCAGCCGCCCGCTCAGCACGAACTCCCGCTCGCGCACGCCCAGCACCAGCCCGCGGGTGACGCGGGCGTAGGCGGGCCAGGCCACCACCAGCACGGCCAGCACCGCGTTGCCCAGGCTCGCGCCCAGCGCCGCGGCCACCACCATGGCCAGGATCACGGTCGGGAACGCGAACACCAGGTCCGCGATCCGCATGATCGTCTCGCCGACCCACTTGCCGAAGTACCCGGCGCACGCCCCCAGCAGGCCGCCGACCAGCACCGACAGCACGACCAGCAGCAACGTCAGCGGGATCGACACCCGCGCGCCGTACATGACGCGGCTCAGGATGTCGCGCCCGAGCTGGTCGGTGCCGAACCAGTGGCCGGGGCCCGGAGGCGCCAGCCGCGGCAGGTCCTGGGCCAGCGGGTCGTGCGGCGCCAGCCACGGCGCGGCCAGCGCGATCACCAGCCAGGCCACGGCCAGGACGGCGCCCGCGACGGCCAGCGGCTGCCGCCACGCCTCGGGCAGCCTGCCCAGCAGCCCCTTGCCTCTCATTGCAGCCTCACTCGGGGATCGATGACGCCGTACAGCACGTCCACGATCAGGTTGATGACCAGGTAGACCACGCCCACGACCAGGCCGACGCCCATCACGGCGGGCAGGTCGAGGCTGGTGGCGCTCTTGTAGGCGTACTGGCCGACACCGGGCCAGGCGAAGATCGCCTCGACCAGGACGGTGCCCGACAGCAGGCTGCCGAAGGCCAGACCGGCCACGGTGATGATCGGCACCAGCGCCGAACGCAGCACGTACCGGAACAGGATCACCCGGCCCGGCAGCCCCTTGGCGCGGGCCGCGCGGACGTAGTCCTGACCCAGCACCTCCAGCACCGCCGAACGGGTGAAGCGGGTCAGCAGGCCGATCGTGTACAGCGCCAGCACCAGCGCCGGCGTGATCAGATGGCCGACGGCCGAGGTGAAGATGTCCCACCGGCCCGCCAGCAGCGCGTCGATCGTCTGCAGCCCGGTCACCGCCGGCGCCGAGCCGAGCGCCGCGTCCACGCGCCCGCTGCCCGGCGTGATCTGCAGCCGGAAGAAGAACACGTAGAACGCCACCAGCGCCAGCCAGAACGTCGGCACCGAGATGCCGATCAGGCTGACCAGCCGCAGCACGTGGTCGGACAGCCGGTCCCGGCGCAGCGCGGCGATCACGCCGAAGGCCACGCCCAGCACCAGCGAGATCAGGATCGCCGCGCCCGCCAGCTCCAGCGTCGCCGGGACGAACTCGGCCAGGTCCTGGCTGACCGGACGGTGGCTCTGCTGGCTGGTGCCCAGATCGCCCTGGACCAGGCCCTGCAGATAGATCGCGTACTGCTGCCACAGCGGCTTGTCCAGGCCGTGCTCGGACCGCCACTGCGCCACGATGGCCGGGTCGCCCAGCGCCCGCTGGCCCAGGTTGGCGGCCACGGGGTCGCCGGGCACCAGGTTGGTCAGCAGGAACGTGACGAGCGTGATGCCCCAGGCCAGCAGCACGGCGATGAGGATGCGCCGGACGAGGAAGCGCGCCAGCGGAGGCACTCCCCGCCGCCGCGGCGCCGCCGTGGCGGTCGTCCCTGCCGGAGAGCCGCCCGGGGAGCCGGCGCCGGGGCGCGGCGGCGAGCCCGCCGCGCCCTGGTTGTCGGACACCTGCCGGTCTCCTTACTTCGCGCCGAGGTCGGCGACGTCCACGGTCCAGACCGGGTGGTACTCCAGGCCCGTCACGGACGCGGCCGACACGATGTTCTGGCTCGGCTGGATCAGCGGCACGAACGGACCGGAGGCGTTGAGCTTGGTCTGCAGGTCGGCGTAGGCCGTCTTGCGCGGCTCGTCGCCGATCGCGGTCGCGGCCTTGTCAGCGGCGGCCTCGATCTCCTTGGCCGCGCCTTCCTTCCAGCCGGCCCGCAGGCCCACGGTCTTGCCCGGCGCGAACGCCAGGTAGTCGCTCGGGTCCGGGTAGTCGGGGCCCCAGTACCACAGGCCCATTTCCTCCTTGCCGTTGCGGTAGTTGTCCAGCGCGGTCGTCACCGGCGCGGGCTGGAGGTCCACCGTGATGCCGACCTCCTTGAGGTTGGCCTGGATGCGCTCGGCCAGCGGCTGGAACGACAGGCCGTTGACGGTCAGCTCGCTCGGGAACTCCAGCTTGACGGTCGGGTTCGACACGCCGCTGGCCGCCAGGGCCGCCTTGGCGCCCTCGACGTCCCGCTTGGGGGCCTGCTCCGGCGGCAGCGCGCCGAGCAGCTGCGACGGGATGATGCCCGGCGCCTGCGTCGAGCCCTCGCCGGCCAGCTCCAGCAGGCCCGCGTAGTCCACGCCCTTGCGGACGGCCTCGACGAACTTGGCGTTCGGCGTGGTCTTGCTGACGCCCGAGTCCTGGTTGGCCAGCAGGAAGATGACGTTCGCCGAGGCGGTCTTCTTGACCTGCAGGGTGGAGGGCATGTTGGTGACCTGGTCACCGGACAGGTTCAGCGCCACCTGGCTGTCGCCGCGCTGCACGTTCAGCTTCTGCGTGGCGGCCTCGACGTTGCGGATGACGACCTTGTCGTAGGCCGGCTTGGTGCCGTAGTACTTCGGGTTCGCCTTGAGCGTGACCTGGCTGCTCACGTTGAACGCCTCGATCGTGTACGGCCCGGAACCCGCCGAGGACGAGTTCAGGTACTGCTCGGCCTTGTCCTGGGCGTCGGCCGTCGCGCCGTGCTCCTTGGCGACCTTGCTGTTGAGGATGCCCAGCGCCGGGTTCGGCAGGATGTAGGGCAGCGCCGGGTTCGGCGCCTTCGACGTCAGCGTGATCGTCGAGTCGTCGGTCTTGGCCACCTCGACGCCGTCCAGCAGGAACGACGGGGTGCCCTTCATGTCGCGCACGCGGTTGAGCGAGAACACCACGTCGTCGGCGGTGATCGGCGAGCCGTCGGCGAAGGTGGGGCCCTTCTTGAGCTTGAGCGTCAGCGTCTTGCCGTCCTCGCTCAGCTCGTAGGACTCGGCCAGCGCCGGCACCGGCTTGGTCACGTCGGCGCCGTCGAAGGTCAGCAGCGTCTCGTAGACGGCCTTGCCGACGATGAGCCCGGTCGGCTCGTAGGTGCGGCCGGGGTCGGCCGTCTTGAGGTCGAACGACGTGTCGATGACGAGCGTCTTCCCACCGCCACCGGAGGCCGCCGGGGTCTGCGAGGTGCCGCCGCTTCCGCAGGCGGCAAGGGCGAGCGCACCGGCGAGCAGCACTGCCGCCGTCTGCGAGCGGGTCGCCATGGGGTCCTCCAAATTGGACGTTCGGGAGAAGGATGTCGAGGATTGTCCGGCAGAACGTCCAGGTCATGTGCGGTCCGTGAGACGGATATAAATGGTCGAGGTGTAATGATGAGTGATATTTCCAGAAATGGTGCCAGCGGCAGCGGTCAGCCTGGACGGATCGGCATCGGTCTCGAACTGGACGACGTCCACATGAAGATCCTTGAGGTCCTGCGCGAGAACGGCAGGATCTCGGTCGCCGCGCTGGCCGAACGGGTGGGCATCTCCCGCGCGAACGCCTACACGCGTTTCGAGGCGCTGCGCGCCGACGGCGCGATCAAGCGCTTCACCGCGGAGATCGACCACGTGCGGGCCGGGCTCGGCATCACCGCGCTGATCTTCGTGACCGTGCGCCAGCAGATGTGGAAGCAGTTCAGGGCCGAACTGGCCCGGATGCCCGAGGTCGAGTACTGCGCGATCACCACCGGCCAGCACGACGCCATGATCCAGGTACGGGTCTCCGACGTGGCCGCCGTGCACAGCATGGTGACCGACCGCCTGGCCAACATCCCGGCGGTCAAGGCCACCGAGACCGTGTTCATCCTGGACGAAGTGCTCAGACGGCCGTACGTGCTGCCGTCCGACCGGGACGCCTCCCGTCCCGTCCGGCGGACGCCGCAGGAGACGCAGGGCGACGTTCCGCTCGGCAAGATGCGGTTCGTCGGAGCCGCCGAGGGGCGCGCCGCCCTGCGCAAGGACGGCTGAGCCCCGCCCGCCCTCAGGAGGCGTCAGGAGGACGCGACCTCGGCGCACACGCTGACGTGCAGCGTGTCGTCGCCGTCGAACCGGAACTCCTCCACCAGACGCAGCAGCCCGTCCTCGCCCTGCTCGACGCGGCTGCTGCTCTGGCCGCCGGCCTTGCCGCCGGCCTTGAGCGCGTGCGCGTAGGAGATGGAGACGTCGGCGCCGTCGCGCGTCCCGACGAAGCGGCCGTGGGTCACGGTGTCGCCCGTGTAGCTGCCCCACACCACGCCGTCGGCCTCCCAGTACAGGAACTCCGTCGGGCTGTCGGGGTCCACCGCGCTCGCCGTCGAGCTCACCATCACGAATTTACGGCCGTTGAGATTCACGCCGTCCATAGTCACCGTTTTCCCGGATCATCACCGACCGGCTGGACGTTTGGTCAGAACGGCCGGTCATGATCAACGATCCGTCCAGCGCCGGCCCTGCCCGGGACCGCCGTGCGAGCAGGTTCTCGACCTCCGGCGGCGTACGGCGGCGGCCCCGAGCGCCCGCCCGCGACTTTACCTGCCGGTAGCTGACGCCAGCGTTGCATAGTGTGATAGTCATGTAACACTGTGTATTCGAGAAGGTTTGGGAGATCTTCATGCTGGCGTACACGCTCTCGATCGTGGCGGCCGTGGGCGTGGTGGCGCTCACCGCGCTGGTGTTCCGGCTCACGAAGAAGGGCAGCGATGACGCCGAGCCCGACGGGGTCTCGGCCGGTCATGCGGGGTCCATGTTGTCGGCGCTGTTCCTGCTGGTGTTCGCGATCGCGATCATCGTGCCCTGGACCACCGCCGACGCCGCCCGCCAGAACGCCCAGGCCGAGGGCCAGGCCGCGATCGACGCCTACTGGGCCGCGGCCGACCTGCCCGGCACGGCCCCCCAGACGGTCCGCACCGCGCTGCGCGACTACGTCACCTTCGTGGTCAGGGACGAGTGGCCGCTGATGGCCGAGGGCCGGATGGACCCGGTCGGCGCCGCCAGACTCGACGCCATGCGCAGCCGGGTCAGCGCCGTCGTCACCAAGACCGACGACGACAAGGACGCCCGCGACGCCGTGCTCGAACGCGTCGCCGCGATCGCCGCCGCCCGGTCCCAGCGCTCCATGGACGCCGCCGCCACCCCGCCCCAAGGGCTGCTGTTCCTGACCGTGCTCACCGGCCTGCTGGTCATCGTCTTCCCCTACCTGGCCGGCGCCCGGCCGCGTGGCCTGGCGGTGCTGCCGCTGCTGGCGATGGCCGCGATGCTCGGCTTCGGCACCTACCTGACCTGGGACATCGCCCACGCCTTCGCCGGGCCGCTGGCGGTCGGGCCGCAGGCGTTCCAGGGCGCGCTGCAGGAGTTCTCCCGCATCGCCGGGGGAATGTGACCGTGGGCGCCAGGCGCGCGCCGCTGCTGCTGGCCGCCGCTCTGCTCGCCGCCGGCGCGGCCGGCCCGGCGGCAGCCGACCTGCAACCCCCGGCCCCCGGCACCGTGCACGCACGTCCGCCGCACGTCCCGGAGCCGGGGATCACGATCCACGGGTCGCCGGTGAGCGACGAGCGTCCCGAGCCGGTGGTGTCGGTGCCGGGCGTGGCGATCTGGGACGATCCGCAACCGGTCGTGTCGGTGCCGGGCGTGCGCATCGGCGACGGCCCGAGGCCACGGGGGGCGGCGTCGACGCGGTCCGGCGGGCCTGCGCCGACGACCGGCGTCTCCGTGCCGCACGTGTCGATCGGCCCCGACTCGGTGTGCGTGTACGGGCCGGGCGGCGGTGTGGAGGTGGGCGACTGCCATGTGCGCCCGTCCCCGCCGCCGCCGCCGTCCCCGAAGCCGCCCCCGCCGCCGTCCCCTTCGCCGCCGCCTCGGTCGTCGCGGCCGGTGCCGTCTTCCACGCCGCGGCCGGTGCCTCGGCACACCCCTCGGCCGGTACGCATGGTGCCGGTGCCCTCCCCGAAGGTGACGCCGACGCCCACGCCGACCCCGAGGGTCGCGGCGCGCAGGCGGATCGCGCAGATCCAGGCTGTGCCGCGGCGCAAGAACCCGCTCGGCACGGTCCTGATCATGGTGGTCCTCGTCACGGCGATCGCCTCCACGACCGCGGTCGCGTTCAGGGTGCGCTGACCGGTCGCGCCGGGCGTCGTCGCCGGGGTGCGAGACTGGCGGGCGTGAGCGAGCGCGACGAGGAGTTGCTGACCGGCGGCGGCGTCAACCTGGTGGTGCGGGTGGGCGCCACCGTGCGCCGCCCGACCGGTCCCTGGACACCGGCCGTGCACGCGCTGCTCGGCCACCTGGCCGCCCGCGGCTTCACGGGCGCGCCGGCCGGGCACGGGATCGACGTCCAGGGCCGGGAGGTGGTCGACTTCGTCCCGGGCGAGGTGCCCAATGATCCGTTGCCGGGCTACGCCCGGTCCGACGCGGCACTCGGCGCCGTCGCCCGGCTGCTGCGCGGCTACCACGACGCCACCGAGGACTTCCCGCTCGACGGCGCGGCCACCTGGTACTTCCCGCCGCGCGAACCCGCCGAGGTGATCTGCCACGGTGACGTCGCGCCGTACAACTGCGTGTTCCGCGACGGGCGGCCGGTGGCCCTGATCGACTTCGACACCGCCCATCCGGGGCCGCGCCTGTGGGACGTGGCCTACGCCGCCTACCGCTTCGTCCCGCTGGGCGACCCGCGGCACGAAGGGGCCGGTCCGGTGGCTGAGCAGGCGCGCCGGCTGCGGCTGTTCGCCGACGCCTACGGCCTGGCCGAGGGCGACCGTCCGGCGCTGCCCGCCGTCGCCGCCGAACGGCTGGACCACCTCGTCCGGCACATGCGCGAACGGGCGGCGGCGGGCGACCTGGCCTTCGCCGCGCACCTCGCCCGCGGCGACGACGTCCTGTACGGCGTGGACCGCGAGCACGTCCTGCGCCACCGCGCCCTGTTCGCCGAAGCGCTCACGGAGCCGCGTCCCCGGTAGGCACCGGCTCCCGGGCCGGGGCGGGAAGAGGGGGGCGTCGCGCGGGGTTGCAGTCGATCGTGGAGACGACCGAGGTTGTGGTGATCGGCGCCGGGCAGGCGGGTCTGTCCAGCGCGTACTTCCTGCGGCGGTTCGGGATCGAGACGCTGGTGCTCGACGCGGCGCAGGGGCCCGGGGGAGCGTGGCGGCACCGGTCGCCGTCGCTGACCATGGGCAAGGTGCACGGCGTCTTCGACCTGCCCGGCGCGCCGGGCGGCCTGGAGGCGGCCGGTGACCGGCCCGCGGCGGAGGTCGTCCCGGAGTACTACGGCGACTACGAGCGGCGGGTGGGGCTGGAGGTCCTGCGGCCGGTCAAGGTGACGGCCGTACGCGAGGGTGAGGGCGGGCGGCTGGTCGTGGCGGCGGACGCGGGGGAGTGGGCGGCCGGGGCCGTGGTCAACGCGACCGGCACCTGGACCCGGCCGTACTGGCCGTACTACCCGGGGGCCGCGGGCTTCCTGGGTGAGCAGCTGCACTACGCGGGCTATCGCGGGCCGGAGGCGTTCGCGGGCCGGCGGGTGGTCGTGGTCGGGGGCGGGGCCTCGGCGATGCACGTGTTGTCGGAGGTGGCCGACGTCGCGGCGCAGACCGTCTGGGTCACCCGCCGCCCGCCGGTCTTCAGGGACGGCGACTTCGGCGAGGACGCCCGCCGGGAGGCCGTCGCCCTGGTGGAGGCGCGGGTACGGGCCGGGTTGCCGCCGCAGAGCGTGGTCGGCGTCACCGGGCTCGGCTACAGCGTCGTCGTGCGGCAGGCGCTGGCCAAGGGGGCGCTGGAGCGGCTGCCGATGTTCGGCCGCCTCACCCCGTACGGCGTGGAGTGGGCGGACGGGCGGCGACAGGCGGCGGACGTCGTCGTGTGGGCCACCGGCTTCCGGTCGGCGCTCGACCACCTCGCGCCGCTGCGCCTGCGGGAGCCGGGCGGCGGCGTCAAGGTGGACGGGACGCGGGTCGTCAGGGAGCCGCGGCTGCAACTCGTCGGCTACGGGCCGTCGGCCAGCACGGTCGGCGCCAACCGCGCCGGCCGCACCGCCGCCCGCAACATTCGCGCGCTGCTGGCCTCCCGCCCCGCCCTCCCGGCGGCCTGAACCTCGCTCCCTCAGGCGCGGGGATCGGTTGGGGGCTGGTCATCGGATGCGTCGGCCCCACCCTCGCTCCCTCTGGCGCGGGGATCAGTTCTCGGCGACGCCGAAGGCGGTCCAGCCGAGGTCGGGGAAGCCCGCCGCCTTGGCGACGGAGGCCGAGGCGGTGTTGCCGACCCCGTGCATGTACGTCGGCACCGCACCCTCGTCCAGCACCCGCCGCGCCGCCTGCGCCACCAGCCGTCTGGCCAGGCCGCGCCCCCGGGCCTCGGGAGCGGTGACCACCGACAGTTCCCGTCCGAAGCGGTCGTGCCGCTTGATGCCCACCCCGGCCAGGTGCTCACCGGTCTCGGCGTCCACGGCCACCAGCACCTCGCCGCCGAACACGCGCAGCCATCCGGGGACGGTGTCGTCCGTCGCGGGGATCCACTGCCCGGCGTCGGGCAGGGGAGCGGGCTCGGTGGTCCACCGGAAGACGGCGTCGAACCAGCCGCGATCCCCATATCCGATCAGCGCGGGGATCTCCCGGAGCGTGCGTACGGCGCTCACCCGGGCGACGTGCTCGGGCGGCACCGACAACACCGCCCCCTCCGGGGTGCCGACGCCGAGGGCAGGGTGCACGCGGCCGTCCCAGGCGGGCAGCGTACGCAGCGGCGAGCCTGTGACGTCGAGGTTTCCCGTGGGGGGCCAGGCCCCGAGCCATTCGCGCAGATGATCGGTAAGAGCCACGGATCTACTATAGGAAGTAGGAAAAATACCGATTGAGATAGGGGTCTGGTTACTCCCGCGAAGGGGCTCGACACGGCGTGTTACATTCGGCTAGCGTCCTGACATAAGGATCTATATCCGGTCAGGAGGGCCCGACATGGCTGTTCCCGGTTACACGGAGATCCGGGAACTCGGTCACGGAGGGACCGGCCGCGTCATGCTCGCCGTCCGCGACTCCGACGGCTTACCGGTCGCGATCAAGCACCTGTCCGAGAACCTGCGCGAGGACGGCGAGTTCGCCGCCCGCTTCCGCGCCGAGGCCCGGGTCATCGGCGAGATCGACAGCCCCCACACCGCCCGCCTGCTGGACTATGTCGAGGCCGGGGGCGCGTCCGCCATCGTGATGGAGCTGGTCGACGGCGTCACGCTGCGCCGCCTGATCGCCGGGGAGGGCGGCACCGGCGTGGAGGCCGCGCTCACCGTGCTGAAGGGGGCGCTGCTCGGCCTGGCCGAGGCGCACCGGCGCGGGGTGGTGCACCGCGACTTCAAGCCCGAGAACGTCATCGTCACCACGAACGGCGACAGCAAGCTGGTCGACTTCGGCGTGGCGGCCCGCTTCGGCGAGACCGGCGCCCTGGCCGGCACCCCCGCCTACATGGCCCCCGAGCAGTGGGACGACGCCCCGGCCGGCCCGGCCACCGACGTGTACGCCGCCACCCTGGTCTGCTACGAATGCCTCACCGGCCGCCGCCCGTTCACCGCCGCGAACCTGGCCGCCCTGGCCTTCCAGCACCAGCACATGCCGCCCCCGCTGGAGAAGGTGGACGGACGGCTGCGCGGGCTGATCGAGCACGGCCTGGCCAAGGACCCCGCCGACCGGCCGGCCTCGGCCGAGGCGTTCCTGGCCGAGCTGGAGGAGGTGGCGCACGGGACGTACGGTGCGGGGTGGGAGCTGCGCGGGCGGTCGGGGCTGGCCGTGCTGGCGATGCCGTTCGCCGCGCTGCTCCCGTCGGCCGGGACCGGCGCGGGCGGCATCTTGGAAGGCGGCGTGGACAGCGGTGCGGCGAGTGGGGCCTCTACGGCCACCGGCGTGGTGCGCAGCTCGCTGGGGGCGCCGGCCAAGTCGGCGGTGACCGGCGGGCTGGTGCTGGCGACGGCGGCGGCGGTAGCGTCGACGTTCGTGATCTGGAGCGGGTCGCCCTCGCCCTCGACCGACAGCGGCACCGCGCTGCCCCCCGTGTCCACGGGGACCGCCTCGATGACGGCGTCCGTCTCGCCGGAGCCGGTGACCCCGGTTACGCCCGTGCCCAGCGGGTCCGGGACGGTCTCGCCGCCGGTGATCGTCACCGTCGGGCCCAGCGGGCAGCCGACCGGGCCGCCCGTCACGGCGGGGCCCGCGTCGTCCGCGCCGGCTTCGTCCGCGCCTGCTACGCCTCCCGCCTCGGCGACCGCCGGCGACCGGCCGCCGGGTCCGACCGGCAGGCCGACCGGCAGGCGGACGGAGACCGGGTCGCCGCCCACGCGCTCGGCGCCGCCGTCCACCCGGCCGCCCGCCACTCGTCCGCCCGCCGGTGACCCGCCCTCGACCCGGCCGCCGTCCACCGGCGGCCCCGCCACGAGCGCCCCCGCGCCCAGTCCGCCCGCCACGAGCGCGCCCGCTCCCGAGCCGCCTCCCGCCAAGACCCACAGGCCGCTCCTGTCGGTCTCGGTCGGGTTGTCGCTCGGCGGCTCCCTGCTCGGCGGTGGAGGCGGGCTGCTGGACGCCGACCTCGACGTCGGGCTCGGTTCCAGCCTGCTCGGCATGCTCGTGGTGCCCGGATCGGCGCTGGTCGGAGGGCGTATGGCGGTCAGACGCATACGAAAAGCCCGTAGTCAGGAAAAGTCATAAGTTGCGGGGAAGGATGCTTGATCCCCTACTATCAGCGTCGGATAGAGGGCGTCCCGGAGTCTGATTAGCTCCTGACCGGAACTGCCCTGCGGCTCAGGCTAAGGAGGACAGTGGCGGTCGCCTCCCCCGCCGTGGGTCACGTCGCGCGGGCCATGGTCGCCGTCCTGACCGGGCTGGTCCTGATGGCGGGCAACGCCTCAGCGGGGCTCGCGGCCCCCAAGCCCTCCGTGAAGCAGCTCAAGAAGGAGCTGGCCGCGCTGAGCAAGGAGTCGGACCGGCTGATCGAGGAGTACTACAACGGCCGCCGCGCCCAGCAGCAGGCCGAGAGGACGGAGAAGGCCGCGCGCGAGCGGTTGGCCGCCGCCCAGGAGGTCTACGACCGGGAGTCGCTCCAGCTCAGGACGCTGGCCGTGGCCCAGTACATCGGCGGCGAACCCAACCAGGTCGCCCTGTTCACCGCCAGCGAGGACCCGGACGGGTTGTTGCGCCGCCTGGCGCTCAGCCGTCACCTCATCGACGTCCAGGACGCCCGTCTGCGCGGCTACGCCCAGGTCAGGGACGAGCGCCGCAAGGCCGAGGAGGAGGCCGCGGCCCGCTCCGAGGAGCTCGGGACGGCGGTGGCCGACCTGGAACGGCGCAAGGAGAAGGCCGAGAAGCTGATCGAGCGGATCAGGGACCGGATCGACAAGCTGTACACGGCGCCGGGCGTGCGGCGTCCGGACGGTACGTGGGTGCCGCAGCTCCCGGACGGCTCCGAGAACATCACGCCGCGCATGCGCCTGGTCAAGACGTTGATCAAGGAACGGTTCGCGGTGCCGATGGGGATCGGCTGCTACCGGACGATCCAGGACGGCGGCGAGCACCCCCTCGGCCGGGCCTGCGACTTCATGCTCAGCCACGGCGGCGCGATGCCCTCGCCGGCCGAGGTCAAGCGCGGCTACGAGATCGCGAACTGGGCGATCAAGAACTCCCGGCGCCTGGGCATCATGTACATCATCTACCGGCAGCGCATCTGGCACTCCAGGACCGGCACCTGGCGCACGATGTCCAATCGCGGCGGCACGACAGCCAACCACTTCGACCACCCGCACATCTCGGTCTACTGATCCGCGGGGGCCGGGTGCTCGGCCCACTGATTCTCCGAGGGTGGCTGGGCGCTCGGCCTACTGATCTTCGGGGGTGGTTGGGCGCTCGGGTCTACTGATTCTGGGGGCCGGCTGGGTGCTCGGCGCGGACGCGGCCGCGGGGCTTGAGCCGGATGGAGGGGAGTGCCGGGGCGGGGAGCGGGTCGCCGTCGAAGCCCTCGACCGAGCCGAAGCCCTCGCCCTCCATCCACTCCTCGCGGAAGGCGGCGATCTCCTCGTGGGAGCGTCCCACGAAGTTCCACCACATGACGATCTCCTCGCCGAACGGCTCGCCGCCGATCAGCAGCACCCGTCCGCGCCCGGACAGCCGCAGCGTGCCGGGGCCCGGCGGCAGGTAGCGCAGCGCGCCCGGCACGGCCTGCTCGACCTCGCCGTCGAGCAGCAGCAGCCCGTGCTCGAAGCCGGGGTCGAGGGGCACCTCGCCCGTGCCGTCCACCGCGATCTCGGCGCCCACCAGGGGGCTGTGGGCGGTGGCGGGCGAGGTCACGCCGCCGAGCTCGCCCATGATCACAGTGGCCTCGAAGCCGGGGCCGGACAGCACGGGCAGGGTGGTGTGGTGCTCGAAGGCGGGGGCCGTTCGACGGTGGGCGTCGGGCAGGGCCACCCAGAGCTGCACGCCGTGCAGGGTCGTGCCCGGCGACTCCTCCGAGTGCGAGATGCCGCGCCCGGCTGTCATCAGGTTGAGCTGGCCGGGGCGCACCCGGCGCAGGCTGCCCACGCTGTCGCGGTGGAGCACCTCGCCCGCGACCAGCCAGGTCACCGTCTGCAGGCCGGTGTGCGGGTGGGGCGGCACGCGCATCAGCGCCGGTTCGGGGCCGTAGGCGTCGACGAAGCACCAGGCGCCGATCATCCGGCGGTGCACGCCGGGCAGCGTCCTGCTGACCCGCATCGCGCGGGGGCCGCCCAGGGGCACCTCGCGCCCGGTCAGCACCTCGCCGCGGCTGTCGGCTTCGGCGGCGCAGCGGAGTTCCTGGGGGTCGCGTTCCATGTTGCTCACCCCATGACTGTAGGGGGCCGTACGACCCCCTACGCGTCCCGGACCGTTACCCCAGGGTCTCCCACCAGCCGTCAACGGCCTGGACGGCGGTCACGTCGACGCCCTCGCCCGGCCGGGGCACCACGATCTCGACGTCTCGTGCCTTCGCCTCCCGCCACAGCCGGTCGACCGGCTCGGCCCACGGATGCAGCGCCAGCGTGAACGTCGCCCAGTGGACCGGCAGCAGCAGCGAGCCGCCCAGGTCGAGGTGGGCGTTGACCGCCTCCTCCGGGTTCATGTGGATGTCGGGCCAGGCCGGGCTGTAGGCGCCGATCGGCATCAGCGTCAGGTCGAACGGCCCGTGAGCGGCGCCGATGCCCCGGTAGCCCTGGAAGTATCCGGAGTCGCCGGCGTAGAACACCCGCTTGTTCGCCCCGGCCACCACCCACGAGCCCCACAGAGTGTCGTTCCTGGTGAAGGTGCGTCCGGAGAAGTGCCGGGCGGCGGTGGCGACGAAGCGCAGGCCCGCCACCTCGGCCTCCTCGTCCCAGTCGAGCTCGATGATCCGGTACAGCGGCACGCCCCACCGCTCAAGGTGCGCTCCGATGCCCAGCGGGACCAGGAACGGCGCCTTCTGGGTGCGCGTGAGCGAGCGTACGGTGGCCATGTCCAGGTGGTCGTAGTGGTCGTGCGAGATCGCGATCGCATCTACCTGCGGCAGCTCGCCGAGGTCGACCGGCAGCGGGTGGTGCCGCTTGGGGCCGACGAGCTGGGAGGGGGAGACCCGGTTGCTCCACACCGGGTCGAACAGCACCCGCTTGCCCTCGATCTCCACCAGCGTGGAGGCGTGGCCGTACCAGACCGCGCGCAGGCCGTCGGCGGGCGGCGGGCCGGACGGGGGCAGGCGCAGCGGGATGGGCCCGGCCGGATGCCGCTGCTCCTTGTTCCTGCCCAGCTCGGCGAGCAGCCCCACGGGCGGCGTGGTCATCAAGGTGGTCGGCTCGGGCATGGGGTTGACGAAGGTGTCGCCCCTGAACTGCGGCGAGCGCCGCATCCTGCCCGCCCGGTCCGGCCCTGACGTCAAAGGCCGCACGCCCAGCTCGGCCGGTATCCCGCGCAACGCCCATCCGGCCGCGGCGGCCACCGCGCCGCCCGCGAGGATCCGCCGTGCGGTCCGCATTCCTGCCATTGCCCACGCTCCCCTGGAGATGATGTCCATCCCGCCCAACCGGACGGGATTCCCCGGTGTTCCCGTTCTACGATATATCGCGATAGTTCAAACCGTCTTGATCGCTCCGCCGTCGATGACGTAGTCGGCGCCGTTCACGCTTCCGGCGTGCGGCGAGGCCAGGTACGTCACCAAGGTGGCGACTTCTTCCGGTTCGACGAACCTACCGGTCGTCATTCCGGTGACCGACGGCAGCCCCGCGAGCAACTGCTCGTGCTCCATGCCGAGCGAGGCGGCCAGGGCGGCGCCGTACCCGTCGGGGGCCTCCCACAGGGCGGTGCGCGCGGCGCCGGGGGAGACGGTGGCGACGCGCACCCCCTGCGGGCCGAACTCCTCGGCCAGGGCCTTGCCGAACGCCGTCAGCGCGGATTTGGCGACGGTGTAGACCATCGGCCCCATGTGCGGCGCGCGGGCGCCGTTGGAGGAGATGTTGATCACAGTGCCGCGCCGGCGCAGCAGGCTGGGCATCGCGGCCCTGGTGGCCCGCACGGCGCTGAGGAAGTTCAGGTCGTAGGCCTGGCGCCAGGCGTCGTCGTCGAAGCCGAGGAAGCCGCCGAGCTGCCCCTGGCCGCTGTCGCCGCCGCCCACGTTGTTGACCAGGAGGTCGATCTCGTCGAGCTCGGCCAGCGCCCGTTCGACCAGCTCGGCCGGGCCCGCCGCGGTGGACAGGTCGGCGGTCACTACGGTCGCGCCGGTGCGCTCCAGCTCGGGGGAGATCGTGCGGGCCGCGGCCACGACCCGCATGCCCTCGGCGCTCAGCGCCTCGACGATCGCCAGCCCCAGCCCCCTGCTCGCCCCGGTGACGACGGCGGTCTTGCCGGTGAGTCGCATGTCCATGAGAAACGCCTTTCTTGCATCAGTGGTGATGCGATGACTCTAGAACTTGCAACACTGATGACGCAACTTCGGCTGGAAGAGGAACTGTCCTGTACCCTCTGAGCTGTGAGTGGGACGACGCGGGCCCTGCGGTCCGACGCGGAGCGGACGGTCAGGACGATCCTGGAGGCCGCCGAACGGGTGCTCAGCAGGAACCCGGCGGCCAGCATGGAGCAGATCGCCGAGGCGGCCGGGGTGGCGCGCACGACCGTCCACCGGCGCTTCGCCTCCAGGGACGCTCTGGTGGAGGCGATGGCGGAGTGGGCGACCCGGCAGTTCGCCGCCGCCGTGGACGCCGCCCGTCCCGAGCAGGCGCCGCCGCTGGTGGCGCTCTACCAGGTGACGGCGAACGTGCTGCGGGTGAAGATCGACTGGGGGTTCGCGATGAGCCGCGCGTCGGTGGCCGGAGTGGCGGGGGCGGAGGTGGCCCGGGTGCACTCCGAGGTCGAGGCGAGGTGTGACCAGCTGTTCCGGCAGGCGCGGACCACCGGGGTGCTGCGGGAGGACGTGGAGCCGGAGTGGGCCCGGCGGGTCTACTACGCGCTGATCCACGAGGCGGCGCAGAGCCGGGACGGAGAGCCGGAGGCGCTGGCCGCGCGGCTGGTGGACACCATGCTCCGGGGCCTGGGCCCAGGCCCCGGCCTCCCACCCGCCCCCACCGCGCCCTCTGTTCCCGCGCCCACCCCGACCGCGCCCCCTGCGCCCGACCCCACCGCGCCCGCCCCCTGACTCCGCCCCGACCGCGCCCCCTTCCTCCGCGGTGAGCCCGCCCGGCGGGCCGGGCGGCTCCTGGCCCTTCCGCTGGCGGGAGCTTCGAGCCCGTCTGAGGGGTAGCCCGCCGCCCCGGCTGCTCGCGCCGCCTGCCAGGCTGGGCGCCTACCGATCCCTTCGCCGTCGGGAGCTTTGAGCCCGTCCGAGAGTGGCCCGTCGACCCGGTGCTCGTGTCGCCCGCCGTGCTTCGCTCAGGGTTTGCGGGTCAGGGCGTCGCGGCGTTCCTCCGGCCGGCGTTCGGGGTGGGGCCATGGGTTCGGACGGCAGCGGCCCAGCGACTTGGACTGCTGGACCATCACCGGAGCCGGCCGGCCCGGGCCGGGGCAGGCGCGGTGGCCGTGTCCCAGGCTGTGGCCGACCTCGTGGCTGATGACGTAGTCGCGATAGGCGGCCAGGTCGCCGTCGTACTGGGGGACGCCGTCCGCCCAGCGGACCGCGTTGATGACCGAGCGGGTCCCGTTCCAGCACGACAACGTGCCGCCGGTGCGCAGCGGCAGGCACTGGCGGACGGTCAGCTCCGGGCTGGACAACGCCACCCGGACCCGTACCGGACCGTGGTCGACGCGCTGGAAGCGGGCCCATCCGCGCGGGTCGTTGAGTGTCCGGTGCACGGCCGCCGCGAACACGGCCCCGTCGATCGGCAGGCCGCGTTCGACCTCCACCAGGTAGCGCACCACCTCACCCTCTCCGGGCCGGGCGGCCGCGCCGCCGGGCACCACGGCGTACGAGCCCGAAGCGGCGTACGGCACCTTGACGTGCTCCGCGGGAAGCGGAGTCGGCGCGGGGACGGAGGGACGGGGCGGAGGCGTGACGGACGGCGCGGGAGTGGTCCGCTTTCCAGAGCCCTCGGGCCCGTCCGCTCGTTCCGGGGCGGAGGCGCATCCGGCCGCCAGCAGCACAATGATCAGCAGCGCGAGCAGCGGCAACGCGGCCTCCCCACGAGATCACGATGGGGAGGAATCCACCATATCCGCGCAGTGCCGCATGGATCATGCCGGGGTCCGGCCAACGCCGGCCTACCCGCCTACACCCCCTTCCGGACGCGGCCCAGCCACGGATGGCCTCCCGGCCGTCCTTCATGCGGCGTCCGGCCGGTCACTCGCGGGCGGGTCAGACGGCGGGCGGCGCGTAGGGGGTGAGGTCGATGGGCGACTGTTCGTCGAGGGCCAGCCTGGCCACGAGCTCGCCGGTGAACGGGCCGGCCGTCAGGCCGTACGCGCTCAGGCCCGTCGCCACCACCACCCGGGGGGTGAGCCGGCCGATGAGGGCGGGGCCGGGGGCGTTGACCGGGCGCAGGCCGACCCTGGTCTCCGACACCGTCGCCCCGAACAGGCCGGGCGCCACCCGCAACCCCGCCGCGATCACCTCGTCGAGCCCGCCCATCGTGACCCGCGGCGCGAACCCGACGTCCTCCACGGTCGCGCCGATCACGACCCGCGAGCCGGGGAACCCCAGCAGGTACGGCCCGCTCCTGGGCAGCACGATGGGCCAGAACGCGGTGTCCACGCCGTCGAGCGTGGCGTGCAGGATCTGCCCCCGCCGGGGGAACACCGGGAGCTCCACCCCGAGCGGACGGCACACCTCGCCGGTCCACGCCCCGGCCGCCACGATCACGACGTCCGCCTCCAGCGGGACGCCCTCGTCGGCGGGCGCCCGATCGGCCGCGGGAGGCCCGGCGGGCTCGGCCGGACGGGCTGGCCGGACGGGCGCGGCAGGCTGGACGGGTTCGGCGGGCGCGGGCGGGATCGGGGCGGGGCCCTCCGGGGAGCCGTCAGGGGGACCGCCGAAGGGGGCGTCGCCCGCCGCTGCGACCGGCCCCTCGGCGGACGCCTCAAGGGGGCTCTCGGTCAGGTCCCCGGTGGAGGACGGCGTGAGAGGGGCGGCCTGCCGCCAGGAGGCGGTCTCGCCGCCCGCCGCCTCGGCACCGGGGCCGGTCCATTGCCGCCCGTCGCCCGCCGGGGGCTCCTCGTCGGCGGCATGCAGGCGTACCCGCCCGTCGGGGGTGAGGACGGCGTCGCCCCTCAGCACCTCGGCGCCCTGGGCGACGGCGGCGCGCAACAGCGCGTCACGCACGGCGCCGCCGTCCACCCGGGCGGCGCCGGGCACGAGCAGCGCGCTGAGGTCGTCGGACAGCGGCGGGAACAGGTCGGACGGCGTGAGCACGTCGGTGACCTCGCCCATCTCGGGCGCGTCGGCGTAGCGGCGGCGCAGCAGCGCGCGCACCGGTTCGAGGTCGACCGGGTCCTCCGCCACGAGCAGGGCCCCGACCTTGGCGTAGCCGATGTCCTCGCCCAGGGCCTCGACCAGCGCCGGGTAGTGGCGGGCGCCCTCCCTGGTCAGCCGGTACCAGGCGTCGTCCTCCGGATGGTCCACCCAGGGGCACACGATGCCCGCGCCCGCCTGGGTCGCCTGCCCCTGGGAACCGCGGTCCACCACGGTCACGGCCACGCCACGGCCGCTCAGGTAGTAGGCCGCGCTCGCTCCGACGATCCCGCTGCCGATCACCACAACACGCATGGACCCATGATCGCAGGCGTGGGTGACCTCGGGCGATGACCGGATCGTGCGCTTACCATCCGGATACTCCCTCACGCCCATCCATGGGGTCAGGGACCCGGCGGCGCGGTCAGCCCACGCCCCACCCGTGCGTCTGCATGAGGACGGACGCCACCCGCGCGAACCGGTCGCCGTCGAGCACCGCGCCCTCGCGGCGGATGTCGGCCTCGTCGAGCACGAAGACCCGGTCGAGCCGCAGGTACGACACCCGCCCGTCGCGGCCCCACGCGCCGACCTCCAGCCAGTCGGGGCCGTCGTCGCCCTTGCTGGACAACATCATGCCGAGCAGCCTGCGCCCGGTACGGCCCACGACCAGCAGCGGCCTGTCCTTGCCCCGCGCCGGATCCTCCTCGTACGGCACCCACGCCCACACGATCTCCCCCGGATCGGCCAGGCCGTCGAGGTCGGGGGAGTAGGCCAGAGTGACGGGCCCGTTGAGCGAGTGGACCTCGCGTACGACGCCCCGGTCGGGCCGGGGGTCCTCACCTAGATCACGCATTGTGGGAGCCTACGGCGGCGGGCCGCCCGAAATCCACCCGGCCTCAGGGAACGGGGGAGGCCAGCAGACGGCGTAAGGCCGCCGGGGTGTGGCCGACGTGGCGGCGAACCGTGCGGGTCAGGTGGGCCTGGTCGGCGAACCCGAGGTCGGCGGCGAGCGCGGCCAGGCCGGTCTCGCCGCTCTCCAGCCGGTCGAGCGCCCGGCTCACGCGCACCCGGTTGCGGTAGTGGGTCAGCGAGACGCCCAGCTCGCGGGTGAAGGCCCGGCTGAGCCGGTAGGGGGAGACGGCCAGGAGCTCCGCCAGCGGCAACAGCCCGGCGGCCGCCGGATGATCGGCCGAGATCGCCTCGCGGGCGGCCTCGGCGATGGCGGCGGGGGAGCGGACAAGGGAACGGGCGGGGGAGCCGGCAGGACCGGGGGCGGACGTGGGCGCGGCGGCCGGAGTGGCGGGCCCGGCCAGCTGGGTGAGGGTGGCGCTGGTCAGCGACAGGAGGGACTCGACCAGCGCGAAGTCGGGGTCTCCCGCGCGGGCGGCGGCCAGCAGGCGCCGGTGCGCGAGCTCGAAGCGGGCGTCGATGTAGACGGTCGGGCGGGCGAGCCGGGTGCCGTCGCCCGCCAGCGTGCGCCAGAGCGCGGGGGACAGGGACAGGGAGGTGCAGACGTCGCCGCCCGCCGGGTGGGCGAAGCGTTCCTCCTCGCCGGGCGCGCCCAGGTAGGCCATCGTCGGGTCCACGGCGGCCGGGCGGCCGTCGGCCATGCGGCGGAACGCGCCGCGGTGGACCAGCACCATGCGGTGGGCGCGGCCGACCTCGGGCCGTGACCAGCCTCGGTGGTCGTCGACGCAGGTCACCAGGTCGAGGGTGAAGCCCTTCCCACGGGCCAGCTGTCTGGAGGATCGCACCCGCCGAACGTTACGCGCCGCCTCCGACAATCTCCCCCGCCACGGCCCGGGGCCTGTGGCGCCTGGGGGCATGGCATCGGCGGGGGTGCGCGGCGGAGGCGTGGGGCGGGGTGCAAGGATGTTCAAGACCCGGTGTCGTCGTCACCGGCAAGGTGGGCGACATGACAACAATGATTTCCTCCATAGTCGTCGACTGCGCCGACCCCGTCGCCCTGGCGGCCTTCTACGCCAAGGCGACCGGCTGGCAGGTCGCCGACTCCGACCCCGAGTACGCCACCGTCACCGGCGGCCCCGTGCAGCTGGCCTTCCAGCGGATCGACGGCTACCAGGGCCCGGGCTGGCCGAACGACGGCAAGCACCTGCACCTCGACCTCACCGTCCCCGACGTCGCGGAGGCGAAGCGGACGTTGGTCGCCCTGGGCGCCACCCTGCCCGACCAGCAGCCGGGCGGTGACGAGTGGACGGTGGTGCTCGACCCCGAGGGTCACCCGTTCTGCGTGATGGCCGGCTAGAGCCCGGCGAAGAACGCCCTGACGTCCTCGGCCAGCAGATCGGGGGCCTGGAGGGCGGCGTAGTGACCGCCGCGCGCCGGCTCCGACCAGCGCACCACGTTGTGGGAGCGCTCGGCGTAACGGCGGACCGTGCTGTCGCCCGGGAAGACGGCCACGGCCGTCGGCGTCCTGCCGGGCTCGGCGGGCGGCGCCCAGTCGCCGCCGCTCTCGCGGTACAGGCGCGCCGAGGAGCCGGCGGTGCCGGTCAGCCAGGTGATGGTGACATCGGTCAGGACGTCGTCGGGGGCGACCCCGCCGACGTCCTGGCCCCAGCTCGCGAACGCGTCCAGGTGCCAGGCGAGCTGGCCGGCGGGCGAGTCGGCCAGGGCGTAGGCCAGGGTCTGCGGCCTGGTGCCCTGGACGGCGGCGTAGCCGGAGAACTCGCGGTGCCAGCGCTCGATCCGCCGCGCGCGCTCGGTCTCGGCGTCGGTCAGTCCGGACAGGTCGTCGGAGACGAAGGCCGTGAGCGCGTTCAGGTGCACGCCCACCACCCGGTCGGGGACCATCCGGGCCAGCGCGGGGGAGACGAGCGAGCCGAAGTCGCCGCCCTGGAGGCCGTACCGGTCGTAGCCGAGGCGGTCCATGAGCTCGATCCAGGCGGCGGCGACGCGGCGCACGCCCCAGCCGGTCTCGGTGGTGGGGCCGGAGAAGGCGAAGCCGGGCACGGACGGGATGACGAGGTGGAAGTCCCGGGCGAGCGGCTCGGCCACCCGGGAGAAGTCGGCGAACGTGCTGGGCCAGCCGTGCGTCAGCAGCAGCGGCAGCGCGTCCGGGCGCGGCGAGCGTACGTGGGCGAAGTGCACGCGCTGGCCGTCGATCTCGGTCGTGTACTGCGGCAGCTCGTTGAGCCGCGCCTCGTGCGCCCGCCAGTCGTAGCCGTCCAGCCAGTACGCGGCCAGCTCGCGCACGGCCGCGGGCGGCACGCCGTAGGACCAGCCGACCCCGTCCAGGGCGTCCGGCCAGCGCGTACGGTCCAGCCGCGCCCGCAGGTCGTCGATCGCGGACTGTGGGACGTCGATGACGAATTGGTTCATGCCACCCACGCTAGGCACCATTGCGGTCAGGAACGGGCCACAATGGACAGTGTGCTCGACACCTCGGCGCGGCTTCTGCGCCTGCTCTCCCTCCTGCAGACGCGGCGCGAGTGGACCGGCGCGGAGCTGTCGAACCGGCTCGGCGTGGCCCCGCGCACGCTGCGCCGCGACATCGAACGGCTGCGCGGCCTCGGCTACCCGGTGGGCTCCACGCCGGGGGTGGCCGGCGGCTACCGGCTCGGTCCGGGCGCGGAGCTGCCGCCGCTGCTGCTGGACGACGAGGAGGCGGTGGCCGTCGCGGTCGGCCTGCGCACGGCCGCGGGCGGCACGGTGACCGGCATCGAGGAGACCTCGCTGCGCGCCCTGGCCAAGCTCGAACAGGTGCTGCCCGCCCGCCTGCGGCAGCGCGTGAACGCCCTGCAGACGCACACCGTGCGCGTCGGCGGGCAGGGCCCGACGGTCGATCCCGAGCTGCTGATCCGCATCACCGCCGCCTGCCGCGACCGCGAGCAGCTCCGCTTCGACTACACCGACCACGAGGGCGCCGTCACGCTGCGGAAGGCCGAGCCGCACAGCCTGGTCAGCAAGGGCAACCGCTGGTACCTGGTCGGCTGGGACGTCGACCGCCAGGACTGGCGCACGTACCGGGCCGACCGGATCGAGGTGCGCACGCCGAACGGCCCGCGCTTCGCCCCGCGCGAGCCGCCGGAGGCCGACGTCGCCGCCTGGGTGCGGCACCGGCTCGGCCACGAGATGTGGCCGGTCCAGGCCCGTTTCCTCATCCACGCGCCCGCCGCATGGCTGGCCGGCCGCGTCGCCGGTCAGGTCGAGCCCGTGGACGAGGCCCGCTGCGTGCTCACCATGCGCGGCGACGACCTGCACCTGATGGCCGTGGCCGTGGCCTTCCTCGACGTCGACTTCGAGGTGCTCGAACCGGCCGAGCTGAAGGAGCGCCTGCGCGCACTGGGACGGCGGCTGCTCTCTTCTAGAATATGATTCGGTGATGGCGACGTCAGCGTTTTTCACGCGCAAGGAGGGCGAGTTCGTGCCCGCCCCGCACGCGCGCAGCCCCTGGTCCCCCGACATGCTCCACGGCCGCCTGCTCGGCGGCCTGGCCGCGAGCGCCCTGGAGGAGCGGCACGCCGAGCCCGGCCTGCACTTCGCCAGGCTGACCGTCGACCTGTTCCGCAACAGCCCGATGCTGCCGGTGACGGTGGAGACCACCCTGGTCAGGGACGGGCGGCGGATCCGGGTCGCCGACGCCGTGCTCTCCACCGCGCAGGGCGTGATCGGCCGGGCCTCGGCCGTGCTGCTCCGGCAGGGCGAGCAGCCCGGCGGCAGGCTGCCGCACACGCCCGCCTGGGACGAGCCGCCGCCCGCCGGCGCCCCGGCCGAGGGGCAGGGCTGGAAGCCGCCGTTCGACCTGTGGCGGCTGACCGACTGGGGCCAGGGCGGGCGCGACCGGGTGTGGCTGCGGGAGACGCACCCCCTGATGGACGACGAGCCGCTGACGCCGCTCACCCGCGCCGCCCTGGCCGCCGACTTCGCCAGCCCGCTGGCCAACGTCGGCTCGGCGGGCGTCAGCTTCATCAACGCCGACTACACGCTGACGCTGGCCCGCCTGCCCGAGGGCGAGCTGATCGGCGTCGAGGCCGGCGGCCACCTCAGCGCGGAAGGTGTGGCGACCGGCCAGGTCACCCTGCACGACACGACGGGCCCGATCGGGTTCTGCGTGGTCACGGCGGTCGCCAACCCGGTCGCCCTGACCGGCCGCTGACCTCCCGGCGACCACCCGGCGACCACCCGGCGAACTCCCGGCGAGCGAGGTCAGGCGGGGCTCTCGGTGCGGTCGCCCGACCAGTCGGTGTGGAAGGCGCCCTCCCGGTCCACCCGGTGGTAGGTGTGCGCGCCGAAGTAGTCGCGCAGTCCCTGCACCAGCGCGGCCGGCAGGCGGTCGCGGCGCAGCCCGTCGTAGTAGGCCAGCGCGGAGGAGAAGCCCGGCGTCGGCACGCCGATCCGCACGGCCGTGGTCACCACGCGCCGCCACGCCTCCTGCGCGGCGTTCAGCGCGGCGGCGAAGGTGGGGTCGGCCAGTAGCGTCGGGAGCTGCCGGTCGGCGTCGTACGCCGTGCGGATGCGGTCGAGGAACTTGGCCCGGATGATGCAGCCGCCGCGCCAGATGGTGGCCATGGCGCCGGGGTCGACGTCCCAGCCGTACTCCTTGGAGGCGGCGGCGATCTGGTCGAAGCCCTGCGCGTAGGCGACGATCTTGGACGCGTACAGTGCCTGGCGGACGTCCTCGATCAGCTCGCGCCCGCCGACGCCGGACAGCTTCGGGCCCTCCAGCGACGCGGCGGCGGCGCGCTGCTCGGGGTGGCCCGACAACGCGCGGGCGAAGACCGCCTCGGCGATGCCGGTCACCGGGACGCCCAGGTCGAGCGCGCTCTGCACGGTCCAGCGGCCGGTGCCCTTCTGCTCGGCCTGGTC
The DNA here is from genome assembly GCF_040675375.1 of Nonomuraea sp. NPDC049607. Classification (NCBI taxonomy): domain Bacteria; kingdom Bacillati; phylum Actinomycetota; class Actinomycetes; order Streptosporangiales; family Streptosporangiaceae; genus Nonomuraea; species Nonomuraea sp. NPDC049607. Next base: position 107,458 of record NZ_JBFAOV010000006.1, read on the forward strand.
CACCACGACGTCCACGAACGGCTTGCCCGTGGCCGCGTCCACCTGCTCCAGCACCTCGGCGGTGATCTCGATCAGGTACGAGTCCAGCTCACCCCGGTTCCACTCCCTGAACACCTCGGCCAGCTCGGCCGGCGTCGCGCCCAGGGCCTGGCGCAGCAGGTCGTAGGACTCGGCGATGAGCTGCATGTCCGAGTACTCGATGCCGTTGTGCACCATCTTCACGAAGTGCCCGGCGCCGTCGGGACCGACGTGCACCGCACACGGGACCCCGTCCACCTTGGCCGAGATGTCCTGCAGGATCGGGCCCAGCGCCTCCCACGACTCCTTCGAGCCGCCCGGCATGATGCTCGGGCCGAGCAGCGCGCCCTCCTCGCCGCCGGAGATGCCGGTGCCGACGAAATGGATGCCACGCTCGCGCAGCGCCGCCTCACGCCGCCGGGTGTCCTGGAAATGCGCGTTGCCGCCGTCGACGATCATGTCGCCCGGCTCCATCAACTCGGCGAGCTGGTCGATCACCGCGTCGGTGCCCGGACCGGCCTTCACCATGATGATCGCCCGCCGCGGTCGCTTCAGCGACGCCACGAACGCGGCCAGCTCCTCGGCCGGCAGGAACGTGCCCTCCCCGCCGAACTCCCTGACCAACTGCTGGGTACGGGCCGTCGTGCGGTTGTGCACGGCGACGGCGTACCCGTGCCTGGCCAGGTTCCTGGCCAGGTTCCGCCCCATGGTGGCCAGGCCGGTGACGCCGATGTCTGCCAAATCCATCTCAACGCTCCTCTGTGGGGGATACGCACGATCAAGCTGGGAGGCTCGGCGAGATATTCCCCCGTCGCTCAGGAGGGAGAGCGCACGCCGAGCTCGTCCAGCCTGTCGAGCATGTCCGCCGGGTCGGCGTACACGCGGAAGGCCCCGGCGCGTTCGAGCTCGTCCCTGCCATATCCACCGGACAGCAGCCCGATGCCGAGCGCGCCCGCCCGGCGGGCGGCCAGCAGGTCCCAGACGCTGTCGCCCACCACCATCGCATGCAGCGGGTCCACCTGGACGAGCGCCGCACCGGCCAGGAACAGATCCGGGTCCGGCTTGGCCCGCCGCACCAGGTCGCGGGTGACCATCGGGGTGTCCTCCGGCAGGCCGAGCATGCCCAGCGCGAGCCGGGCCGTACGGGCGTAGCCGCTGGTCGCGATGGCCCACGGCACGCCGCGCGCGCTCAGCTCGCCGAGCAGCTCGGCGGCCCCCGGCAGCGGCCGCACGGACTCCACCTGCTGCTCGTACGCCTCGGCGTGGGTGACCTGCAGCTCGTCGATCTGCTCCGGAGTCAGCTTCAACCCGGTCTCGCGCAGCAGCGCGCTGACGAACAGGCCGCCGCTCATGCCGATGCGCCGGTGGATGCGCCACACCGACAGGTCGATCCCCATCCCGGACAGCGCCTGCCGCCAGGCGATGACGTGCTGGTAGACGCTGTCGATCAGGGTGCCGTCCAGGTCGAACAGGAACGCGGGCGTGGGGGCCTGCGGGAAGTCGTTCATGACGTCCATGACACCATGGGAGGCATGCGGATCATCATCGCGGGTGGGCACGGGAAGATCGCGTTGAGGCTGGCCGAGCGGCTCGGGTCCGGCGCGGTCGGCCTGGTGCGCAACCCCGCGCACGTGGCCGACGTCGAGGCCACGGGGGCCGAGGCCGTGCTGTGCGACCTGGAGAGGGCCACGGCCGACGAGGTGACGGAGATCCTGCGCGGCGGCGACGCCGTGATCTTCGCGGCCGGCGCGGGCCCCGGCAGCGGCGCGGCCCGCAAGGACACCGTCGACCGGGCCGCGTCCGTGCTGATGGCCGACGCCGCCGAGCGTGCGGGCGCGCGGCGCTTCATCCAGATCTCCTCCATGGGCGCCGGCCGCCCGCCCGCGCCGGGCAGCGACGCGGTCTGGGCCGCCTACATCGAGGCCAAGACCGCCGCCGAGGACGACCTGCGCGCCCGCGACGGCCTGGCCTGGACGATCCTGCGCCCCGGCCGCCTGACCGACGAGCCGGGCACGGGCCTGGTCCGGCTGGCCCCCGAGGTGCCGCCCGGCTCGGTGCCCCGCGACGACGTGGCCGCCGTCGTCCTCGCGCTCCTGGACAATCCGGGCACCGCGCATCGGACGCTGGAGCTTGTTTCGGGCGAAACCCCTGTCATCGATCTGGTGGCCACTGAGTAATGCGTCCCCTTTGCCGATTGCTGGCTATGACTTGCGGCTTCTTCGGCTAGATGTCCCCCTGATGCACTAGGGGGAGATCAAATGTCGGACATGCCGTTCAGGTCGTTCTTCGGGGGAGATCCGTTCAGGGGGTTCGAGGAGCTCACCGGGCGGGTGTTCGGCGGGATGGAAGGCTGGCCGCCGTCGCGTCCCGGCGTACAGCGGGTCGACGTGGGCAAGCTGCTCAGCGCCTCGGCGAGGGAAGTGCTCAGCCGGGCGCTGGAGGTGGCCGGGCAGCGCGGCGCGCAGGACATGGACGTCCTCGACATCCTCGACGCGCTGACCGAGTCCGACGCCACCCGCCCGCTGATGCAGGCGGCGGGCATCGACCTCGGCAGGCTGCGCGACCGCATCGACGCCCTGACCGGGCCCGGCACGGGGACCGAGCCGCCGACCACGCTCTCCCCGGCGGCCAAACGCGCCGTCCTGGACGCCCAGCGCATCTCCCGGGCCCTCCAGTCGTCCTACATCGGCCCCGAGCACCTGCTGCTCGCCGTGGCCGCCAACCCCGACTCCGGCGCCGCCCGCCTGCTCCAGGAGCAGGGCGTCTCGGCCAACGAGCTGCAGCAGGCCATCATGTCCGGCGCTTCCCGCCAGCAGCACGGCGACGGGCGGCAGCCCACCGACACCCCCGCGCTCGACGAGTACGGCCGCGACCTGACCGAGGAGGCCAGGCAGGGCAGGATCGACCCGGTCGTCGGCCGCGAGGACGAGATCGAGCAGGCCATCGAGGTGCTCTCGCGCCGCACCAAGAACAACCCGTGCCTGATCGGCGAGCCCGGCGTCGGCAAGACCGCCATCGTCGAGGGCATCGCCCAGCGCATCGTCAACGGCAGCGTGCCCGACACGCTCAAGGACCGCCGCGTCGTCGCGCTGGACCTGACCGGCATGGTCGCCGGGTCGAAGTACCGGGGCGAGTTCGAGGAGCGCATCAAGAAGGTCATCGACGAGGTGCGCGCGCACGCCGACGAGACCATCGTCTTCATCGACGAGGTGCACACCCTGGTCGGCGCCGGCTCGGCCGAGGGCGGCATGGACGCGGCCAACATCCTCAAGCCCGCCCTGGCCCGCGGCGAGCTGCACGTCATCGCCGCCACCACCATCGACGAGTACCGCAAGAACATCGAGAAGGACGCCGCGCTCGAACGCCGCTTCCAGCCGATCCTGGTCAGCGAGCCTACTGTCGAGCAGACGGTGGAGATCCTGGCCGGGCTGCGCGACGCGTACGAGGCCCACCACCAGGTGCGCATCACCGACGAGGCCCTGGACGCCGCCGCCAACCTCTCGGCCCGCTACATCTCCGACCGTTTCCTGCCCGACAAGGCCATCGACCTGATGGACCAGGCCTCGGCCCGGGTCCGGCTGCGCTCGCGCACCCCCGGCAGCGACGTGCGCGAGCTGGAGGAACGCCTCGACGCGCTGCGCCGCGACAAGGACCAGGCGGTCACCTCCGACGACTTCGACCGCGCCAAGGAGCTCACGGTCCAGATCGACAAGCTCCGCCCCGAGCTGGACCGCGCCCGGCAGGGCCACGACGCCGTCCCGCAGGTCATGGTGGAGGACATCGCCGAGGTCGTCTCCCGGCGTACCGGCATCCCCGTCACCCAGCTCACCGAGCAGGAGCGCGAGCGCCTGATGCGGCTGGAGGAGCACCTGCACGAGCGGGTGATCGGCCAGGACGAGGCCGTCGTCGCCATCGCCGAGGCGGTGCGCAGGGCCAGGGCGGGCCTGTCGGACCCGAACCGGCCCATCGGCAGCTTCCTGTTCCTCGGCCCGACCGGCGTCGGCAAGACCGAGCTGGCCAGGGCGCTGGCCGCCGCGCTGTTCGGCGGCGAGGACCACATGGTGCGCATCGACATGAGCGAGTTCCAGGAGCGGCACACCGTCTCCCGGCTGATCGGCGCGCCCCCCGGGTACGTCGGCTACGAGGAGGCCGGCCAGCTCACCGAGGCCGTACGCCGCCGCCCGCACGGCGTCATCCTGCTCGACGAGATCGAGAAGGCTCACCCCGACGTCATGAACATCCTGCTCCAGATGCTCGACGACGGCCGCCTGACCGACGGCCAGGGCCGCACGGTGGACTTCACCAACACCATCGTCATCATGACCAGCAACATCGGCGCCCAGCTCATCCTGGACGCCGAGGGCGACTCCGCGCAGCTCCAGGACCAGCTCATGGACCTGCTGCGCCACTCCCTGCGCCCCGAGCTGCTCAACCGCATCGACGAGGTGATCGTCTTCAAGCGGCTGGAGCGCGAGCAGCTCCGCCAGATCGTGGACCTGCTGCTGGAGCGCACCCGTCAGCGGCTGCGCGGCCAGGACGTCACCCTGGAGGTCAGCGACGAGGCCAAGGACTGGCTGGCCCGGCGCGGCTACCAGCCCGAGTTCGGCGCCCGCCCGCTGCGCCGCACCGTGCAGCGGGAACTGGACAACCGCCTGTCCACGATGTTGCTGACCGGCGAGGTGGGCGAGGGCGGCAAGGTCACCGTGGACGTCGAGGGCGACGAACTCCGGCTCAGGGCCCACAACCCGGAGCCGGTCGGCTGAGAAAGCGAGGGCCCGCCGTCAAGGCCGCGGCGGGCGGGCGGCCTCGCGGCACTCCTCCAAGGTGAGGGCCGCCAGGGCCGCGCGGACGACGGGCACGCACACCGGGGCCATCGACAGGCTCGACACCCCGAGCCCCACCAGCAGCGGCGCGACCGCCGGATCGCCGGCCGACTCGCCGCACACCCCGACCGGCTTGCCCGCCCGCAGCCCGGCCTCGGCGCACATGCCGACCAGCCGGAGCAGCGCGGGGTGGGCCGGGTCGAGCAGGTCGGACAGGCCGTGATGCTGCCGGTCGGCGGCGAAGGTGTACTGGGCCAGGTCGTTGGTGCCGACGCTGAGGAAGTCCACCTCGGCCAGCAGCTCGTCGGCCTGGAGGGCGGCGGCGGGCACCTCGACCATCACGCCCGCGCGGGGGAGGCCGCGCTCGCGGACGCGGCGGGCGAAGTCGGCCGCCTCCCGCGCGGTGGTCACCATCGGGGCCATCACCAGCACGTCGGCGCCCGTGGCGCGGGCGGCCTCGGCGATGGCGTCGAGCTGGGTGTCCAGGACGCCGGGCAGCACGCGGTCGACGCGCAGGCCGCGCACGCCCAGCGCCGGGTTGGGCTCGGGCGGCAGGCCGAGGAAGGGCAGCGGCTTGTCGGTGCCGGCGTCGAGGGTGCGGACGGTCACCGGCCCCGCCGCGGCGAACACCTCCGCGTACGCGGCCACCTGCTCCTCGTGGGAGGGCGGCTGCCTGCGGTCGAGGAACAGGAACTCGGTGCGGAACAGCCCCACGCCCTCCGCGCCGGGACGCAGGTCCGCGGCCGAGCCGATGTTGTGCAGCAGCCTGACCGGGTGGCCGTCGGCGGTCCGGCCGGGACCGGTGCTCGCCGCCAGCCTGGCCCGGTCGCGCCGGTCGGACTCCCGTACGCCGTCGGCCTCCTCGCCGGTGAGGCCGACCGTGACCTCGCCGGTGACGCCGTCCACGCCGACCAGCGTCCCGTCGGGGACGTCCAGGACGCCCGCGCACGCCACGACGGCGGGCAGGCCCCGGCCGCGGGCCAGGATCGCGGTGTGGCTGGTGGGCCCGCCGCGCTCGGTGACCAGCGCCAGCACCCGCGGGCCCAGGCCGACGGTGTCGGCGGGGGACAGGTCCTCGGCCACCAGCACGAACGGATGCCCGGGGTCGGGGACGCCCGGCATGGGCAGGCCCAGGGCGGCGGCCACCGCCCGGGACCTGAGGTCGTCGAGGTCGGCGGCCCGTTCGGCCAGGTAGCCGCCCAGCGCGGCCAGGGCCTCCCGGTGCGCGGTGAAGGCGGCGTCCAGGGCGTGGGCGGCGTCCAGGCCGTCGTCGCGCACGTGCGCCTCGGCCTGCTCACGCAGCACCGGGTCGGCGGCCATCATGGCCAGCGCCTCCAGGATCTCGGCCCCTTCGGCGGTGGCGTGGCCGGCGCGGCGTCCGAGGTCGGCGGCCAGGGCGTCCAGGGCCTCGGCGGTGACGGCCGCCTCGGCGCCGGGATCGGTCACCCGGCGGGGGGCGGGCAGCACCGGCGGGGCCGCCATCCGCACCACGGGCCCGGCGGCCCGGCCCTGGCTGACCCCCAGCCCCTTCAGCGTCGCCTCAGGCATCGAGCGCCCCACCGTCCCCAGCCCCAGCCGCCCCCGCCGCGTCGGGGGTGTCGGGGGCGTCGAGGTCGCGGGACAGGAGGGCGGCCAGCGTGTCGAGCGCCTCCTCGGCCCCCGCGCCGTCGGCCTCCAGCGTCACCACCGTGCCCCGTACCGCGCCCAGCGACAGCACCCCCAGCATGCTGCCGGCCGGCACCGACTTCTCCCCGAGCCGCACCCGCACCGGCACCCCGAGCCGGGCCGCCTCCCGCACGAACACCTTCGCCGGACGCGCGTGCAGGCCACTGGCCGAGGCCACGGCCACCGTTCGACTCGCCATCCCGAACCTCCTCAGGGTTCTATCGTCACCTTGATGGCCGTGCCCGTGCTGACGAGATCGATCCCGTCGAGCACCCGGGGCAGCGGCAGCCGGTGCGTGATCAGGTCGGACACCACGACGGCGCCCTCGGCCACCAGGCGCAGCGCCTCGGCGTTGTGCGCGGGGCTGGAGCCGTTCGCGCCCACGATGGTCAGCTCCCGATAGTGGACCAGGTTGGCGTCGAGCGCGATGACCGGGTCGTCCTTCGGCAGCCCGCCGAAGAAGCTCACGCGCCCCTGCCGGGCGGCCATCCGCACCGCCTGCTCCTGGGCCGCGCCGGAGGCCGCCGCCGTGATCACGACGTCGGCGCCGCGGCCGCCGGTCAGCTTGAGCACCTGCCCGACGGCGTCGGAGTCGATCACCGCGTCGGGACGCACCAGCTCGGCCGCCATCGCCAGCCGCTCGGCGTTGACGTCCACGAGGAAGACCCGGGATGCGCCGCGCGCCCGCGCCAGCCGTACGTGCAGGCAGCCGATCGGGCCCGCGCCCATCACCACCACGTCGTCGCCCGCGCCCACCCCGGCCAGCGACTGGCCGTTGAGCACGCAGGCCAGCGGCTCGGCCACCGACGCCTCGGCGAACCCGACACCGTCGGGAATCGTGTTGACCCCCTTCACGGCCAGCACCTTGGCCGGGACGATCAGGTACTCGGCGAAGCCGCCGTCGTAGTGGTAGCCCATCGACTCCTGGTTCGCGCAGACGGTCAGGCGGCCCCGGCGGCACTCGGCGCACGTCCCGCACGGGATGGCGGCGATCACCTGCACCCGCGCGCCCGTGCCCACGACCTCGCCGGCGATCTCGTGGCCCATCACCCGCGGCGGCCTGATGTGGTGGTGGCCGTACCGGAAGATCTTGGCGTCCGTGCCGCAGGTCGAGCAGTTGCGCACCCGGATCTTCAGCTCGCCCGGCCCGGCCTGCGGCTCCGGCGCGTCCTCGATCCTGATGTCGCCGGGGGCGTGGAACCTGGCTACCTTCACGTGAGCTCCTTCAGCACCTGGGCCGGGTCCGTCGCCTCGCGCAACGCCCTGGCCCGGTCGGGGTCGAGCAGGATCTCGGCCAGGGCCGCCAGCAGCGGCACGTGCCCGTCGCCGGCCGCGGCGATGCCCACGCACAGCGTGACCCGCTCGCCGTCCCAGTCGATCCCGCCGGGGAAGCGCACGACGCAGATCGCGTCGCGCCCGACGTCCTGCTTGGAGGCGGCCGTGCCGTGCGGGATGGCCACCTCCTCGCCGACGTAGGTGGAGATCGTGCGCTCGCGTTCGAGCATCGCCTCGACGTACGGCTGCGCGACCGCGCCCACGTCCACCAGAACCTGCCCGCACCTGCGCACGGCCTCCTCCCGCGAGGACGCGCTCTCGTGCAGCAGGATCGCCCGCCGGTCGAGCAGACCCTCACGCATCGACGGTGCCGCCGTTCCTGATGGTGTTCACCAGCCTGGTCACCGCCGGGTCGCCGAGGAAGACCTGGAAGGACACCAGCGGCTTGCCGGGCGCGGCGGCCCTGGCCCTGGCGGCCAGCCCGGAGTGGCACACGACGACGTCCGCGTCGCCGGGGATGGAGTTCACCGGGGTGTGCTCGACGGTGACGCCGCTCTCCTTGAGCTGCTTGCGGAGCTGGGAGGCGAGCATGACGCTGCTGCCCATGCCCGCGTCGCAGGCCACGACGATCTTGTGGATGTCCTTGCTGTCGATGCCGGCCACGGCTCACGCCTCCTTGCTGACGGGTTCGGTCCTGACGGGTTCGCTGCTCGCGGGGTCACTGGTGGCGGGGTCGGGGCTGGTCGCGGGGGCCGGGGTCGCCGGGTCCGCGACGGTGTCCTGCGGGCCGAGGGCGTCCGGCTCCTCGTCCTTCTCGCCCCGGCCGAAGCCGAGCAGCACGGCGGCGACGGCGAACGACACGGCCGTGGCCACCGCGATCCCGGCGATCGAGCCGAGCCAGCCGCCGCGCGGCGTCACCGCGAGGTAGGCGAAGATGCTGCCCGGCGAGGGCGTGGCGACCAGGCCCGCCCCGGTGATCATGAACGTGAAGACGCCGGCCGCCCCGCCCGCGATGACGGCCAGGATGAGCCGCGGCTTCATCAGCACGTACGGGAAGTAGATCTCGTGGATGCCGCCGAAGAAGTGGATGATCATCGCGGCGGGCGTGCTCGGCCGCAGCGGACGCGGCCCGAACAGCAGGTACGCCACCAGCAGCCCGAGCCCCGGCCCCGGGTTCGACTCCAGCATGAACAGGATCGACTTGCCCTGCCGCACCGCCTCGGCCACCCCCAGCGGCCCCAGCACGCCGTGGTTGACCGCGTTGTTCAGGAACAGCACCTTGGCCGGCTCGATCAGCACCGAGGCCACCGGCAGCAGGTTGTTGGTGATCAGCCACTCGACCGCGCCGCCCGCCGCGTCGGTGACGACGCGGACGACCGGCCCGATGCCCAGCACCCCGGCCACGGCCATCGCGGCGCCCACGATGCCGGCGGTGAAGTTGTCCACCAGCATCTCGAACCCGGCCCTGGTCCGCTGCTCGGTGAACTTGTCCACATATTTCAGGATTACGGCGGCGAGCGGGCCGACGATCATCGCGCCGAGGAACATCGGGATGTCCGAGCCCACGACGACGCCCATCGCCGCCACCGCGCCGACGACCGCGCCGCGCTGGCCGTGGACCATGCGGCCGCCGGTGTAGGCGATGAGGATCGGCAGCAGGGACTTGATGACCGGGTCGACCAGCGCGGCCAGTTCCTTGTTCGGCAGCCAGCCGGTGGGGATGAACAGCGCGGTGATCAGGCCCCAGGCGATGAACGCGCCGATGTTCGGCATGATCATCCCGGCCAGGTGGCCGCCTAAGCGCTGGATGGTGGCCTTGACTCCGGTGCCGTAGACCGGAGGGGTGTAGCTGTCGGCCATGGACGTGCTCCTTCGGGGGGGATGAGCAGTGGATCAGCCGTGCGGCGAGGGGGCGACCGGCTCCGGGACGGGCGGCGCCTGCGGGACGGTGAGCGGCCGGGCCGGGTCGGGGACTCCCGTCCGCACCCCGGCGCGGTCGATGTCGGCGGGGCCGGGCATCCTGCTGCCGGGCAGCCGGACCGCCGCCGCGCCCCAGGCCAGCGCCTCGGCCAGGGCGGTGACGCCGTGCCCGCCGGCGGCCAGGAATCCGGCCAGCATGGCGTCGCCGGCGCCGACGGAGCTGCGCGGCCCGGTGACCGGGGCCTCGCCGTACCAGACGCCGCCGTCCTCGACCAGGACGGCGCCGTCGGGGCCGAGGCTGGCCAGCACCGTACGGGCGCCCGCGGCGCGCAGTTCGGCCGCCGCCTCGACCACGTCGCCCACCCGGACGAGCGGCACGCCGGTCACCGCGGCCAGCTCGTCGAGGTTGGGCTTGACCAGGGCCGGACCGGCTCCGAGCGCGCGGGCGAGGGCCGGGCCGCTGGTGTCCACGGCGACGTGCAGGCCCGCGGCGGCGAAGCGGCGGCACAGCCGGGCGTAGACGTCGGCGGGCACCCCGGGCGGCAGGCTGCCCGAGGCCACCACCCAGTCCGCCACCCAGTTCGCCTCGCGCGCCGCGGCCAGCACGGTCTCGGCGATCGTGTCCAGCTCGGCCGCCGACAGCGCCGGACCCGGCTCGTTGATCTTGGTGACGGTTCCGTCGGGCTCGGCGAGCGTGACGTTGGACCGGGTCGTGCCCGCCACGGGGACGGTGACCATGTCCAGCCCCTCGGCGGCCAGCAGGCGGACGAGCTGCGCGCCCTCGTCCCCGGCGAAGGGCACCACCGCGCGGGCGGCGACGCCGTTGGCCAGCAGCGCCCGCGAGACGTTGACGCCCTTGCCGCCCGGGTCGAGCCGGGCCCGTGCGGCGCGGATCACCGCTCCCCGGGCCAGGGCGGCGATCTCGATCGTGCGGTCGAGGCTCGGGTTCAGCGTCAGCGTGAGGATCACGCGCGGATCACCTCCGGCCCGGCGGCGGCGATGTCGGCGGCCAGGGCGGGGTCGAGCCCGGCGTCGGTGATGACCACGTCGATCTCGCCCAGCTCGGCGAACGTGGCCAGGTAGGTGTTGCCGAACTTGGTGTGGTCGGCCAGCAGCACGCTGCGCTGCGCGGCCCGGACCATGGCCCGCTTGATCGCCGCCTCGGCAGGGTCGGGCGTGGTCAGGCCCCGGGCGGGCGAGCAGCCGTTGGCGCCCATGAAGGCGACGTCGACGTTGAGGTGCGCCAGCGGGCGCAGCGCCCAGTCGTCGACCGTGGCCAGCGTCTTGCCGCGCAGCCGCCCGCCCAGCACGATCACCTGCAGATTGGACCGCGAGGCCAGGACGGTGGCCAGCGGCGGCGAGTTCACGATCACGGTGAGCTCGCGGTCGGCGGGCAGCGCCTGGACCAGGCGGCCCGTGGTGGTGCCGGCGTCGATGATGACCGAGCCGTCCTCGGGCAGCTCGGCCAGGGCCGCCTTGGCGATGCGCTCCTTCTCCGCGGTCATCACCTCGTCGCGGGCGGCGAGCGCGGGCTCGAACCCCAGCCGTTCCACGGGGATCGCGCCGCCGTGCACCCGGCGCAGCACGCCCGCCCGCTCCAGCGCGGTCAGGTCGCGGCGGATCGTCTCGGTGGTCACGTCGAGCTCGGCGGCCAGCGTCACCACGTCGACGCGGCCCGCGTTCCGCGCCCTGCGGAGGATCTCCTGCTGCCGCTCCTCGGCGTACATGATGTTGGTTCACCGCCGTTTCTGGTTGGTTTCTCCTGTGTTTATACCCGCTTTCGTGGGACGGTCAAGAGGGGGACGGCACAATCTGGTAGTTATAGGCGGGTGCGAATGAAGCCTCTGGCCGCCGTGGCGGCGGTCGTCCCCGTCGTCGCCCTGGCCACGCCGGCCCACGCCGCCGCCGCGCGGCCGATCCGCGTGCCCGCGGGCACCACGGCGGCCTGGGTGGTGTTCGACCGCAAGGCGGGCAAGATCGTCGCCGTCCGGAACGCCCATCGGAAGTTCCGCTCGGCGTCGGTCGTGAAGATCCTCATCGCGATCGACTACCTGGAACGGCGCAAGAGCGTCCCGGCGGCCGACGCCCGGCTGCTGAAGATCATGCTGCGCTCCAGCGACGACGACGCGGCCTCGGCGTTCTGGGACCGCGGCGGCAAGGGGCAGATCATCGTCCGGACGGCGCGCAGGCTCGGCCTGTCCGACACCACGCCGCCGCCCGCCTCCAAGCCCGGCTTCTGGGGCTACACCTCGCTCAGCGCGTACGACGTCGTCAGGACCTACCGCTACCTGCTCGACACCGCCGACGCCCGGGTGCGCGACCTCGTCCTCGGCCACCTGCGCGCCTCCACGCCGTGCGGCACCGACGGCTTCGACCAGACCTTCGGCATCCCGCGCGCGGTCCCGAGGCCGTGGGCGGTCAAGCAGGGCTGGTCGGGATTCGGCACGACGCCGCCGGGCAAGTGCGACGCCAAGAGCGTGGCCGCCCCCGTCTCGTGGATCGCGCAGCGGGCGACCGGTTCGGGCGTGCCCGACTACGGGCGGCCCGTGCTGCACACGACGGGCCTGGCCGGCGCCGGCGACCGCCTGGTCATGGCGGTGCTCACCGCCCACCCGGCGGGCAGCGCGTGGAGCGGCTCGGTCAAGCGCGTCACCGACCTGACGGCCGCGCTCCACCGCTCGGTGTCGTAGCCGCGAAGGCTCTGCCTGCGCGGGCTTGGCCCGCGCGGGCCGGTGCTCAGGGGCCGTTGCTCAGGGGCCGGTCTGGAGCTGCTGCTCCAGGCGGACCTTCTTGGGCACGCACATGCGCCACGCCTCCAGCACCAGCTCCCGCATCTCCGCCGCGTCGAGGGCGTCCATGCGGGCGACCACCCAGTTGAAGCGCAGGTCGGACTCGCCGGGCATGAGGAACTTGCCGGGCTCGGCCGCCACCAGGGCCTCGCGTTCCTCCTTGGGGAACCCGAAGCCCATCAGCGTCTCGTCCCGCGAGAACGCCACGTAGACGATCTTTCCCACGCGGAACTTGACCCGGTCCCGGATCAGATGCTCGGACGAGCGCGGAAGGGTGCGCGCGAAGCGCCGGACGTCCTCGACGGTGATCACACGGCCACGTTAGCGGTTGCCCTCCGCGGCCGAGATGTCGGCGAGAGCGGAGTCCGGGTCGCGCTCCACCGCCAGGTCGCCCAGGCTCACGATGCCGACCGGACGCCCGTCCTCGACGACCGGGAGGCGGCGTACCGCGTGCGACCGCATGATCTGCACGGCCTGGTCGATGCTCGTGTCGGGCCCGACCGCCTCGACCGACGGGCTGCACGCCTCCCTGACCGGCGTGTCCGGCCCCCGCTCGTCGGCCACCACGCGGATCGTGATGTCCCGGTCGGTGACGATGCCCTTCATGCGCCCGTTCTCGTTGACGATCACCGCCCCCGCGTCGTTGTCGCGCATGAGCGCCGCGGCGACCGAAACGGCCTGGTCGCACTCGACCGTCGCCGGGTGGGAAGTCATGACGTCTGCCACGGTCTCTGCCATGGGGTCCTCCTGAATGCTCACGTCCCGGCGGCTACCTACCCGGGCCGGTGAACCATTCACAGGGTTTTGTCGGATTCCGGCGTCCGGCCATGCATGTCCGGTACGTCCGTGGAGGACCCCTTTACCGGACCTCAGAGCGTCTTCGCCGCCAGGCGGATCTCCTCCAGCAGGATCGCGAGGTCGTCCTCGGTGGTGTCCGGGTGCAGGAAGCAGGCTCGCAGGGCGTCCCGGCCGCCGAGACGGGTGCCGGTGAGGAAGGCGTTGCCGCGCGCCTGGACCGCGCCCGGCAGGGCCCTGTTGAGCGCGTCGAGCCCGCCGGGCCCGGTCGTCGTGGGCGTGTGCCGGAAGGCGGTGATGGAGGTGGCGACCGGCGCGAGCAGCTCGAAGTCCGCGGCCTTCTCGACCATGGCGGCGAGCGTGCGGGCCAGGCCGCTGGTGTGCTCCACCAGCCGCGTGACGCCCTCCCTGCCCAGGTACGACATCGTCGCCCACGTCTTCAGCGCCCGGAACGGCCGGGTCTGCTCGGGCCCGTACTCGGCGAACCAGCCCAGGTCGTCGGCGCTGTCGTCCACCAGGTACGACGGCACCAGGCTGAAGGCGGCCCGCGCGGCGGCCGGGTCGCGCAGCAGCGCGCAGCCGCAGCCGACCGGCACGCCGAGCCACTTGTGCGGGTCGAGGGCCAGCGAGTCGGCCCGGTCCAGCCCCGCGTAGGCGGGCGCCGACACCGCGTCCAGCACGCCGAGCGCGCCGTAGGCGCCGTCCACGTGGAACCAGAGCCCGTGCTCGGCGGCCACGTCGGCGATGGCGTCGAGCGGGTCGACCGCGCCGGAGTTGACGGTGCCCGCGCTGCCCGCCACGCAGAACGGCCGCAGGCCCGCCGCCAGGTCGTCGGCGATCATCGTGCGCAGGGCGCCGACGTCCATGCGGAAGGAGGCGTCCACCGGGACCTTACGGACGTTCCGGGCGCCGAGGCCGAGGAGCTGGGCCGCCTTGTGCAGGCAGCTGTGGCCCTCCTCGGTGACGTACAGGATCATGGGCGGGCGGCCGTGCAGGCCGTCCTCGCGGGCGTCCCAGCCGTCGGCGAGCGCGGCGTGCTGGCGGGCCGTGGCCAGGCAGACGATGGTGGCCATCGACGCGCCGCTGGTCAGCAGGCCGCCGCCGGGCGGATGGGGGAAGCCGACCAGCTCGGCCAGCCAGCGCACCACCGTACGCTCCAGCAGCGGGCCCGCGTGGTCGCCGCCCGCGCAGCTCGGGTTGAGCGCGGCGGCCAGCGGCTCGACCACCACGCCGGCGGGGGAGGGCGGCGAGTTCACCCAGCCGAAGAAGCGCGGGTGCCCGTTGCCCATCGGGTACGGCAGCACGTGGGCGCGCACGTCGTCGAGCAGCGCGTCGAGCGGACGCCCGGCGGCGGGCAGCGGCAGCTCGCCCAGCCAGGCGCGTTCGGCGGCGGGCACCGGTTGCCAGACCGGCCCGGCCGCGACTCCCTCCAGGTGGGCGGCCGCGATCTCGGCCGCCCTGACGCCGGCGCGGCGCAGCTCATCCATGCGGGGATTCCCTCCGGGTCTCGTGGTGCCGGGTCTCGTGGTGGCCGCCGCCACTCAGCTCCATGGCCAGGTAGAAGACGCAGTCGGCGGTCCCGTCGTTGGCGAAGGCGTGCCGGTGGTCGCCGGGGTAGGAGGCCGAGTCGCCGGCCTCCAGCTCGTACGGGCGGTCGTCGATCGTCAGGCGCAGCGTGCCGCGCTCGACGGCGAGGTACTCGCGCGAGCCCCGGGCGTGCGGCGCGAACTCGCCCGCGTCCACGCCGGGGCCGATCGTGGTCCGCATGAACTCGAACTCCACGTCGGCCAGCACCGGCGACAACACCCGCCGCTCCCAGCCCGACGGGTCGCGCAGCACCCGCTGCCGGTCGTGCCGCAGCACGCGCACGGCCTCGTGCGCCGGTTCGTCGAGGAGCCGGGAGATCGATGTGCCGAGGGCCGTGGCCAGGCGGTCGAGCACCAGCACGGTCGGCGACTTGGCGCCGCGCTCGATGTCGGAGACCATGCTCCGGCTGACGCCGCTCAGCTCGGCCAGCCGCTCGACGGACAGCCCGCGCCCGCGCCGCTCGGCGCGGATGCGCCCGCCCAGTTCGGCCAGGGACAGGCCGCCGGACAGGATGCCTTCACCTTGCATTCCTCCACTATAGCGGAGAAATATCCTCTTTAGCGGCCTTCGTTGCCTCGTAGCCTGCGAGAACTTGCTTGCGGCGTTTGGCCGACAGGCGGTCGATGTACAGGTAGCCGTCGAGGTGGTCGGTCTCGTGCTGGAGGCAGCGGGCCAGCAGGCCGGTGCCCTCGACCGTGACGGGCGCGCCCTCGGCGTCGAAGCCGTGGACGGCGGCGTGGTCGGGACGGGGGAGCGGGGCGAACTGCCCGGGGACCGACAGGCAGCCCTCCTCGTCGGGGTCGAGACGGCGCTCGCCGAGAGCGGGCAGCTCCAGGGCGGGGTTGACCACGACGCCCTTGTGGTGGACGCCCTCGGCGTCGGGGCAGTCGTAGACGAACACGCGCAGCGGCACGCCGATCTGGTTGGCGGCCAGGCCCACGCCGTCGGCCGCGTACATGCTCGCGAACATGTCGTCGACCAGCGCCGCCAGCTCGCCGTCGAACCGGGTCACCGGCTCGCACGGATTGTGCAGCACCGGATCGCCCACGTGCACGATCGGCCGGACCTCTCCCACGACCACGCCTTCCTTTTGACCTGACTTTGCCGCGACCAGTCTATGAGCGACGCCGCGCCGGTCGATCCAGTCTCATATAACAAGACATATCCTCTCGAAAGATGAGATACGCGCTAATGTGCGGAGTACACATCGTCGTGAAGGAGTCTTTCGATGGACGCCGTCTACACCCATGGGCATCACGAGTCCGTCCTGCGCTCGCACCGGTGGCGCACCGCGGAGAACTCGGCCGCTTACCTGCTGCCGCACCTCAAGCCCGTGATGAAGGTCCTCGACGTGGGCAGCGGGCCCGGCACGATCACCGCGGACCTGGCCGCGCGGGTGGCGCACGTGACGGCGTCGGAGGTGACCGAGGAGGCGCTGGCGCTGGCCAGGGCCGAGATCGCCGCGCGGGGGCTGGGGAACGTGGACTTCGCCGTCGCCGACGCGCACGCCCTCGACTTCCCCGACGACACCTTCTGCGTGGTCCACGCCCACCAGGTGCTCCAGCACGTCGGCGACCCGGTGCGGGCGCTGCGCGAGATGCGCCGGGTGACCAAACCGGGCGGGTACGTCGCGGTCAGGGACAGCGACTACGCGGCCTTCGCCTGGTACCCGCGCCTGCCCGCCCTGGACGACTGGATGGCCCTCTACCGGAGGCTCGCCCGCGAGAACGGCGGCGAGCCGGACGCCGGGCGGCGCCTGCTGTCCTGGGCCCGCGCCGCCGGCTTCCAGGACGTCACCGCCACCTCCTCCACCTGGTGCTTCGCCACCCCCGAGGACCGCGCGTGGTGGGGCGGCATGTGGGCCGACCGCGTCCGGGAGTCGGCCATGGCGCGGCAGGCGCTCGCCACGGGCGCGGCCACCGAGTCCGACCTGCGGCGCATGGCCGACGGCTGGCGGGAATGGGCCGCCGACGACGACGCCTGGCTCTCGGTCCTGCACGGCGAGATCCTCTGCCGCCCCTGACCCGCCGGACGGGCCACCGGGCGGGGCGTCAGGTCAGAGGCCGAGGGTGCGGGTGCGCTGCCACTGGGGGTCGCGGTAGAGCACCTGGTCGGTGCCCAGCAGTTCGTCGGGGGCCGACAGCATGGCGATCTCGCCCGCGGCCTGGAGCTGCAGCAGCAGGTCGCGCACCCGCGGCCCCACCGGCAGCCGCCCGGCGGGCAGCCCGAACCCGGCCCGCACCGTGTCGGCGATCTCCGACAGGTGGAACGGCCCGTCGAGGCCCGCCACGATGCCGCGCACCACGGTCATCGTGATCAGTTCCTCGGCCTCGGTGTGGGCGAGCTGCCAGGTGATCTGCTCCTTACGGCCCCCGGTCGCCGCGCAGACCGTGCAGCCCCGCGTCAGGCCCGGGGCCACCTGCTCCACCGCCGAGCCGAGACAGGCCGAGCACTGGCCGTTCTCGGCGGCGTGCAGCTCGGCCGCCATCCGTCCGGCCAGCACCGCGCCGCAGTCGCAGCCGAAGCCGTCGCCCAGCATGCCGCTCTGCGGCGAGATCGTATGCTTCGTCATCAAGCCGACTCTACCGGCCCCGGCCGCCCCTTCCGTGGGCCCGCGTCCCGTCAGGCACGGACGTCGGCGAGCCCGTGCAGGCGGCGCAGGGCCTTGCGGGCGGACGCCGTGACGCGTTCGTCCGGGTGATGGTCGATGATGACCCGCAGCACCCGGCCCGTCCACGGGTGGTCGCCGAAGGCCAGGATCGCGATCGTGCCCGCCTGCTCCTCGGCGTCCATCCCCATGGCGATCGACTCGATCACCTCACCCGCCTCGCCGCCGCCGAACTCCAGCAGCGCCGCCGCCATGTCCACCAGCACCCAGGCGATCTCGTCGGGAGAGGGACGCCGTTCCTCGCGGCCGGTTCTGGCCGCGACCACCGCGCCCAGGCGGGGTTCCTCCAGCAGCCCGCGCAGCGCCCGGCGGCCCTCCTCGCCGAGGCCCGACGACAGCAGCTCCACGCCGACCGCCCTGCTCAGCGGGCTCACACCGGGCAGCGCCCCGGCGATCTCGGCCGCGGCCCGCTCGCGGTCGCGTCCGGCCAGCCAGCCAGCGAGCTCCTCGCCGCGCTCGGCCTCGGGGTAGGAGCGCAGGCCGTGCAGCAGCGTGGCGGCGTCGGCGTCGGCGAGCGTCCCCATGACGGGGATCTCCTGCCCGGCGGTCTCGGCGATGATCAGCCGCGCCACCCACAGCCCGAGCCAGCTCAGCGTGTACGGCTCCGCCTGCCGGACCAGCCCCAGATCGGTCAGCGCCCGCGGCACCCGCCCGGCGACCGGCTCCCTGGACAGGAACATGCGGATGAGCTCCAGCAGCAGCCGCTGGTCGGCGGCCAGCCGCGCCCGGCACACCTCGGCCCACGCCTCCAGCACCCGGGCGTCGTCGCCGCCCCCGCCCTCGCTCCCGCCCTCGCTCCCGCCCTCGCTCCCGCCCTCGCTCCCGCCCTCGCTCCCGCCCTCGCTCCCGTCCGCGCGCTCGTCTTGCCTGTCGAGCAGCGCCTTCAGCTCGCCCGAGAGCGGGGCGGCGCGGACGGCGGCGGCCAGGGTGGCGGCGTCGGGGAGCCGGATCGGCGGTTGCAGCGGCAGCGTGTCGTCGTCGTAGGACCTCACGGAGCCCATCCTGTCCTCATCGTCGGCCGGATCGGAATCGTCCCGCCGGATCGCGAAACGCCGGAAACTGGACGCGGTCCAGCGTACTCACGTCGTCCTCCGGCCACGAGGGAAAGATCACGTCCGGGAAAACGGTGAGCGGGCGACGGCAAGCTGGGCTAGAGTGCTGCGAAATGTCGGGAGAAGGGAGGCACTGAGATGTTTGGCAGTGTAAGTGTGATTTTCATTTCTCGGAGGAACTGTGCTTTTCCGTCCCGCGGTCGAGGCTGACCTCGACCGTCTGCTCAGCTGCGTCGTCGACGAATCCATCAGCTGGGCCCATCCCGACCGGCTGCTCTCCTTCCTGGAGAGCCGTAACTACCGCTACGACCGCATCTGGGTCGCCGAGGAGAACGGCGAGATCCTGGCCCGCGCCGTCTGGTGGGGCTTCGCCGGCGAGGAGCGACCGCTCGCCCTCGACTGCGTCTACGTCCACCCCTCGGTCGAGGACCGCGTGAGCCTGGCCGCCGAGCTGCTGCGCCACGCGCACGCCGCGTTCGGCCGGACGCCGGAGTACCACGTCTTCGTCTCCAACGGCTGGCGTGAGGACCCGAAGGCGTCGGCGGCCATCGCCTGGCGCTGGGAGGCCGCCGGCCGCGCCGGGCTGACCGAGGAGCTGGAACGCCTGCGCTACGCCTGGACGCCCGGCTCGCCGGTGCCCGAGCCGTCCGACCGGCTGGTCTTCCGCGGCGATGACGACGACGAGGTGTTCGTGGACGCCTTCCGCCAGGTCGCCGAGGGCACCCTCGACTTCCACACCCGCCAGGCCCTGATGACCATGGACCCCGTGGAACAGGCCCGCGAGGACGTCCGCGACAACCGCTCGATGCGGGGCGAGCGGTCCTGGTGGCGACTGGCCTTCGACAAGAGCGGCGAGCTGGTGGGCGTCGCGCTGCCCTCCGCCAACGACGCCGGGCCCGTGGTCGGCTACCTCGGCGTGGTGCCCGCGCACCGGGGCCGCGGCTACGTCGACGAGCTGCTCGGCGAGATCACCCGCTTCCACGCCGAGCGTGGCGTGCCGGGCATCATGGCCGACACCGACGCGGGCAACGTCCCGATGGCGCGGGCGTTCGAACGCGCCGGGTACGAGAACGTCTCGGTCCGGCTCGTCCTGTCGGCCGATCCCGCCGCCGCCTGACCCTCCGGCCCGTCCCTGACGGCGTCCCCCGTCAGGGACGGGCCGCCAGGCGCGCCCGTACGACCAGATCGTGCAGGGCGTCGTCCGCGGCGGCCCGCTCGGGCAGCGCCGACTCCTCGCGCGCCGCCTCCAGCGCGGCCGTCATCCGCGCCACGTCGTCGGCCACGCCCGCCACCTGGGGCGCGTGCCCGTGCTCGGCCTCCTTCTTGGCCGCCACCAGCTCCGGCAGGTACGCCGGCCCGTACGCCGCCAGCCGCGTCAGGTCGGCCTCCAGCTCCCCGCTGCGCATGAGATGGGTGCCCGTCGCCAGCACGCGGAAGGTGTACAGCAGCGGCTTCAGCTCCCCGGTACGCCCGAACAACCGCCACTGCGTACGGGCGAACCCCAGGTAGTGGTGGGCGTGGTGCCGCGTCACGCATCCGGGCGCCAGCGCCACCAGCTCGTCGTGCAGCGGCGAGGAGGTCACCACCAGCGGCGACAGGAGCTGTTCCAGCACGTATCCGTTCCGGCCGAGCAGCAGGCGGCAGAACTTGGCCAGGTCGTGCGTGACCAGGTCCACCTCGACGCCGTCGCGCGTCCACGTCCGGTCGAGCGTCTGCGGCCCGGTGCGCAGCCCGACCACCTCCTCGGCCGGCAGCACGTGCACGCCGCGCAGGTCCACGTCGGAGTCCACGGACGGGAAGCCGTACAGGTGGGCGCCGCTCACCGTGGCGAACGCCACCGGGTACGGCTGCTCGCCGGGGATCTCCGGCAGCCAGGACGGCAGCGCGCTCACAGGTGCTCCTTCCGCACGCCCACCAGGAAGTCCTCCACACGTTCCCGGTCCGGCCGCTCCGGCAGGACGCAGGGCGTGGCGGCCAGCTCCGCCGCCAGCTCCCCCCGCCAGGCGTCCACCTCGGCCCACGGCACCTGGCCGCGCCTGACCGCCAGCAGCCGTGCCCGGTGGGGGCCGACCTGGACCAGCGGCTCGCCGTGCCGGACCAGGTGCAGGCCGCTCAGCAGCAGCCGCACCATGTGCATGGCCTGCTTCCACTTGGGCGCCCGCGGGTCGAGCCGCCGGAACTGGTCGTCGGCGTACCCGGCGAACGTCTGCCGCGCCCGCCGCGACACGAACGCCTCGCGCAGCTCGCGCAGCCGCCGCCCGGCCGGGGTCTCGACCTCCACGATCGGCGACCACAGGCACTCCAGCACCGTCGGGTTGTTCTCCAGCGCCAGCACGCAGAAGCGCTCCACCTCCCAGGAGAACTGCTCGGGCAGCGGCCCGTCGCGGTGGGTGGGCGGCTTGGACAGCCGCCAGAAGTCCGCGGTGGGGGCGGCGAACACGCCGCGCCGGTCGGTGTCGGAGCCCTCGGTCTCCAGCCCGTACGCCCGGGAGCCCGTCACGACGGACAGGATGAGGTCAGAGTTCATCCGGACACCCTCCCACGGGGCTTGCGTTCGGGGGCCGGCGGCTGATCTGATCGAAAAGTGGGCGGCTATGACGAGGCTTACCGGCGCAGCATCTCGCACCCGGAGGAGTTCTGGGCCGAGGCGGCACGCGACATCGACTGGGACGTCGCGCCCGCCGTGGTCACCGACGGGAGCCGCTGGTTCCCCGACGGACGGCTCAACACCTGCCACAACGCGGTCGACCGGCACGTCGCGGCCGGACGCGGCGGGCAGGCGGCGCTGATCCACGACAGCCCGGTCACCGGCACGGTCCGCACGATCACCTACGCCGAGCTGCTCGACGAGGTGGCCCGGACGGCGGGCATGCTGAAGGCGCTCGGCGTGACGGCCGGCGACACCGTCGTGATCTACATGCCGATGGTGCCCGAGGCGGTCGTCGCGATGCTGGCCTGCGCGCGGCTCGGCGCGGTGCACTCGGTGGTGTTCGGCGGCTTCGCGGCCAGGGAGCTCGCCCTGCGCATCGAGCACGCCGAGCCCAAGGTGGTGCTCTCGGCCTCCTGCGGCGTCGAGCCGGCCCGGACCGTCGCCTACAAGCCGCTGCTCGACGCCGCCCTCGGCCAGTCGGCCCACCGGCCCGCCCACTGCGTGATCCTCCAGCGCCCGCAGTGCCCGGCCGGGCTCACGCCGGGCCGCGACCTCGACTGGCACGCGTCCGTACGCGCCGCCGAGCCCGCCGGGTGCGTGAGCGTGGCCGCCACCGACCCGCTCTACGTGCTCTACACCTCCGGCACCACCGGCCTGCCCAAGGGCGTGGTGCGCGACAACGGCGGCCACGCCGTCGCCCTGCGCTGGAGCATGACCAACGTCTACGGCGCCGCCCCCGGCGAGGTCTTCTGGGCCGCCTCCGACGTCGGCTGGGTCGTCGGCCACTCCTACATCGTGTACGCGCCGCTGCTGACCGGCTGCACGACCGTCCTGTACGAGGGCAAGCCCGTCGGCACGCCCGACCCCGGCGCGTTCTGGCGGGTGACCGCCCAGCACGGCGTGCGCACGCTGTTCACCGCGCCCACCGCGATCAGGGCCATCAAGAAGGAGGACCCCGCCGGGAACTTCGCGAAAAAGTGGGACCTGTCCGGGCTGCGGCATCTCTTCCTCGCCGGCGAGCGCCTCGACCCCGACACCTACCACTGGGCGAGCGACCTGCTCGGCGTCCCGGTCATCGATCACTGGTGGCAGACCGAGACCGGCTGGCCCGTCGCGGCCAACTGCGTCGGCATCGAGACCCTGCCGATCAAGCCGGGCTCGCCGACGAAACCCGTCCCCGGCTACGACGTGCGCGTCCTCGACGCCGAGGGCCGCGAGTGCCCGCCCGGCGTGGAGGGCGCGGTCACCGTCCGGCTGCCGCTGCCGCCCGGCTGCCTGCCCACCCTCTACCGCGACGAGGAGCGCTTCACGGCCTCCTACCTGTCCCGCTATCCCGGCCACTACCTGACCGGCGACGGCGGCCACATCGACGCCGACGGCTACCTCTTCGTCATGGGCCGCATCGACGATGTGATCAACGTGGCCGGCCACCGCCTGTCCACGGGCGCGCTGGAGGAGGCGCTCGCGGCCCATCCCGACGTCGCCGAGTGCGCGGTGATCGGGGTGGCCGACGCGCTCAAGGGGCAGCTCCCGGTCGGGTTCGTGGTGCTCAAGTCCGGCTCCGCCCGCGACCCGGCCGACGTCGAGCGCGAGCTGACCGCCCTGGTGCGCGAGCGCGTCGGGCCGGTCGCCGCCTTCCGCCGGGCCGTGGTGGTCGCCCGGCTGCCCAAGACGCGCTCGGGCAAGATCCTGCGCGCCACGATGCGCGACATCGCCGACGGCCGGCCGTACGCCACGCCGTCCACCATCGAGGACCCCGGCGTGCTGCCGGAGATCGCCGACGCCGTGAAAGGCCCATAGCGGAGCGTGCATCAGGGCGGCGCCGGGGGCGCGGCCCGGCGCATGATGGGACCTCCCGGTCCCGGAGAGAAGGCTGATGATCGAGACCCCGAGTTACGCCGACGCCCTGAGGGTGCTCGGCTGCAAGGAGGGCAGGCTCGTCAAGGTGGTCGGCTTCGCCGCGGCGGCCGCCCGTACGGGCTGGGCGCTGGCCGGGGGCGGGCTGCTCACCATGGGCCTGGCCGACATGCGTTCCGACGTCGTGCGCTACGGCGAGGAGGTCATCCGCCGGATGCCCGAGCTGAAGGGCGGCGTGGACCGTTACACCCGCACCCAGCGCCTGGCCGCCGCGCACGCCGTGATCGTCGTCTCGGCCTGGTTCGAGGCGCTCGGGGAGGCCAAGCTGCCCTTCACCTTGGAGCAGCTCGACCGGGCCGACAAGATCTCCCACGGCGTGCCCACCCCCGAGCGTTTCGCCCGCCTGGTGGCCGGTCTCCTCATGGAACGCCTGCCCACCCCCGAGCCGCACGTGCCCTTCGCCGAGACCCGCCAGGCCGTCGAACGCGCCCACCTGCGCATGTCGGAGGTGATGGCCGGGTTCGTCGGCGGCCTCAGCGTGTGGGACGAGCTGCCCGTGGACGACCAGCTCCTGTTACCCCGGATGCTCGCCGAGGGCCCGCCCGCGCACGCCCTGCGCATCTACGACGAGGACTTCCGCTCGCTGTCCCTGGACAGCCACGAGTTCGGCGTGCGCAGCCTGGTCACCGACCGCCAGACGCCGGGCACCGGCCTGTCGCGGGTGGCCTGGTTGCTGGCCGAGCTGGCCCCGCCGCGGGTCGGCGACCGTCCCATGATCCACCGGGCCAGGATGGCCGCGAACGCCCTCGACCGGCCCCTGCTGGCCGCGGGCAAGCTCCCCGAGGACGTCTCGCTCCCGCTGCTCGGCGAGGGCTATCTCAGCCCGCGCTGCCGGGTCGCCGAGCTGACCGGCGAGTCCGACCCCTCCTCCGTGGGCTGGTGGCGGGACCAGCGCGTGCTGCCCGACGCCGAGGCGTTCCTCGTCGGCCACCTCACCTCGCTGCGCGCCACCCAGGCGCCGCTGCTCGTGCTCGGCGAGCCCGGCTCGGGCAAGTCCAAGCTGACCGAGGTGCTGGGCGCCCGCCTGGCCAGGTCGGAGTTCCTGCCGATCAGGGTGGAGCTGCCGCGCGTCTCGCCGCGCGCGCCGGTCACCGAGCAGATCGAGCAGGCCGTCGCCGCCGTGCTGGAGGAGGAGGTCGCCTACGCCGACCTGGTCGCCGCGGGCGACGGCGCGCTGCCGGTGATCCTCCTCGACGGCTTCGACGAGCTGCTGCAGGGCGGCGTCAACCGCTACGACTACCTCGGGCACGTCCAGGAGTTCCAGCGCCGCGAGGCCGCGCTCGGGCGGCCCGTCGTGGTGATCGTGACCAGCCGGACCGTGGTGGCCGACCGCATCAGGTTCCCCGACGGGCTGCTGGCGCTGCAGCTCCAGCCGTTCGAGGACGACCAGGTGCGCCAGTGGCTGGACATCTGGGACCAGGCCAACCGCGCCCTGCTGGCCCGGCGCGACCTGAAGCCCCTGCCCGCGGCGACCGCCCTGGCCCACGGCGAGATGGCCAGGCAGCCGCTGCTCCTGCTGCTGCTCGCCCTCTACGACGCCGGCGGCAACGCCCTCCAGCGCGAGCACCGCCCGATCGGCCGCGCCCGCCTGTACGAGGTGCTGCTGCGCGACTTCACCGAACGCGAGACCGCCGCCCCGCAACGGGTGCTGATCGACGGCGAGCTCGTCCTGCTCGGCACGGTCGCCCTGTCCATGCTCGCCCGCGGCCGCCAGGTCATCACCGAGGACGACCTCGGCCGCGACCTGCCCGCCCTGTGCGAGGGCGGCGAGGACGAGCCCGAAGAGCCGCGCCCGCCCGTCGACTGGGCCCGCCGGGCCACCGAGCGCTTCTTCTTCATCCGCCGCGACGGCCACTCCTTCCTCCACTCCACCTTCGGCGAGTTCCTGACCGCCTGGCTGACCGTGTACGCGCTGCGCGACCTCGACCGGCGCCGCCGCCTGGCCGGGGACGAGCCGCTGGCCCTGGCCCAGAGCGTGGACGACGACCTGCTGTACGCGGTCACGTCGTTCTCCTGCCTGGCCGAGCGCGGGCCGACGGTCGGGTTCATCCTGGAGCTGCTGGACGAGGTGCCGCCGGCCGTACGCGCCCGGTGCGTGACCCACCTGGCCGGGCTGCTGCGCCGGTCCCTGTACGAGCGCCGCCGCCGCTGCTTCACCGGCTTCGAGCCCGTACGCCATCCCGTCACCCGCCGCCTGGCCGCCTACTCGGCCAACCTGGCGCTGCTCATCGTGGCCGCCTCGCAGGAGCCCGTCCCCGTCTCGCACATCCTGGGCGGGCCCGACCCGCTGGGCCGCTGGGCCTCCTTCGGCCACCTGTGGAAGGGCCAGCTCGGGCACGAGGGCTGGACGGGCCTGGTCAACGCCCTGTCGGCGCACCGCGTCGCCGGGCAGGGCAGGGAGGAGGTGATCCTCGGCGGCACCGAGGGCACCGCCATGGGCGACGTGATCGTCGCCGCCGCCACCGGCCACGCCCCCCGCCACCGCAGGCTGCTCGACCTGCTGATGCTCGCCGTGGGGGAGGGGCGCGCCCTGCGCTTCCGCGACCGGGTGGCCGTCCTGCGGGAGCTGCTGGAGGCCGGGGAGGTGCGGTCCCCGGCGGTGCACCGGGCGCTGGGCGCGTTGTGGCGCGAGGACGGCGCCGACCACGCCGAGCTGCGCCCGCTGCTGGTCCTGGTGCTGGCCGACCCGACCGAGCGCGTCGCCACCTGGGAGCAACTGGTCAGGGCGGGCGTGCCGGAGGAGGAGCTCTGGCAGATCAGCCTGGGCGCCGACTGACCCACCGGCTCCGCGACGGTCGTCAGCGCGCCGACCGGTCCACGGGCTCCGCGGTGATCGTCAGGGGGCCGACTGGTCCACCGGCTCCGCGGTGATCGTCAGGGGGCCGACTGGTCCACCGGCAGTTCCACGGTGATCGTCAGGCCGCCCTCGTCGCGCGGCCTGGCGGTGACCGTGCCGTCGTGGGCCTCGGCGATGACCCGGACGATCGACAGGCCGAGCCCGCTGCCCCGCTCCGAGCGCAGCCGGTCGCCGTGCAGCCGCCGGAACGGCTGGAAGATCGTCTCGATCTCGTACGGCGGCACGTGCAGCCCGGTGTTGGCCACCACCAGCTCGACCTGCTCGGCCCGCCGCCGCGTCGTCACCCACACCTCGCCCTTGGGATGGTTGTGCCGGACGGCGTTCTCCACCAGGTTCTGCACCAGCCGCTCGACCAGCACCGCCTCGCCCGTCGTCGGCGCCGCGTCCAGCAGCCGGTGGATCGTCACCTCCCGCTCGGCCGCCTCCTCCCCGGCCTGGTCGAGCACGTGCTCGGCGACGTCGGTCAGGTCGAAGGGCCGCCGGTCCAGCACCGCCTGCTCGCCCTCGGCCAGGGCCAGCAGGCCGTCGATGAGGCGTTCGTGCCGGGTGTTGACCAGCAGCAGCGACTCGCCGAGCCGCTTGACGTCGTCGGTGGCGTCGGGACGGCGCACCGCCACGTCCACCAGCGTGCGGTTGATCGTCAGCGGGGTACGCAGCTCGTGGGAGGCGTTGGCGACGAACCGGCGCTGCCCGTCGAACGAGCGCGCCAGCCGGCCGAGCATGGTGTCGTAGATCTCGGTCAGCTCCTTGACCTCGTCGCGCGGGCCCTCGTAGGCGATGCGCTCGGTGAGGTCGTGGCTCTGGGCGACCCGGCGGGCGGTCTCGGTCACCGTCTTGACCGGCCGCAGCACCCATCCCGCCGCCCGCCAGCCCAGCCCGAACGCCGCGGCGGTGGCGGCCAGCACGATGATCCCGCCGACGGTGCGCACGCCGCTCAGCGTCTCGCGCTGGTAGGCCGCGCGCACCCGCATCCCGTTGAGGTAGGCGCGGTCGTAGGAGTCGCCGTAGTACTCCCGGGGGAAGTCGGGCTTGATCAGGTCCATCCGGTACTCCAGCTGCGACCGGACGACGAAGTACACCCCGGTCACCGCCAGGCCGCCGAGAAAGAGGAAAACCCCGGCGCAGGCCAGGGCGAAACGCATGCGCACGGTCATGGGATGCGGTACCCCGATCCCGGCACGGTCTCGATGACCTGGGGCTCGCCGAGCTTCTTGCGCAGCTTCATCATCGTCGTCCGCACGGTGTTGGTGAACGGGTCGATGTGCTCGTCCCAGACCTTCTCCAGCAGGACCTCGGCCGAGACCACCGCGCCCTGCGCGCGCAGCAGCTCGGCCAGCACGCCGAACTCCTTGCGGGCCAGCGGGACGTACACGCCGTCGCGGAACACCTGCCGGTGCGCCCAGTCCAGCCGCACGCCCGCCCGCTCCAGCATCGGCGGGTCGGCCCGGCGGGCGCGCCGCCCGAGCGCGTGCACCCGCGCCACCAGCTCCTCGAACGCGAACGGCTTCGACAGGTAGTCGTCGGCCCCCAGCGACAACCCCGCCACGCGCGACCGCACGTCCCCGGACGCGGTCAGCATGAGCACCCTGACCAGCCGATCCTGCTCCACCACCGTCCGGCACACCTCGTCGCCGTGCACCCCCGGCAGGTCCCTGTCGAGGATCAGCACGTCATAGTCGTGCACCCCGAGCCGCTCCAGCGCCGCCTCCCCGTCGTAGGCGACGTCGACGGCCAGCGCCTCGCCCCGCAGCCCCTCGGCGATCGAGTCGGCGAGCATGCGCTCGTCCTCGGCGATCAATACCCGCACTCGTAGCCCCCAACAAGATCACGAAATGCCCCAAGTCTGGACCAGACCTCATAACGCGGGCATAACCATTTCAGGTGACGCCAAGGTTATCGGCGGATCGCTGGACTGCCCTCCGAACGACCGGGACCGGCCCGGTCGCCGACGGGGGAGAAGTCCATGGCAGTCACTCTGGCGCGGACGCGCCCGCACGCGCCCGCCGCGCGCCGCCTGCCCGGCCACGGACTGTTCGCCTGCGCACTGGCCCTGGCCGCCGCGCTGCGCGTGCTGGTCATGCTCGGCTACGACACCGCGCAGCTCTACTGGTACGACTCCTTCACCTACCTCGACACCGCCGTGCACCTGCGGCCCCAGGCGGCCTTCCACCCCGCCGGGTACTCGTGGTTCCTGTGGGCGCTGCGGCCCTTCCACAGCGTCGAGCTGGTCGCCGGGGTGCAGCACGCGATGGGCCTCGGGATCGGCGTCATGATCTACGCGCTGCTGCGCCGCCGTTCGCTGCCCGGCTGGGGGGCGACCCTGGCGACCGTGCCGGTGCTGTTCGACCCGGCCCTCCTCCGGCTGGAGCACGCCGTGCTGTCGGACCTCCAGGTCATCTTCCTGATCACCGCCGCGCTGGCGGTCCTCATGTGGCGCCACGGCCCGTCCTGGGGGCTGTGGCCGGGCGTGCCGTCGGTGCGGGCGGCGGCGGTGGCGGGGTTGCTGCTCGCGCTCGCCGGGCTGACCAGGACCGCCGCCGTGCCGCTGATCGCCCTGGCCGCCGGGTGGCTGGTGCTGCGCCGCGCGCCCTGGCGGCGGGTGGCCGCGCTGCTGCTGGCCGGCGCCCTCCCGCTGGCCGCCTACGCCGGCTGGTACGCCCAGCATCACGGCCGCTTCGCCCTCAGCGGCTCCGACGGCGTCGCCCTGTGGGCCCGCACCATGACCTTCGCCGACTGCTCGATCATCGAGCCGCCGCCCGCCGAGGCCCCGCTCTGCCCGAACGGCACCGTCGCCGACGCCGCCTCCGAGTACGTCTGGGCCCCCGGCGCGTCCCTCAACCGGCTCCCCGGCGACCGGTTCGCCTACAACGACCTGGCCAGGTCCTTCGCCCTGCGCGCCATCGCCGCCCAGCCGCTGGACTACCTGCGCGAGGTGGCCCGCGACACCTCACTCGCCTTCACCTGGCAGCCGGTCGCCCACCCGCGCCGGATGAGCCCGTCCACGACCTTCCCGCGCGGCTCCTGGTCGCTGCCCGAGCAGCAGGCCCTCGTCGCCAAGGTGCGTTCCGAGTACGACCCCGGCATCCGCGGCATGACCTCCGTCGAGCCGTACGCCTCGATCCTGGCCGCCTACCCCTACCCGTGGTTCCTGCACGGCACGGCCTTCGGCGTGCTGCTCCTGATCGGCGGCCTGGGTTCGGCCGGACGCCGCCGCGCCGCCCTGCTGCCGTGGACGATGGCGGCGTTCCTGCTCCTCGCCCCGGTGGCCGCCCTCGACTTCGACCACCGCTACGTCCTGCCGGCCATCCCCTTCGCCTGCGTGTCCGCCGCGCTCGCCGTAGCCGGCGTACGGCGACGGCGGTGTCGCGCGGAGCAGGAGGGCACTACCGTCCCGGCATGAGGACGATCGCGCTGCCCGCCGCGGACCTGCGTGGTCGGCCGTCGCGGTGCTGCTCGACGCCACGGTGGGTGTGCCTGGTGCTGGTGCCCGCGGTCATGGAGGTGCTGGGGGAGCGGGCCTGGTGGTTTCCCGTCCTGACCCCGCGGAGGCTGACATCCTTGCGAAAAAATACGTAATATCCACTGCATCACGAGCGTTGGGGGCGCCAAGGTGCCGGGACAGAGCGTGGGTGTGGTCGTCGAGCCGGGGGTTCCTCCGGAGGTCGCGGGGTTGCTGCGGGCCAACGCTCCGCTGCTGTCCAGGATGCGGTCGGGCTGGGTGCCGCCGGCCGACGTGCGTCCGGACCGGTTCAGGAACGTCTCCAGCGTCGCGCTGCTGGCCGCCACGCCCGCGGTGGTCGCGCTCATGACCGTGCTGCTGGCCTGGTCGCACCCGGCCGCCGGGTTCACGTTGCTGGGGGCGTTCGTCTTCGTCGTCCTGGTCAAGATCGCCTCGATGAGCGAGCTGCCCGAGCACGACCGCTCGCGCGACCGCGAGGTGTACGAGCGGGCCCGCCCGTTCCGCGACCGCTACCTGCTGCCCGAGGACTTCGACCAGGACGCCGCCGACGTGCTGACCAGGGCGCAGCGGGCCATCGGCTCGGTGCTGCGCTCGCACGTCAACGCCGAGGGGCTGCTCGACGGCGCCCGCAACGCGGTGATGCTGCCCGCCCAGGAGTGGGAGATCGCCCGCCTGCTGGCCAAGCTGTCGGCCTTACGGGCCGAGCACGAGGCCCTGCTGTCCCGGGGCATCGCCCCCGAGGTGGCCGCGGTGATCGAGCCGCTGGACCGGGCCCTGGCCACCAGCGAGGCCGCCATGATCGCCCGCGTCGAGGCCCTGGAACGTTACGCCGAGCACGTCGCCGAGGCCGAACGCGCCTACCACGCCCGCGGCCAGATCGAGGAACTGCGCGCGCGCCTGCCGCGCTACGAGGAGCTGCTGGCCGAGACCGGCGCCGACGCGCTGGCCGTGCCGGAGATCGACCGGCTCGCCGAGGACGCCGACCAGCTGGAGCAGGTGCTGCGGCGCAGCGTGCGGTCGGCGCACGAGGCGTTCCGGTACCTGGAGAGCTGACATCGGACCATGTGGCACACGCGGGAGGCGCTCCGCCCTCGCAGGAGGTGAATCCCCATCCGATCCGACATCATGGCGGACGTGATCGTCGACCCCGCCCTGCCGCCGGCCGACGCGCGGCTGCTGCGGGACAACCGGCGGCTGCTGATCAGGGCGCGCAGGGGGTGGGTCCCGGACCGTTCCGGCCCGAGCCTGGCCGCCGCGCCGTACTGGAGGCTCGGCGCGGTGTGCGGGGCGACCGTCTGCCTCGGCCTGCTCCTCGGTGTCGGCGGGCTCGGCCGTTCCCTGGGGCCGCTGTTACTCGTGCTCCTCGCCGTCCCGCTGATGATCGTGACGTTCGTCCGCACCGAGACGCCGGAGGGCGAGGAGGCCGAGCACGAGCGGCGGGTCCACGCGCAGGCGGTCCGCCATGAGGGCCGGTACGTGCTCATCGACGACCTCGACGAGCCCTCGCGCAGGCTGCTGCGCCGAGCCCAGCGGGCGGTCGCCGCGGTGTCGCAGTCGCGGGTCAACGCCGAAGGGCTGCTGGACGACGTGCGCAACGCGGTGATGCTGCCCGCCCAGGAGTGGGAGATCGCCCGCCTGCTGGCCAAGCTGTCCGGGCTGCGCGCCAGGCACCGGCAGACCCTGTCGGGGGAGAGCACGCCCGAGGTGGCGGCCGTGGCCGAACCCCTCACCAAGGCGCTGGACAGCAGCGAGCACGCCGTCCTGGGCCGGGTGGAGGCCCTGGAACGGTACGCCGCCAACGTCGCCGAGGCCGAACGCGCCTATCGGGCCCGGCAACAGATCGCCGAGCTGCGGGCGCGGCTGCACGAGTACGAGGAGCTCGTCGCCGAGACCGGCGCCGACGAGACCACGACGGACGAGCTGACCCGCCTGACCGAGGACGCCGACCGCCTGGACCAGGCGCTGAGGCGGAGCGTCAGCTCCGCCCACGAGGCCTTCCGCTACCTGGAGCCCGGCCCGCCCGGCCCGTGACCGGCCGTCCCCTGACCCCCGAAGCGCTGCCCGCCCGCGCCCTGACCTCCGAAGCCGGGCCCGCCCTGGCCGCCGTGGGCGGCCTCCAGGAGCAGGTCGCACAGGGCGTCGGCGGCGTCGAGGCGGCCCAGCTTGCCCGCCGCCTGCCCCATCGCCGCGCGCAGCCCCGGATCGGCCAGCATCGGCATCAGCTCGGCCAGCAGGTCCTCCGCCGTCGGACGCGGCTCCAGCAGCGCCCGCGCGGCCCCCGCCGAGACCAGGTAGCCGGCGTTCTTGCGCTGCTCGTCGCCGCCGGTCGGGATCAGCGGGATCAGCAGCGACGGCTTGCCGATCGCGGTCAGCTCCGACACCGTGCCCGCGCCGCTGCGCGAGATCACCACGTCGGCCGCGGCGAACAGGTCGGGCAACTCGGTCCCCACGTACGGCACCGGGTGGTAACGGTCGGCCAGGCCGGGCGGCACCTCGACCGCCCGCATCTGGTCGATCCAGGCCGGCCCGCACTGGTGGACGACCTGCGCGTGCGGCAGCAGCCGCGGCAGGATCTCGGCGATCAGCGTGTTGATCTGCTTGCTGCCCTGGGCGCCGCCGGTCACGTAGATCAGCGGCACCTCGAACGTCAGCCCGAACAGGTCGTAGGCCGCCGCCCGGTTGCCCTGCAGCAGCTCCGGCCGCACCGGGTTGCCCGTCACCACGGCCTTGGCCCGCGCCGAGGGCGGCAGGTACTCCAGCGACGACTCGTGCGACAGCGCGATCCGGGTCGCCAGCCTGGCCAGGATGCGGTTGGCCAGGCCCACCACGGTGGTCTGCTCGTGCATGACCAGCGGACGGCGGATCAGCTTGGCCGCCACGCCGATCGGCACCGCCACGTACCCGCCGGTGGACAGCACCACGTCGGGCAGGTAGCGGGCGGCGTGCCCCACGGCCTGGAACACCCCGACGGGGATGCGGAACACGTCGGCGATGTTGGTGCCGAGCTCCTTGATGTTCGGCCGGCGGCGCAGCTTGCCCGTGGTGATCGCCTTGAACGGGATGCCGTGCTCGGCCGTGATGCGGGCCTCCAGGCCGTTCTCGGTGCCCACCCACAGCACGTCGTGCGGCACCTGACGTCGCTGGACGGCCGACAGGGTCGTCAGGGCGGGATAGGTGTGACCGCCGGTGCCGCCGCCGGTGATCAACAGTCGCAGGGTTCGTGACATGCGATCAGACTATGGCCGCGCAGCGGAAGCCCGTGTGCCCGGTCGAGCTGTCGGGCGTGTTCGACGTGCGCGCGGCCACCCGGTAGCGGTTGCAGTAGGAATCGTGGCACATGTACGACCCGCCCCGGATCACCTTGGCCGTCCCGTCCGCCGGACCGGCCGGGTTGTCGGCGGACGGCTCCCACGCCGTGCCCCACCAGTCGGCCGTCCACTCCCAGACGTTGCCCGAGACGTTGTAGAGCCCGTAGCCGTTCGGCTGGAACGACTTGACC
The DNA here is from genome assembly GCF_040675375.1 of Nonomuraea sp. NPDC049607. NCBI lineage: Bacteria > Bacillati > Actinomycetota > Actinomycetes > Streptosporangiales > Streptosporangiaceae > Nonomuraea > Nonomuraea sp. NPDC049607. The sequence goes on from NZ_JBFAOV010000006.1 coordinate 140,433, forward strand.
GGCATCGTGCCCTTGCTCGGCGCGGTCGGGAAGTGGCCCTGCCAGATGTTGCACCGCTGCCGTCCCTTGGGGGTCAGCTCGTCGCCCCAGGGGTAGCGGGCGCGTTCGAGACCGCCGCGGGCGGCCATCTCCCACTCGGCCTCGGTCGGCAGGCGCTTGCCCGCCCAGGCGGCGTAGGCGTTGGCGTCGTTCCACGACACGTGCACGACCGGGTGGTTCTGCCGGTCGCCGACCGTCGAGCCGGGCCCCTCGGGGGAGCGCCACGTCGCGCCCTCCACGCCCGTCCACCAGGGGGCCTGCGGCACGCTCGCGTCCATGACCCCGGCCTTGGCGAACTGTGCGAACACGAACGACCAGCCGATGCGCTCGGCCTCGGTGACGTACCCGGTCTCCTTGACGAAGGTGGCGAACTGGGCGTTAGTCACGCAGGCCGGGTCGATCATGAACGGGTCGAGGCGTACCTCGCGCACCGGGCCCTCGCCGTCCTCCGGGCGGCCGTCGGGGTCGTCCCCGCCCATGAGGAAGGCGCCGCCGGGGATGCGCACCATGCCACGCGGCGCCGTCCGCCGCGTGATCACCTCGACCTGGCGCGGCGGGGCGGCGGCCCCTCTGCTCGGACCACAGCACGCGCTCACGAAACCCCCCAAACGTGTCATGTCACCATGGGAAGGGTAGTCCCCTGAACATGCGTACGAAGACGCGGCCGTCCCGGGTCCGGGTCGCGTGGCCGGCCGGGTTCGCCCCGCTCGGCCGGGCCGGAGTCGGCTTCGCCCGAAAAGCCGCAGACCGGTAGCGTTTTCCCATGCGACTAGGCGTGCTGGACATCGGCTCGAACACCGTCCATTTACTCGTCGTCGACGCCCACCGGGGCGCGCGGCCCATGCCCGCCTACTCCCACAAGGAAGAGCTGCGCCTCACGCAGTACCTGGGCGCGGACAACAGGCTCGCCCCCGAGGGCATCGAGCGGCTCGGCGCGTTCGTCGAGGAGGCCGTGCGCCTGGCCGAGGACAAGGGGGTGGAGGACCTGCTCGCCTTCGCCACCTCGGCGGTGCGCGACTCGGCCAACGGCGAGCAGGTGCTGGCCGAGATCGACAAGCGCTGCGGCGTGCACATCGCGGTGCTGTCCGGGCGTGACGAGGCCCGGCTGACGTTCCTCGCGGTGCGCCGGTGGTTCGGCTGGTCGTCCGGGCGGCTGCTGGCCTTCGACATCGGCGGCGGCTCGCTGGAGATCGCCGCGGGGGTGGACGAGGAGCCCGACGTGGCCGTGTCGCTGCCGCTGGGCGCCGGACGCCTGACGCGCGACTGGTTCACCGGCGACCCGCCGTCCGCCGAGGAGGTGCGCAAGCTGCGCAGGCACGTCCGTACGGAGATCGCCCGCACGGTCGGCGACGTCGCCAGGTACGGCGAGCCCGACCGCGCCGTGGCCACCTCCAAGACCTTCAAGCAGCTCGCCAGGATCTCCGGGGCCGCCCCGACCAGCGAGGGCGCGTACGTCTCGCGCGCGCTCTCGCGCGAGGACATGGCCCGCTGGGCGGCCAGGCTGACCGGCATGACGTCCGCCGAGCGGGCCGAGCTGTCCGGGGTGTCCGAGGGGCGGGCGGCGCAGCTGGCCGCCGGGGCGCTGGTGGCCGACGCGGCGATGGACCTGTTCGAGGTGGACCGGCTGGAGGTGTGCCCGTGGGCGTTGCGCGAGGGCGTGATACTGCGCCGGCTCGACGTCCTGCCGGGACGACTGGACCAGTCCACTGGAATTGCCGAGTAAGGCCGATATATCCCAGAAAATCGGCATAGTTTGCTGGTGAGCGGGCACTTTTTGCCCAATGTTGACAGTCCTCGGTACGATCGGCTCCCTGGTGATCGTCTTCGTCCTCATCGTCCTGGCCGTCCTGGTCATCGCGGTGGTCGCGATGCTGGTGCTGGCGGCGCTGGCCGGAACGTTGGTGGACTGGCACACGTTGTGGCGGCGGCTGTCCGGCCGCGGGGCACGGTTGCCGCTGAAGTTCAGCGCCCCCGAGATGCCCGCGCGGCTGCGGGCGAAGCTGAGCGGCGGCACGCCCCTGGTGAGCCGCCGCATCCGCCTCGCCCCCGTGGTCCGCGGGGGCGACCGGCGGCCCGACGTGAGCCGTCCCGGCCGGAGCGCCCGCCTTCGCAGGCCCTCCGGTCTCACCTCACGATGACCGCCGTTCCCGGCAGCCAACAGTGAGAGAACAGTGAGAAAGGGCCGGGGCCGCCGCGAAGAGCGGCGGCCCCGGCCCCTTTCGTGCGGGTCACCTGGCGATGAGATGCTGCCCCGCCGCCCCTGGGGTGAAGCGCAGCCTCTTCTCGAGGCAGACCATCGCGCCGTTCTCGCGGACGTTGGTGAACCGGATGTCGTCGGCGAGCGCGCGCATGATCTGCAGTCCTCTGCCGTGCTCGGCCCCCGGGCCGGGTTCGAGCACCTTGTGCGGGTCGAAACCGCCCCCGGTGTCGACGACCTTGATGACGCACAGATCGTCGCGCACGCAGGCGCTGACGGTGTAGTCGTCACTGGGAGCCGCGTGCTTGACCACGTTGGCGCACGCCTCGGTCAGCATCAGCTCGATGTCGTCGCGTACCTGGGCCTCGACGCCGAGCGACCGCAGCGTGCCGTCCAGCATCTTCCTGATCAGCGGGACGCTCGCCGCATCCCTGGGCAGTCGGAGCGCTATCGTCGCCTCCACTGCGTCTCCTCCCGTCTGGATGCGTGCGAGCCTTCTTCCCCGGATCCCGGGCGCCAATCGTCCGTTGTGGCATCAGGAGCCCGGGAGGGCGGCTACTGCTCCAGAAGCCGCAGCGCCACCTCCATGCACGCCTTGTCGATCTCCTCGTCGGTGAGCCCCTCGCCGGCCATGGTCAGCCACTTGCCCGCGTGCAGTGCGAACAGCGCCAGCGACCGGCTGACGCGCTCGGTGGGCGTGGCGCCGGGCTCGCTCATCTCGGCGGTGAGCTCCATCATCGTGTCGCGCATCTTGGCGAGCTTGGGATGGCTGCGCATGGCCGTCTGGTTGCTGTCCAGGAAGCGGGCGACGGCCAGGTAGCGGGGCTGGCGGAGGCGTTCGGCGTAACGCGCCAGCAGCTCGCGGCGGGTCTCGGGGGTCTTGGGCATGCTCCTGGCCCAGTCGAGCAGCTCCTGGAGCTCGGCCACCCGGAGGTCGACCAGGCTGCCGACGATGTCGTCCTTGGTCTTGAAGTGGTAGTAAAGCGCGGCCTTGGTCACGCCCAGCTCTTCGGCGATCTCGCGCAGCGAGGTCGCCTCGTAACCCTGCTCCGTGAAGAGCCTCAGCGCGATCTCCTGGATCCGCGCCCGCGTGTCTTCCCGCACTTCGCACCTGTTTCGACTTGACGGTCGGCAAGTTGATGTCCCGCCCATTCTAGGCTTGCCGGTCGGCAAGTAAGCAAGATCAACTAAAGGCGGAGGCGGTCAGTCCGGCGGCAGGGTGAACAGCCGGTCGATCGCCGTCAGCAGGAACAGGCTGCGCAGATAGGGCGTCAGCGCCACCACCCGTACGACGGCGCCGGCGTCCGCGGCCTGCAACTGGAGGCGGACGAGCCCGGCCAGGCCGGAGGAGTCGACGAAGGTCAGCCGGGACAGGTCGACGTCGATCGCGGTGCAGCCCGCGGGGACGGAGAGCTCGGCCAGCCGGCTCACGGACTCGTAGTCGAGGTCGCCGCTGAGTGCGAGCGAGACGGTCGTCGCGCCCGGCGTGGCGACCTCGATGTGCAGCGGCTTTCTGTCGACCACCCGCCCAGCTTAGCCACCACCGGAAAAATGGGAGGCGCGGGGGCGGGCATATGTGCACAATCGGCCCCATGCACACCTTCAGCCGCCCCCGGGTGGACGACGCCGCGGCCATCCACGAGCTGGTCGCGTCCTACGACACCGAGGTCATCGGGTCGCCCGACATGACCCTCGACGACGTCGCCGACGAGCTGGTCGAGCCGGGCTTCGACCTCGACAGGGACGGCTGGCTGGCCCGCGACGAGACCGGCCTGCTGACCGGGTGGGCCTGGGCGTGCCGGGTGGGCGACAGCGACCTGGTCAACATCGAGGTCATCACCCGCGCCGGCCTGACGGGCCTGCGGGAGGAGCTGTGGCGTACGGTCACCGACCGCGCCCGCGAGCTGGGCGGCGAACGCGGCCACGACGGCGTCACCATCGACATCGGCATCTACCGCGACGACCAGGACAAGCAGTCCTACGCCAAGGAGCAGGGCTTCGAGCCCGGCACCAGCTTCCACCGCATGCGCGTCGACCACGCGGCCCCCGTCGAGCCGCCCGTCCCGCTGCCCGGCCTCACCCTGCACACGGGCGAGAGCGAGGAGACGCGCCGCGCGGCGCACCAGGTGCACCAGCTCGGCTTCGCCGAGCACTTCGGCTTCGTCCCGGTCGACTACGACCACTGGTACGAGCGCCGCCAGGCCCAGAGCGTCACCGACTGGAGCCAGCTCACCCTGGCCAGGATCGACGGGCAGCCCGCCGGCGTGCTGATCGGCAGCAACCAGTTCGTCTCCGACGAGGACTGCGGCTACGTCGCCACGCTCGCCGTGCACCCGGGCTTCCGCGGCCGGGGCCTGGGGCGCTTCCTGCTCCGCCACGCCTTCGCCGCCGACGCCGCCAGAGGCCGCAAGGGCACGATCCTGCACGTGGACAGCAACAACACCACCCCCGCGCTGGGCCTGTACGAGTCGGCGGGCATGCGCCGCGTGCTGGCCATCGACGTGTGGCGGCGCCGCCTCTGACCCGTGCGGCTCCGGGGTCAGACCCGGTGGCGGGCCAGGTGCTCCAGCACCGACTGGTTGGCCTCCCAGCCGTCGGGGAACTTCACCGGCACCCCGAGCTGCACCGGCTCGGCCGACGGGTGGGCGTCCAGCAGCTCGGCGATGCCCGCCCGCGCCACCATCACGCAGGCGTGCCGGTGGCGCGAGGCCAGCACGCACAGCCGCCCGGACTCCAGGTGGAAGGCGGTGGCGTCGCGGCGGCCCGACAGCGGGTGCAGCACGATCGTCACGTCGTACTCGCGGCCCTGGAGGCGGTTGGCGGTGTCCACGGTGATCTCCGGCGGCAGCCCGGCGTTCCTGATCGCCGCGACCTGGTCGCGGTGGGCCGCGCCGACCGCGATCCGGTCGGCGGTCACCGGCCGCTCGCCCTGCTCGGAGGTGGCCACGGCCCCGCGCTGGAGCAGCCGCGCCGCCAGCAGCGCCACGGCCTGCACGGCCTCGCCGTCGGTGCGCACGGTGTGCCGGTTGGGCAGCTCCAGCAGCGCCCAGCCCGACCGGGCGGCCTCCTCCAGCGCCCGGTCGTGCACGGTGCCCATGCCGCCGGCGGTCAGGTCCAGCCGCCGGTCGCCCTCGGAGGTGCCCGACCGGAACCCGGTGAACGGGTAGAACGCCTGCGACACCACCGGCGCGGCCGAGGCCGGCAGCCGCCAGGACACCGGCAGCCGGTGCACCGGCAGGCCGGGGTTGTGCCGCAGCAGCACCGCCACCGCGCTCTGCAACGGGTCCCACGACAGCCCCGACCAGCGGTCGCCGTCGATGATCGAGAACGGGTCGAGCTGCCCGGGATCGCCCACGAACAGCGCCCGCTCGAACAGCCCCGCGATGCGCAGCAGCTTGTCCGAGCGCATCTGGTACGCCTCGTCCACGATCGCCCACGGCCACACCCGGCCGGAGATCCACGCCCACTTGTCGGCGGTGGCGATGACGATGTCGGGGTCGCCCAGGTCCTGGATCCTGGTGCCGATCGTGACGCCCGCCAGCTCCAGCATGCGCGGGTGGGGCACGTACCCGCCGGCCGACAGCCGTCCGACCTTCAGGTGCGGGTGCTTGTCGGAGATGCGGGCCACCAGGTCGTCGACCTGCTCGTTGGTCTGGGCGACGATCATCAGCGGCTCGCCGGTGGCGGCGATGTGCGCGGCGGCGCGCACGACCAGGGTGGACTTGCCCGCGCCCGGCGGGGAGTCGACCACGACGCCGCGGTTCCTGGGCAGGTCGGCCAGGACGTTCGCGATCACCTGCTCCGGGCTCTCGCTCACGACCATTCCTCCTGCGCGTCCTCGTCGTCGGGGATGTACTCCTGCGGCGGCCCGCCGTGCGTCCACGGCGTGGCCTCGGCCTCGGGCAGCGTCGGCGAGCCCTGGAAGTCGTCGGTCAGCGAGGTGTAGCAGACGCGCTCGCCGACCTCCGGCACGGCGCCGGGGACGGGCGTCCTCCCCCGGCCCATGCCCTTGGTGATCTTCAGGGTGACCAGGCCGTCGCGGGCCTCCACCAGCTCGGCGCCCTGGCCGCGGCGCTCCGGGGTGCCGAGCGAGGCGCCGGGCGCCAGGCGCACCGGGTCGTCGGTCTTGAGCACCACCAGCGGACGCAGCTTGCGCGAGCGGCCCTCGCCCTCGACGTTGTCGGGCACGGTCTCGACCACCTCGCCGGCGAACGCCTCACCGGTCAGCCGGTACTCGGCCATCACCAGCGGGTCGTCGTAGGCGCGCTGCACGTCGTAGGCGGCCTGGGCGCGTTCCATGCGGGCCAGCTTGGCCGCGGCGGCCACCGCGCCGTCGCGTCTGGCCTGCGGCGGCGCGCCCTCGGCGATGTGGGCGGCCATGGCGCTGAACGAGCCGCGGTCCTGCTCCCAGCGCTGGGCCACGCTCGCGCCCGGCTCCAGCCCGGACAGCAGGTCGAGCGCCTGCCACATCAGCCGCCAGGTGGGTTCGAGCTGGGTGCGCAGCGCCTCGGCGACCCGTTCGGGCGACTCGCTCTCGATGGCCGGGGCGAGCACCTCGGCGTCGAAGCCGGGATCGGTCGCGGGCCCGGCGGGCGGCCAGATCAGCGGGTCCTCGGCGTCGTCGGAGGGCCCTTGGGTGATCCAGGACAGCAGCGCGGCCAGGTTGGCGTCCTCCAAGGCGCTCTGCCCGCTGGCCCAGTGGCGGCCCAGCTCCTCGGTCACGGCCGGCGTCAGCGACGAGCCCGGGTAGGCGGCCCGCTCGCCGAAGTACGTCAGCCACCGCCCCAGCAGCGGCACCTCCGGCGGCACCGGGTAGGGCCCGTCGGGCCTGCGGAAGCGCGTGGAGCGGCCGAGCAGCCTGGCGAAGGCGACCCCCGCCTGGTTCGGCACGACGAGCTGCGGCGCGTCGAGGGCCCGCTCGTAGGGGTCGGCGTTCTTGCGCTCCACCGTCTCGGTGTCGGCGGTGAACGACTCGATGTACGGCAGCAGCACCCCGGCCAGCTCGGCGGCCCAGGCGAAGCGCAGGTCGCGGTTGCGCGGCTGGGCGACGACGAGCAGGCGCGGCCGGTCGCGGTCGGTGCCGAGCATGGCGGCCAGCGGCGCGGCGGCCTCGCCCGACAGCTTGAGCGGGACGAACACCATCGGCCGAGCGCCCACGTGACAGTGGCGGACCGTGGCGACGGGCTGGGCGATGCCCTCCTGCAGGGCGCGCAGCCGGGCGAGCGAGGTGAGCAGGCTCAACTGAGGCACTCCCTGCGCAGGCGTTCGGCGTTGCGGAGCAGGCCGGCGATCTCCTCCTGGCCGTCGGCCGGGTCGCGCAGGCCGTCGGCCAGGCCCAGCGCCTCGGCCACCGAGGCGACCCCGCCCAGCTCGTCGCGCACCTGGCGGCCGAGCAGGTCGGAGGCGCCCTCCTGGCGGGCCTCGTCGCGGCAGAAGTAGCACAGGTCGCACGTGGACAGGCAGTCGGGGGCGTAGCGGGCGGTCGTCCTGTGCAGCGCGTCGGTCAGCTCGGCGACCGGGCGGGTGGGCCGGCCGTCCTCGCCGGGCCGCAGGTCGAAGCTGAGGTCGTCGGGCAGCGCCGCGAGCAGCCGGTCGAGGCCGGTCATCCGGGTGAGCTGACGGCGCAGCACGGCGAGCTGCCTGCGCACGTCGACCAGGGTCGCCACGGGCCGGTTGGCGAAGTTCTCGGGGCACACCAGCACCACGTCGTGGGAGACGGTACGCGGGTCGTGCCCGAGCTCCTCCAGCATCGTGCGCAGCGCCAGCACGTAGACCGCGGCCTGGCGGGCGGCGGCGGCCACCGCGCCGGGGTCGGCCTGCCCGTCCACCACGGCGAACGACTTGATCTCGACCACATGGAAGCGGCCGCCGAGCTGGAAGGCCACCACGTCGGGTTCGAGGAAGGCGGTGTGGCCGGCGATCTCCAGGCTGAGCAGCGGGTGGTCGAACAGCGTGCCGGCGTCCTGGTCGCCGCGCGCCGCCCGGTCGAACAGGGCCCGGGTGTGGGTGTGGCGCAGGTGGGCGCCGACGTTCTCCACGTCGTGGTAGGCCACCTCGGCGACCGGCAGGCCGAGCACCTCCCTCAGCAGGCGCAGCAGCTCGGCGCAGCCGTCGGCCTTGACCAGCGCCTCGAACGCGTTCCCGCGGGTGATCGCGAACGGCGACTGGCCGAACGGCGCGGGGAAGCCCAGATGGCGGGCGGCGGCGTCCTTGTCGACGCCCGCGCCGTCCATGAGGGCCCGGCGGGCGCAGCCGGGGTTGGCGGCCAGGGCCGCGATCGCCCGGGCGTCGTGCGGCTTGGGCGGGGTCGTGCCGCGCAGCGCGTCGAGCCGGTGGGCCGGGCCGTCCTCGCGTCTCAAGCCGCTCACGTCGCTGTCTCCTCCTTGATCGTGCCCAGCGTAGCGGCGCCGAACAGCCTGGCCACGTCACCGAGCTGGGATGTGGCGCGTCGTGCCAGCTCGGCGCGGTCGCGCGTGTCGCGTTCCGCGTGCACGGCCAGCTCGGCCCCGGCCGCCTCGGCGATCCGCCGGCGGTCGGGCGGGCCGAGGTCGGCGGCCGTGGCGCCGGGGACGTTCCTGGCCATCCGCGCCAGTAAGCGCAGCGCCCGCTCGTCCTCGCATTCGTGCGAGGCCACGGCGATGGCGCAGGTCAGGAAGTCGACGCGGGGGCTGAGCGGGCCGACGACGCGCCGCTCCAGCGGCCAGGTGCTGAGCGTCAGCAGGCCGCGGGCGGGGGAGAGGCGGTCGGTCAGCGCCGCGCACAGGTAGTACGGCCGCCCGTGCGGCGTGGACCGGAACGAGCGTTCCTCGTCGCGGCGCAGGCTGGTGAGCTGGGCGCTGCGGATGGTGCCGGCGAAGAACGCGCCGCTGACCGCCACGACCAGGCGCGGCTGCGCGGCGGCCCCGAGCAGCGCGAGCGCCTGGTGCACCTGCTCGCGCACGGTGACCAGCCGGGGCCCCTCCGCCCTGCCGCGCGGCTGCTCGCCGCTCACCAGGGCGTCCCAGGCACGCTCGGCGGCGCGCAGCTCGGCGCGCAGGACGCGGGCCGTCGCGCCGTCCTTGACGCGCATGGCCTTGCGCACGCCGGCCCGGAGCCCGTCGATCCGCCGCTCCAGCTCGTCCAGCCGGTCACTCATGGCGCGAGGGTATCAACAGTTCCAGTATTTCCCAGTATTTACATTGAAATCTACTTTGTAAAGGGCCGGGCCAGGAACCACGTGCGGTCCTCGGTGAGGAACCGCTCCAGCCGCAACCCCTCGGCGGCCAGGTCGGCGGCCAGGTCGTCGTCCGTCATCCGCCGCGAGGTGAACGACTGCGTCCAGACCCGGTCGCCGTGCTCGTAGCGCATGGTCGCCGCGAACACGCCGGGGGAGGTCTCCTCGACCTCGGCCAGCGTGATCGTGACGTCGCCGTCGGCCCTGCCCGAGCCGGCCCGCCAGGAGTCGTGCCGCTCGGCCGGCATCCACTGGACGAGCACCGCCCCGCCCGGCTCGACGTGCCGCGCGCACGCGGCCAGGAAGGCGCGCCTGACCTCCCCGTCGACGACGTTGACGAGCTGGGAGGCCAGCGTGACGGTGTCGAAGCGGCGGTCGAGCCGCAGCTCCTGGAGTCGCGCGTGCACGGTCCCGGCCCCGCGCACGTGCGCCAGCATCTCGGCGGACTCGTCCACGGCCACGACCTGTAACCCGGCCTCGACGAGGGCGTGGGTGACCCTGCCGACGCCGGCCCCGAGTTCCAGGACGGACCCGCCGGGCGGGGTCTCCTGGATCACGAGGTCGGCGTCCCGGCCGGGCCGGAGGAGGGTGTAGAAGTCGACAGGGGATCCGTCGGGGGTGATGGCGCCTGGGCCTGTGCCACTGTTCTTCATGACGAAAAACCTAACCGCCGAGTGAGCCGCGCGCAGGCGGGGGACGATGGGCTCTGTGACCGGTGAGGTACGAGCTCTGATCGGCGTCGGCGCGGGCCTGACCGCCGTTCCCCCCGTCTACTACCTGACCGAGGCGGGCGCCAGAGCCCTGCGGACCGGCCAGGCGGCCTTCGCCCCGGCCCCCGCCGGGCTCGGCTTCCTGGCGGCCGCGGCGCTGATCGTCGCCGTGCTGGCCGCCTGGCCCGCGGCGGCGCTGGCCTGCGGGCTGCCGCTGGCCGTGGCGGGCGTGCTGTTCGCCCTCGACCTGCGGGCCGCGATCGGCCTGGCGGGCGTGCTCCCCGGGCTGTGGGAGCCGCCGTGGGCCGAGCCGCCCGGCACCCTCGCCGGGGCGACCGGCCTGTACGCCTACACCGGCGCGTTACTGGTCTTCTCGGCGCTGCTGCCGCGGCGCCTGCGATCTATCCTGAGCAGATGAGCAGACGGGACCCCGACCGGCGCAGGGCGCTGCTCGACGCCGCCGACCGGGCCATCCTGGCCGAGGGCCCCGAGGTGTCGATGGCGGCCATCGCCGCCGAGGCCGGCGTCACCAAGCCCATCCTCTACCGCCACTTCGGCGACAAGAGCGGCCTCTACCAGGCGCTGGCCGACCGCCACGTGCGCACGGTGATCGCCCGGCTCCGCCCCCAGTTCGCCGGGCCCGGCGCCGACCCGCGGGCCCGCGCACGGGCCGCCATCGGCGTCTACCTCGACCTGATCTCGGCCAACCTCGACCTCTACCGCTTCCTGTTCCACCGGGCCGGCGCCGAGGACACCCGCATCCGCTCCCACATGACCTCGCTCGTGCGCGGCCTGGGCGAGGAGCTGGGCCAGGTGCTGGCGGCCGAGCGGGTGGTGCCCGACCCGGTGCGGGCGCAGGTGCTCGGCCACGCGTTCGTCGGCATGGTGCAGGCGACGGGCGACTGGTGGCTGGAGCATCCGGAGGTCGACCGCTCGCAGGTGGTGGAGGGGCTGGTCGACGTGATCGCGGCGGCCATGGCACCCGGCCGCCGGGGCGCGGCCGTCGCCGGGGGCTGAGCGCCGCGGTCAGGCCAGCAGGCCGAGCAGGTCCCACTCGGTCTGGCAGACGCGGCGGCCGAGGGCGGCCAGCTCCACCGACGCCGCGCCGCCGCGCAGGTGCCGCATGGTCTGCATGACGCAGATGATCCCCCACTTCAGCACCCCGAACGTCTCCCACCAGCGCAGCGCGTCCAGGTCGACGTGCCGCCCGCCGGCCTCCTCGTAGGCGGCGATCAGCTCGGCGTAGCCGCCGAACCCGCCCACGGGCAGCGGCGAGCCGAACCGCCACGCCTTGACGCACAGCCAGCCCAGGTCCTCCAGCGGGTCGCCGGCGTGGGCCAGCTCCCAGTCGAGCACGGCCCTGATGCCCTCCGGGCCGACGATCAGGTTGCCGTTGCGGAAGTCGCCGTGCACGACGCCCGTGGGGGCGGCGGGCGGCCGGTCGGCTGCGAGCCTGCGCAGGGCCAGCTCGAACACCGGGTGCGGCTCGCCGGTCAGGTCCAGCACGTCGCGCCAGCGCCGCAGCGGGTCGCCGGGCCCGGCCCCGGCTTCCGCTCCGGCTCCGGTCTCCGCGTCGGTCGCGGGCAGGCAGGACAGCGGCATGCGGTGGATCGCCGCCAGCGTCCGGCCGCACTCGGCGGCCAGCCCGGCCCTGGCCTCCCGGTACGCCTCGTCCCGCAGGATCCTGCGCGGGATGGTCTCGCCGGGGACCCGCGTCATCAGGATGTACGGATCGGCGGGCGGATCGGCGGCTGCCACGACGTGCGGTACGGGCACTCCGGCGTCGGCCGCCGCCCGCATCAGCCGCGCCTCGGCGGCCAGCCCGGCGCCCACCTCCAGGACGGCCCCCGGCCCGTCGAGCCGGAGCACCAGCTCGTGCCGGTCGCCGCCGGTGGTGACCACGTCCAGGGCCCAGGTCTCCCTGGAGGCCCCGCCGGGCAGCCGGACCGCGTACGGGACGGCCGCGCCGGGGCCGTACACCTCGCGGGCGATCGTCTCGGCACGGTTCATCGCAGGCCGAACTCCCAGTTGCCGCCGGCCGCGTACTCGCCCAGGAGGCGGCGGCCGACCGTGTCCACGTGCACCTCGTCGGGGCCGTCGTAGACGCGTGCGGCGCGGGCGTGCCGGTACATGCGGTCCAGTGGGGTGTCGGGGGTCAGGCCGGCCGCGCCGTACACCTGGACGGCCCGGTCGATGACGTTGTGCAGCATGCGCGCCCCCACCACCTTGATCGCGCCGATCTCGACGCGGGCCTGCGAGCCGGCGTCCACGGCCTCGGCGGCCTGGAGGGTGAGCAGGCGGGCGGCCTGAATCTCGGTGTAGGAGTCGAACACGTGCTGCCGCATGAGCTGCTTGGCCGCCAGCGGCTCGCCGGACGCGGTGCGCGCGTGCAGCCGCCGGCACATCAGGTCGAAGGCCCGCTGCGCCTGCCCGAGCCAGCGCATGCAGTGGAAGATCCGGCCGGGCCCGAGGCGCTGCTGGGCGATGACGAAGCCGCGCCCGCGCTCGCCCAGCAGGTTCGCGGCGGGCACCCGCACGTCCTCGTAGCGCACTTCGCAATGGGCGCCGCCGAGCCCGAGCACCGGGGTCTCGCGCACGATCGTGTAGCCGGGCGTGTCCGTCGGCACGAGGATCATGGAGAAGGCCCGGTGGGGCGGCGCGTCCGGCTCGGTCCGGCACATCACGGTCGTGTACGCCGCCGCCGACGCGCCCGTGGTGAACCACTTGTGCCCGTTGATCACCCAGGTGTCGCCGTCGAGCACGGCGGAGGTGGTGATCCGGGTGGGGTCGCTGCCGGCTGCCTCCGGCTCGGTCATCGCGAAGCTGGGCGAGATGTCGCCGCGCACCAGCGGCTCCAGGTAGCGTTCGCGCTGCTCGGGGGAGGCGTGCTCGTGCAGCATGAGCGAGTCCTGCAGGGTGAACGAGCCGAGGGCGAGCTGCCCGTACTCGCTGCGGCCCTGGACCTCGTTGACGTAGACGTAGTCGAGGAACGGCAGCCCGCCGCCGCCCAGTTCGCGCGGGTGGCCGAGGGCCCACAGGCCCTCCTTCCTGGCCTCGTCCCGCAGCCCGGCCAGGGTGGCGGCGGCCCGGGGGCCGCCCTCGTGCAGCACCTCCTCGGCCGGTTCGACGCGCTCGGTCATGAACGCGCGCACGGCGTCGCGGATCGGCCGGACATGCCCGGGTACGGCGAAGCTCATGGGGTGATCTCAACCGAAATCCGTTGCGCGGTCAACGGCCGGCGCGCGGGACGGGAAAGGGCCCGGCAGCGGCCGCCGGGCCCTTCGGAGGGGACGGGGGTCAGGCCGCGTTCTCCTCGGCCTTGCGGGGCAGGACCTCCAGCTCGAACGCCCCCGACCTGACCGCCTCCAGGAAGTGCAGCCAGTCGCGGCGCGGGATCTCCAGGACCACGTCAGGGGAGGAGTCGTGGATGAGCTCCACGTGGTCGTTGATGCGGCAGGCCTTGACGCGTACGTCGTCGTTCATGCTGCGCTCCCTCGGGTTGACTGCGGCTGAGCGGCCCGGGGGTCCGGGGGCCTGGGAGCTGCGCCGGGCGACTTTCCCAGCCGTCCGGGCCGTCCGCGTGACCCCGGAGGGCCGGGCCGCTCGGGAAGCGTGTCATCGTCGCGCGCGGGCCCGCCACCGGGGGTGTCGGCGGTCCGGTAGAGACACGCCGATCGCGGGGGGAGGTCTGTCGTCCCGGGGGTGGAGAAAGGTCATCCGGGCGCCGGGGCCTTGACAGGGAGGGCGGTGATCTTTATGCCTGGGCTCACGACAGGCCGTGCGCGGGCGTACGGCTCCGGAGCGAGGTGACGGGAGTGCCGCCGATGGCGCAGCCCCATGACGTGCCCACCGCCGCGCAGCTCGTCGCGGCCGTGCGCGAGTTCCTGCGCGACGACGTGCTGCCCGCGGCCGAGGGGCGGGTGCGCTTCCACACGCGGGTGGCGATCAACGTGCTGACCATGGTGGAGCGGGAGATCGAGCTGGGCCCGGACCAGGCCGCCGAGCACGCCGCGCGGCTGGCGGCCCTGGGCGTGGCCGACGACGCCGAGCTGGCCGTCGCCGTCCGCGCGGGCCGCTTCGACGGCGACGACGCGCTCACCGCCGCGCTGGTCCAGGCCGTACGGGCCAAGCTGGAGGTGGCCGATCCCGGCTACCTCCAGCGGCCGTGAGCGTCAGTGCGACCCGGCCAGGTCCAGGTCCTTGACGTCCGGGTCGCCCTCGTCGGCGAAGTAGTCGCCGCGCCGGGTGGTGTCCGTGCCGTCGGCCACCTTGGCCGCCCGGAAGATCAGCGTGGCGAGCGCGGCCACGACCAGGTTGACGATGAGCGCGAGGAAGCCCGCGTAGATCGTCATCTTGGTGTCCAGGCCCAGGTTCGCCATGCTGAAGGCCGAGCCGCCGAAGTGCTCCTTGCCCTTGGCCGGGTTGGGGATGAGGTAGAGCATCCACATGCCCGCCGCCAGGCCCAGGGCCCAGCCCGCCATCAGGCCGCCCTTGTGGAACCAGCGCGTGTACAGGCCGAGCGCCACCGACGGCAGCGTCTGCAGGATGATCACGCCGCCGATGAGCTGGAGGTCGATCGAGAACTGCGGGTCCAGCAGGAGGATGCACAGCACCGCGCCGACCTTGACCACGAGCGAGACGACCTTGGAGACCTTGGCCTCCTGGGCGTCGGTGGCCTGCTTGTTGATGTACTCGCGGTAGATGTTGCGGGTGAACAGGTTCGCCGCCGCGATCGACATGATCGCCGCCGGCACCAGCGCGCCGATGCCGATGGCCGCGAACGCCACGCCGGCGAACCAGTCGGGGAAGAGCTGGTCGAACAGGTTCGGCACGATCGTGTTCGGGTCGCCGTCGACCGGCTTGGTGCCGGCCGCGATGGCCATGAAGCCCAGCAGCGCGATCAGGCCGAGCACGAAGCTGTAGGCCGGCAGCGCCGACATGTTGCGCTTGATGACGTTGCGGTTCTTGGAGGCCAGCACGCCGGTGAGGCTGTGCGGGTAGAGGAACAGCGCCAGGGCCGAGCCGAAGGCCAGCGTGACGTACTGGAGCTGGTTGGCGCCGTTGAGCAGGATGCCGTCGCCCGGCGCGGGGGTCTTGTCGAACTTGGCCTGGGCCATGTCGAAGATGTTGCCCCAGCCGCCCAGCTTGGCCGGGATGTAGATGACCGCGGCCAGGATCACGATGTAGATCAGCGCGTCCTTGACGAAGGCGATCAGCGCCGGCGCGCGCAGGCCCGACTGGTAGGTGTAGGCCGCCAGGATCGCGAACGCGATGATGATCGGCAGGTGCCCGGTGATGCCCATCGACTTCAGCACCGCCTCGATGCCGACGAGCTGCAGCGCGATGTACGGCATCGTGGCCACCAGCCCGGTGATGGCGATCAGCAGCGCCAGCGTCGGCGACCCGAAGCGCGCCCGGACGAAGTCGGCGGGCGTGACGAACCCGTGCACGTGCGAGACCGACCACATCCGCGCCAGCACCAGGAACACCAGCGGGTAGACCACCACGGTGTAGGGCAGCGCGTAGAAGCCGAGCGCGCCGGAGCTGAACACCAGCGCGGGCACGGCCACGAACGTGTAGGCGGTGTAGAGGTCGCCGCCGACCAGGAACCAGGTGACCCAGGAGCCGAAGCTGCGGCCGCCCAGGCCCCACTCGTTGAGGCTGGCCAGGTCGGTGGGCCGCCGCCAGCGGGCCGCGACGAAGCCCATGCCGCTGACCAGGACGAACAGCAGCGCGAAGACGACCAGCTCGGTCACGTGCCCGCTCATTTGGTCATCCTGTAGACGATGGTGGTGCAGCCGACGCCGATCACGATGAAGGCGAGCTGCAGCCAGTAGAACAGCGGGAAGCCGAGCAGGCGCGGCTCGTCGGAGTTGAACAGGAACGTCAGCAGCGGCAGCACGATCGGTACGACCAGCAGCCAGTTCCATGGGCTGCGGTCGGTACGCGGCGGCTGCCCGGATTCCCCGGTAGTCATCGACCCTCCGATTGGGGGGATCAGGGGCGGCTTGTTGACCGGCCCCTGACAACGTAGTCAATGGAGGGAGATTAGCTTTCCGGTGGTATTAAACCCAATGTCCGGAACATCACAGTTTGGCCTAAATGTCGAGATCAACTCTCGGCAGGCGAGACCAAAGCCCACCCCTCGCACCCGGCACGTTAAGTCGCCACCGCGTCGCGCGGAACCGGGCGATCGGCGAATGGTCGGCTACTCGCGACGAACGGTCACTTCGTCGGCGATGTCGCGCGTCCCGTAGCCCTCGGGGGCGGGCACCTCGGTGATCGGGTCGGGGCGGTCGTCGAACTCCAGCCGCAGCGCCCGGGCCATGGTGGCGTGCATCTCGTACAGGCAGACGATGTAGGTCAGCTCCAGGATCTGCTCGTCGGGCAGGTGGGCGCGCAGCACGGCGAACACCTCGTCGTGCACCCGGCCGCCGTCCAGCACCAGCCCGTCGGTGTAGGCCAGCACCGCCCGTTCCAGCTCGCCGAACCGGTCGCTGACCTGCCAGGAGGCGACCGCCTGCACCTTCTCCTCCGGTACGCCGAGCGCCCTGAGCTGCTTGCAGTGCTGGGAGTAGACGAACTGGCTCTGCCGCGCCCAGCCCGCCCTGGTCTGCCCCAGCTCGCGCAGCACCGGGTCGAGCCGTGACTCGCGGTAGATCTGGAAGCCCTTGACGCAGTGGCGGAAGATCTTGGGGTCGAGGGCGAACACCGTCCACCAGTCGCCCGGCGAGCCGGTCGCGGTCCCCGTGCCGTCGGGGGACAGCAGCCGGTCGTGGAAGAACCGGACGACGGGGTCGGTCACCTCCTCGGGCGGCACCCGGCGCAGGCGCGGCATCAGACGGTCCTGTCGGCGGCCGTCTTGGGCTCGTGCCGGACGTCGCCGGGCCGCCCGTCCGGCCGTCCGTCCGGGTGGGTCCAGGCGGCGAACTCCACCAGGATCCCGTCGGGGTCCTTGAAGTAGATGGACCGGACGAACACGCCCTCGTGCATCTCGGCCGCCACGCCGAACTCGCTGTCGTCGTGGTTGAGCAGCACGCCCACGTCGATGCCCTTGGCCATCAGCCGGTCGCGGTACTCCTCGATGCGTTCGGGCGGCACGTCGAAGGCGATGTGGTTCATCGAGCCGACCGCCGACAGCAGCTCGCCCCGGTCCGGCAGGTTCCTGGGCGCGGAGACCCCGGGCACGCCCTCGGGGGCGTCGGGGAACCAGAAGAAGGCCAGCGCGTTGCCGCCGCCGCAGTCGAAGAAGAAGTGCTGGCCCCAGCCCAGGGGCAGCTCGATCGTCTTGATCAGCGGCATGCCCAGCACGCCGGAGTAGAAGTCGACGGTCTGCTTCATGTCCGAGCAGACCAGGGCGATGTGGTTGACCCCGCGGAGCTCGAATTCGCTGTTCATAGTAATCAACTACTTATCACAGCGTTCATGCGTAAAACATGACAGAGGATGGCGGGTATCCGGGACACGATCGTCAGCGTGATTGTTGTGGTGGCGGGCGCGACCCGCGGAACGGGACGAGGAATGGCGGTCGCCCTCGGGGCGGCCGGGGCGACGGTCTACTGCGCCGGACGCAGTACGCGGGAGCGGCGTTCGGAGATGAACCGTCCGGAGACGATCGAGGAGACCGCCGAGCTGGTGAGCTCGGCGGGCGGGACGGGCATCGCCGTCCCCGCCGACTTCCTGGACCCGGCGCAGGTGGCGGAGCTGGCCGCCCGCGTCGAGCGCGAGCAGGGCCGGCTGGACGTGCTGGTCAACGACGTGTGGGGCGGCGACCACCTGTGGCAGTGGGAGACCCCCGTCTGGAAGCAGGACCAGGACGACGGCCTGCGCCTGCTCAGGCTGGCCGTCGACACCCATCTCGTCAGCGCCCGGCACCTGCTGCCGCTGCTGATCCGGCACGAGGGCGGCCTGGTCGTGGAGATCACCGACGGCACCTGGGAGTTCAACCGGACCCGTTACCGCGGGAACGTCTACTACGACCTGGCCAAGGTGTCGGTCAACCGGCTGGCCTTCGCCTGGTCCCACGAACTGCGCCCGTACGGCGGGACGGCGGTGGCGGTCACGCCGGGGTTCCTGCGTTCGGAGGCGATGCTGGAGGGCTTCGGCGTCACCGAGGAGAACTGGCGCGAGGCCAAGGCGGACGGCGCGTGGATGGTCTCCGAGACCCCCGCCTACGCCGGCCGCGGCGTGGCCGCCCTGGCCCAGGACCCCGACCGGCGGCGGTGGTCGGGATCGTCGGTCACCAGCGGCGAGCTGGCCGACGCGTACGGGATCACCGACGTGGACGGCAGCCGGCCGCAGGTGTGGCGCTACCTCGACGAGGTCGGCGAGAAGGGCGGCGACGGCACCTGGGAGAACTACCGCTGACGCGCACGCCGCCCCGGGCGGCGATCCCCCTCGGCGCCCGCGGTCGAGCGCCCGAGGGTCGGCGCCCGCAAGTCAGCGTTCGTAGAGCGCGGCCGTGCGGGCGGCGGCGTCGGCGACCAGGGCGCGCAGCTCGGCGGGCGCCAGCACCTCGGCCTCCGGGCCGAAGCGCAGCACCTGCGTGTAGGCCACCTCCACCGACTCCACGGCCAGCCGCACGGTCCCGTCGGGCCGGAGCGAGGCCAGCGCGTCGTCCAGGGCGGCGGGGTCGGCGACGTACCGCAGCATGCGCCGGCCCGCCGGGGTCAGCCGCAACGTGATCACGTCCCTGAGCAGGGAGCGGCTGAACTCGGCCGCCTGCCCGGCCCAGAACGCGGCCAGGTCGAAGCCGGCCGCCCGCTCGAAGCGCGGCTCGCGCGCCCGGACGTCGCCCATCCGGTCCACCCGGAAGATCAGGAACCGCTCGCCCAGACGGGCCACCAGGTACCAGGCGCCCGCCTTCAGCACCAGCCCGTACGGGTCCAGCTCCCGCGTGCGCTCCTTGTAGACCACCGTGACCGGCAGGTCGTTCCACACGGCCCTGGCCAGCGGCGCCAGGGCCGGGGGCGGCGGCACGTCGGCGGTGTACCAGCCGGGCGCGTCCAGGTGGAAACGCTGCGCGGCCGTGGCAGGCGCGTCGCGCAGCGAGGGGGACAGCGCCGCGGCGGCCTTGAGCCGGGCCGTCGCGGCCACCTCCTGCAACCCCATCTCGCGCAGCGCCGCGGGCACCCCCGACAGGAACAGCGCCTCGGCCTCGGCCCGGTCCAGCCCGGTCAGCCGGGTGCGGTAGCCGTCCAGCAGCCGGTAGCCGCCGCCGCGCCCCCGGTCGGCGTAGACCGGCACGCCCGCCTCCGACAGCGCCAGCACGTCCCGGTGCACCGTGCGCTCGGAGACCTCCAGCTCCTTGGCCAGCTCGGCCGCCGTCATCCCGCCCCTGGCCTGCAACAGCAGGACCAGCGACATCAGCCGCGCGGCGCGCACAGCGGCAACACCACGGCCGAGGGGCGGGCGGGGGAGTGGAACACCTCGACGTCGGCGGGCGTCATCGGGCCGCCCGCCGCGGCCACCGGCTCGCCGGTGCCCGGGTTGCGGGCGATCGTCGGGTACGCGCCGGCCGCCACGTGCACCCGGATCCGGTGGTCGCGGCGGAACCGGTGCCCGATCGGCCACAACTCCACCCGTACGCGGCGCACGCCGTCGCCGTCCCCGTCGCCGGTTGCCCGCGGGCCCAGCCGCCGCACCCCCTCGCACAGGTTGAGCGAGCGGCCGTCGGGGTGCACGTCGCACACCCGGACCACCACGTCCACGTACGGCGTGCTGGAGCGGACGTACACGTCGGCGTGCACCGGGCCGATCATCTCCACGTCCGACTCCAGCGCCGCCGAGCTGTAGACCAGCACGTCGCGCCGGGCCTCCAGACGCCGCTGGTCGCGCGGCCTGGAGTCGGCCAGCAGCACGGGCCCGCCGATCGCCGGCGTGGGATGGGCGGGGTGGTAGCGGAACCGGTCGGTCCCGGCCTCCTCCGGCTCCCGCGTGGCCAGCCCACCGCCGGACCGCAGGTGCCAGCGCTGCTCCCGCATGCCCGGCACCGGCCAGTCGGGGTAGTCGCGCCACTCGCCGGCCCCGGTGACGAAGAGCCGCACCGGGTCCGGGCGCAGACCGGACGGGTCACCCATCAGGTGCGCGCGGAACCAGGCCAGCGCCTCGGCCTTCGAGGGCCGCCCGTGCCGGGAGTCGACGTGGTACCAGGGCCCGATCGTCAGGTACGGCCGCCGCCCGGCCGCCCGCATCGCCGCGTAGTCCTTGAGCTGCCAGGGCAGGAAGACGTCGTACCAGCCGCCGAGCATGGTGACCGCCGCCTCCACCTCGCCGACCTTGGAGGAGAAGTCCCGCTTGTGCCAGTACGGCACGGCCGGATCGGCGTGGTGGGCCAGCAGGTCCTGGAAGAACCGCAGCGGCCGGCCCGCCGAGGCCACGTCCAGCTCGGCCACCGGCCGCCCCGACAACACGGCCCGGCGGGTCACCCTGGGGGCGGTGAGCATCGCGGCCCCG
Source organism: Nonomuraea sp. NPDC049607 (assembly GCF_040675375.1). NCBI lineage: Bacteria > Bacillati > Actinomycetota > Actinomycetes > Streptosporangiales > Streptosporangiaceae > Nonomuraea > Nonomuraea sp. NPDC049607. Next base: position 161,047 of record NZ_JBFAOV010000006.1, read on the forward strand.
CCGACGAAGCGGCGCGTCATGGTGTCGGTCAGCGTGGTCCAGCTCAGCGTCGACTCCAGCGCGAACGCGCCGCCCACGTACGCGGCGTCCCTGAACTGGGAGGCGGTGATCTGCGTGGCCATGGCCTTGAGCTCGGGCCCGGCCTCGGCGGCGACGGCCCACTGGGCGTAACCGAGGTAGGAGGGGCCGAACATGGCGAACGAGCCGCCGTACCAGGGCTGCTCGCGCAGCCAGGAGATGGTGGCCAGGCCGTCGTCGTGCTCGTCGCCGAGCGGGTCGAGGCTGCCGCCGGAGCCGAAGCCGCCCCGGCAGCTCTGGATCAGCACGTGGAAGCCGTTCCTGGCGAAGCCGCGGCCGTACATCCAGCCGAACAGGCCGCGCCGGCCGTAGGGCGAGCGGATCAGCACCGCCGGGGCCGGCCGGCCGTGAGCCGGGGCGTAGTGGTCGGCCAGCAGCGTCACACCGTCGGGCATCGGGACGGGGATGTCCCGCCGGAGCCGCACGCGTCTCATGTCATAACCAGTAACAGATGGGTCCGGATAGGCGGTAGCCGGGGGTTACGGTCGCGTAAGGAGAATCTCCTTGGCAAACTATCCGGTCATGGGACGAATCACCTCGTATGTCGCCCTAGGGGACAGCTTCACCGAAGGACTGGAAGACCCGGCCGAGTACGGCTTCCGCGGCTGGGCCGACCGGCTGGCCGAGCACATCGCGGCCGACAACGCAGAGTCCGGCAACCTCGGGGCCCGGCAGCCCGGCCTGCGGTACGCCAACCTCGCCGTCCGCGGCCGGCTGATCGACCAGATCGTGGCGGAGCAGGTGCCGAAGGCGGTCGAGCTGGGCGCTGACCTGGTCTCGCTCTGCGCCGGGGGCAACGACATCCTGCGGCCGGGCAGCGGGCCCGCGTCCGTGGCCAGGCGGCTGGAACAGGGCGTCAGGACGCTGACCGAGGCGGGCAGCCGGGTGCTCATGTTCACCGGCTTCGACCTGCGGCACGTGCCGGTGATGCGGCTGGCGCACTCCAAGATCGAGGTCTACAACCTGCACATCCACGACATCGCCCGCCGCTACGACGCGCTGCTGGTCGACCTGTGGCCGATGCCGGTCCTGCGCGACCCGCGCGCCTGGAACGCCGACCGCCTGCACCTCAGCCCCGACGGCCACCGCCGGGTGGCGCTGCGGGCCGCCGAGGTGCTCGGCGTGCCGGTGGGCGAGGACTGGCGCGAGGCGTACCCGGTCAGGCGGCCGCCGGTCTGGACGGCCGCCCGCCGCGAGGACCTGCGCTGGGCCAGGACCTACCTCGGCCCGTGGATCGGCAGGCGCATCAACCGGCGCTCCTCGGGCGACGGGGTCCTCCCCAAGCGCCCCGACCTCGCCCCGCTGACGACCGCCGACCACTGACCACTGATCAGGGACGCCCGGCCGAGCCGCCTGAGCGCGGAGACCCGGGGACCCGCCGCACCAGGGACGGCGGGACCCCGGGCGGTCACGGGAGCGCCTTGTCCGGGCGCTCGGAGACGCGCACGCCGCTGACCAGCGTGGCCCCCTGCCGGGCGGCGAAGCGCACGTTGAGCTGACCATCGGTCACCTTCACCGTGTACTGCCTGGCCACCGCCGTGTACGTGCCCGCCTCCAGCGCCAGGTCCAGCGCCGGGATCGCGAGCTGCCCCTCGACCAGCACGTCGAAGACCCGCTTGCCCATCTGCGTGCTCTTCACCTCGGCGAAGTCCAGCTCAACCGTGTACGTCCCGGCGGGCACGCCGTCGAACCGGTACTCCAGCATGCCCTCCCTGGCCGTCCTGAACAGCTCCTGGTCGGCGGTGCCCGCGATGGTCCTGGACGTGCTCGCCGTCTTGGTCGAGGTCGCCACGTAGCCGTACCCGCCCTGGGCGTAGCGGCGGTCGGGCGTCCAGGCGTCGCCGTCGGCGTCGGTCAGCGCCTTCGAGCCGCCGGCGTCGACGGCCACCTGGAACTTGGGCACCACCACGGTCACCTTGATCTCGATGGCCGGCTGCCGCCCGCTGGAGGACTTGACGACCAGCTTGCCGGTACGCGTCCCGCCGGGCGTCACCCCGGCGCCGGAGACCGTCACCTTCAGCGTCGCCTTCTGGCCCTTGGCCAGCTCGCCCGCCTGCGGCGTGACCGACATCCAGGCGGCGTCGCCGGTCACCGTGTAGGCGGTGGGCGAGCCCAGGTTCGTCAGCTCCAGCGTCCGCGTCCGGGTCGCCCCGGCCGGCATGACCGCGGTCACCTCGGCGGCCGAGGCGCTCACCCGTCCGGTGACCAGGGCGGTGTCGATCCTGGTCAGCGCGCCGGGCGTGACCGTGACGGGCTTGGTGAAGGTCCCGTAGTTCTCCTTGGCCACCACCACGTCGTGGTCGCCCGCCGGGACCTGCCCGAAGAACGACCCGTCCGCGCCGGTCGTGAACGACGCCGCGTCGCCCAGCTTCACCGACGCCCCGGCCAGCGGCTCGCCGTCGTTGGCGTCGGTGACCACGCCGGTCACCAGGCCGTGCCGGCTCGCGGTGAACGTCACGCCCCGGCCGGTGGCCAGCGCGGCCTCCTCGTAGGAGTACAGCAGCGCGTCGGTGCCGGCGGCGTTCTCGATGCCGACCGTGGCGCTGGAGCCCTGGTCGCGCTCGCTCTCGACGTCCTTGTACCGGAAGGAGACCGACCCGTCCTCGCCGAGCAGCGCCGCGAACGACACCCGCTCGCCGGCCTCGCTGTAGAAGGTGACGTTGCGCCACTCCACGACGTACTGGCGGTGCGGGGACGTGCCCACCACGCCGGTGTAGACGCCCGCCTCGGCGTCCACCTTCAGGTCGTCCCAGTACGGGTAGACCGCGTGGTTCGGCGTGCCGGTGCCCGGCAGGCGGCTGTTGCTGCCCGTGGTGACCCGGTCGGCGGCGAAGGTGACGAACCCGTTCGTGCTGATCCACGCCCTGGCCTGCCCGGCGCCGTAGAACGGGATCGCGAACGGCAGCGTCACCTGCACGGCCTCGTCGTCGCCGGTCAGCGCCAGCTTCTCGGTCCCGGCCACGTACGGCTGCGCCGCCGCCCGGCAGGTGTAGCCGAAGCCGTCGCCGCGCAGCGGCAGCTCGACGTCCCTGACCACGTCGCCGTCCACGGCCACCTGCGCGCTCGCCCCGCTGGAGCAGCGCGAGACCGGCGTGACCGTCAGCGTGTACGTCCCGCGCGGCAGCGTCATCGTGTACCGGCCGGAGGCGTCGGTGACCGCGCTCACCGGCGTGCCGCCGGCGGTCACGGTCGCGCCGGGCTCGGGGGCGCCGGCCGTGGTGACCGTGCCGGACAGCGTGCCGGACGGCTGCCGGGTGAGCGTCACGTCCCCCGTGGTGACCTGCTCGGCGGTGACGGTCGCGGTGGCGGTCCCGCGGTCGTAGCCGAACTTCGCGGCCGTGATCGTGTACTCGCCGGGCAGCAGGCGCGAAATCGTGTACGTGCCGTCCTGGCCGGTGACGACCGTGCGCGCGAGCGGCCCGGTGACCTGGAGCGTCACGCCCGGCACCGGCTCGCCGGCCGCCGTGACCGTCCCGCGCAGCTCGCCCAGCCCCTCGTCCGGGGCGGCCTGGACGGCGGCGTAGGCGTCCAGTCGGCCCTCGCCCCAGACGTTGTTGTCGGCCGCGGTGCCGCCGCAGCTCGTGTCGGCCACGTCGATCGCCGTGCGGTCCAGCAGCGGCCGGGTGGCGGCCACGTCGCCCTGCAATCGGGGCGCGGCCGACCAGATCAGCGCCACCGTGGCCGCCACGTGCGGCGAGGCCATCGAGGTGCCGGTGTAGGAGTCGTAGCCGCCGCCCGGAACCGAGGAGCGCACGTTCACGGCCGGGGCCGCGATGTTCGGCTTGATCTCGCCGTCCTGGCCCTCGCCCTTGCTCGACCTGCTGTACAGCGCGTTGTTGACGTCGAAGCCGCCCGCGCTGTAGCTGATCGCGTACTGGCCGGGCGAGCCGCTGGTCCGGCAGGCCGGGCCCTCGTTGCCGTTGGCGAAGGCGGGGAAGATCCCGGCGGCCACCCACGCCTGGACGGTCTCGACGTACCAGGGGTCGAACCCGTTGCCGCCCCAGGAGTTGTTGACGATGTCCGGCGCGAGGTCGGGCCGCGGGTTGCCGCCGGCGAGGTCGGTCGGGGCCAGCACCCACTGGCCCGCGGCCAGCAGCGAGGCGTCCGTGCAGGTGTTGACCTCGCAGCCCTTGGCGGCGATCCAGCGCACGCCGGGCGCCACGCCGATGCCGTTCGCGCCCGCCATCGTGCCCATGACGTGCGTGCCGTGGCCGTTGTTGTCGCAGGGCGCGGCCGACGGGCAGATGCGCGCCGGGTCGAACCAGTTGTAGTCGTGGGTGTAGGAGCCGTCGGGGTTCCTGCCCCGGTAGCTCGCGGCCAGGTCCGGGTGGTCGTACTGGACGCCGGAGTCGATCGAGGCGACCACGATGCCCTCGCCCCGGTCGCCCAGCTCGCTCCACACGCGCGGGGCGCCGATCCGGTCGATGTTCCACTCGACCGCGCCCGCCTTGGCCTCGGCCCGGCCGGGCGCGGGCTTGGGCAGCGAGACGACGGTGACCGGGTCGATCCGGTCCACCTCGGGCAGTTCGCTGATCGCCGCGGCCAGCTTGGCGTCCGCGGTCACCCGTACGGCGTCGACGATCCAGTACGAGGTGTAGTCGGCCTTCTGGGAGTCCAGCAGCTTGACCAGCCCGGCCTGCGAGGTCTTCGCCCGCTCGGTCTTGGCCTCGTAGACCAGCTCGGCCTTGGCCCGCTTGGTGGCGGCCCGGCGGGCGGCGGCCAGGTCGGCGCTGCCCTTCATCCGGACCCAGAAGGTGGCCTTGCCGTCCTGGTCCAGGTCGGCCCGGACGGCCTGGGAGATCTTGCCGGGTTCGGGCGCCGCGTGCGCCGGGGCCTGGGGGACGGCCAGGGCGGCGGCGGTGACGATCCCGGTCAGGATCGCACGCCAGGTGAGGGTGTTGCGCACGTGCTCTCCTTCACGACGTTCACGACGGTGAGGAAGAGGTGATCTTTCCGCCTCTGTCGAGAAGGGTGAAGAGATCCTGTCGGGAAAGCAAGGGCGCTGATCCTAACAAGCTCGGAAAAATCCCGAAATGTAATGTGGTCAGCTGAAGTGTCGCCACATCGGCCAGGTGGTGGACCACGGCTGCCGAGGGTCGCGGCACAACCACACCGGCATGCCCTGCTCCTCGTTGTCGACGTCCACGCCGTTGTCCACGCGGGCCTTCTCCTCGCAGGAGCCGAACAGCGCGCGGGCCCGGCCGCCCGCGTTCACCAGGATCGCCACGGTCCCGTCGTCCGGCGGCGGGCCGTACTCCCAGAGCTGGTTCTGGCCGGAGTACACGCGGGTCAGGCCCGCCCGGTCGAGGGCGCCGTACTCGCCGTAGTTGCCCGTGACGACCACCGCGCGGGCCCGTTCGTCCGGCGGCAGCGCCCGCAGCACGCCGCCGACGGCGGCGGCGAAGCCCGGCCAGCCGACCGACTCGCGGGCCACCTCGTTGATCGCCGGGACCGGCGTGCCCGCCAGCTCGCCCACCGGCACGAGCGGCAGCGCCAGCACCGCCGAGGCCAGCGCGTTGACCGCGAGGAAACCCCACGCCGCGCGCACCCATCCGGCCCGCGCCCGCGACACGCTCACGCACCCGGCCGCGAACAGCGCCACGATCAGCCCCGCGGTGTAGTCGAAGCGGCCGCCGGTGACCAGCGTCAGCACCGCCGTCACCGGATAGGCCACCGCCACCGCCCGCACCCGCCGGTCGCGCCACAGCCGGACGAACCCCAGCGCCGCGATCACCGACACCACCGGCCCGAACAGCGTGAGCTGCATCGGCACGAACATCACCCGCATCTCGGCGCCCTTGTCCGCGCTGAGCGCGGCGGCCATCGTGAGCTGCGGCCAGCCGTGCGTGGCCTGGTAGAGCAGGTTCGGCGCGGCCAGCACGGCGGCCACCAGCGCCCCGGCCCACAACCACGGGCTCCCCAGCGCCCGCCGCGGCCCGGCGATCAGCAGGCCCGCGGCCAGGCCCAGCACCAGCAGCACGATGAGGTGCTTGTTGTAGGTGGCCAGCCCGATCACCGCGCCCGCCGCGAGCCACCAGCGCGGCTGCCCGCGCAGCAACGCCCTGAGCGCGAACAGGATCGCCGCCGTCCACAGCGGCAGGTCGAAGCTGACCGTCAGCAGCGTGTGCGCCGCGATCAGCGTGTACGCCCCGGTCGCCGCGCCCACGGCGGCCATCGTCTGGGCGAGCCGGTCGCCGCCCAGTTCCCGCGCCACCAGCGCCACCAGCACGACCACGACCGCCGCGGCCAGCGCGGGGAACACCCGCAGCGCCGTCACCGTGTCGCCGAACAGCCCGAGCGCGGCCTTGGCCAGCATCGGCGTCAGGGGCGGCTGGTCGACGTACCCCCAGGCCGGATGGCCGGCCAGGATCCGGAAGTACAGCTCGTCGCGGTGGTAGCCGTACCACGGGCTCAGCGCGAGCGCCGCCCCGGCGGTCAGCACCGCGGTCACCGTCACCGGACGCCACGCCCAGGGCCGCTCCATGAACGCAGAGGCTAGATCCTTCCTCTCGATCTGTCACTGCCCGAGCGGGATGTCGCGTTGCGCGATCTTGGTCAGGCGGTTAACCTGTGGGCATGCGAAATCGCCCTCAGATCCAGTGGTGGCGCCGCTCCTAGGCGGCGCGTTTTTCGCATTCCTCTCAAAGGACGGCCGCCCCGGATGGCGGCCTTTCTCGTGTCCGCCCCCGGGGCCTCATGATGTGACGTGGTAAGGGGCAGCAAGTGGAGAGCAGCGGATATACCACCGCCGGGGGCGTCGGCGTCGAGCGTGAGGCACGCGATGTCTCCGAGGAGGCGCTGGAAGAGATCGTGACCGCGCTCGGCGAGCGGCGCGGCGGCGCCTTCTCGTCGGGCATGGACTACCCGGGCCGCTACAGCCGATGGGCCTTCGGCTACGTCGACCCCTGCCTGGAACTGGTCGCCAAGGGCCGGGTCATCTCGGCGACGGCGCTCAACGAGCGCGGCAGGGTCGTGCTGCCCGCCGTGGCCTCCTGCCTGCTCGCCGCGGGCAAGCCGGTCAGCGAGCCGACGCCCGACCGCGTCGAGGTGCACGTCCCGGAGTCGGAGGACCTGCTGCCGGAGGAGATGCGCAGCCGCCGGCCCACCGTCTTCACCGCGATCCGCGAGGTCATCGCCGCCTTCGCCGGCGACGACCCCCACCTGGGCCTCTACGGCTCCTTCGGCTACGACCTGGCCTTCCAGTTCGAGCCCATCCGGCAGGAGCTGGCCCGTCCCGACGACCAGCGCGACCTGGTGCTCCACCTGCCCGACCGGATCGTCGTCATCGACCGGCAGCGCGAGACCAGCGTCGAATACCGCTACGAGTTCACCGTCGACGGCGCCACCACCCGCGGCCTTGAGCGCACCGGCTCCTCCGTCCCGCAGGTCGTCCCCGGCGAGCTGCCGAAGGACCCCGAGCGCGGCGAGTACGCCAAGGTCGTGGCCGCGGCCAAGGAGCGGTTCAAGCGCGGCGACCTGTTCGAGGTCGTGCCCGGCCAGGTCTTCCACGCCGTCTGCACCGACCCGTCGGCCTTCTACCGCGGCCTGCGCAACAGCAACCCGGCGCCGTACGAGTTCATCATCAGCCTCGGCGACGGCGAGCACCTGGTGGGCGCCTCGCCGGAGATGTACGTCCGGGTCAACGGCGACCGCGTCGAGACCTGCCCCATCTCCGGCACCATCGCCCGCGGCAGCAACCCGGTCGAGGACGCCGAGGCCATCCGCACCCTCCTGAGCAGCGTCAAGGAGGAGTCGGAGCTGACCATGTGCACCGACGTCGACCGCAACGACAAGTCGCGCATCTGCGTCCCCGGCACGGTCAGGGTCATCGGCCGCCGCCAGATCGAGCTCTACTCGCGCCTGATCCACACCGTCGACCACATCGAGGGCCGCCTGCGCCCCGAGTTCGACGCCCTCGACGCCTTCCTCACCCACATGTGGGCCGTCACCGTCACCGGCGCCCCCAAGACGTGGGCCATGCAGTTCATCGAGGACCACGAGGCCACCACCCGCCGCTGGTACGGCGGCGCCATCGGCTTCATCGGCTTCGACGGCTCCATGAACACCGGGCTGACCCTGCGCACCGCCCAGATCAAGAACGGCGTGGCCACCGTCAGGGCCGGGGCGACCCTGCTGTTCGACTCCGACCCCGAGGCCGAGGAGCGCGAGACCGAGCTCAAGGCCAGCGCCCTGCTCGGCGCCCTGGCCGCGGTCAACCAGCCCGACGCCGTCCCGCCCGCCGTGGTCAGGGAGCAGCCGGGCGCGGGCATGAAGGTGCTGCTCGTCGACCACGAGGACTCCTTCGTCAACACCCTGGCCGACTACTTCCGCCAGGAGGGGGCCGACGTGGTGACGCTGCGCCACGGCTTCCCGGCCCAGACCATCGACGACGTCGCGCCCGACCTGGTCGTGCTCTCGCCCGGCCCCGGCTGGCCGTCCGACTTCGGCATGGCGGCGCTCATCGACGAGATCTACGCCCGCGACCTGCCCGTCTTCGGCGTGTGCCTGGGCCTGCAGGCCATGGTCGAGCACGCCGGCGGCGCGCTGGAGCTGCTCGACTACCCCGAGCACGGCAAGCGCGGCCAGGTCGCCCGGCTCGGCGGCAGCGCACTGCTGGACGGGCTGCCCGACGAGTTCACCGCGGCCCGCTACCACTCGCTGCACGCCAAGCGGCCCGGCGTGGTCGGCTTCACCCCGACCGCGCTCACGCCCGACGGCAACGTCATGGCCATCGAGGACGTCGAGCGGCGGCGCTTCGCCGTGCAGTTCCACCCGGAGTCGATCCTCACCCAGGAGGGCGGCGCGGGCGCGAAGATCATCGCGAACGTGCTGCGCCTCACCCGGCGCTGACCCGGCCGGTTCGTCTGGGAACGGGCAGGGTGTTCCTGTCGTAGGTTAAAACGTCCACGGGGGCGTGCGGAGCTCCCCTAGAGTCTCCGCATGCTCCCCGTAGCCCTGCCCGACACGGTGCGTGACGCGCTGCTCGCCCCGCTCGTCGACCACCACTGCCACGGGGTGCACCGGGACGACCTGACCCGGGCCCGGTTCGAGCCGCTGATCAACGCCGGCGGCGCGGCGGCCCCGCCCGGCACCACGCACTTCGACTCGCCGTTCGGCATGGGCCTGCGCCGCTGGTGCGCGCCGCTGCTCGACCTGGAGCCGCACGCGCCCCCGGCGGTCTACCTCGCCCGCCGGGCCGAGCTGGGCGCCGGCGAGGTCAACCGGCGCCTGCTGGCCGGGGCCGGCGTGGTGGCGTTCCTGGTGGACACCGGCGACGAGGACATGGATCTGCTGTCGGCGGCCGAGATGGGCCGCCACGGCGGCGCCGCCGCCGACGAGATCGTGCGCATCGAGCAGATCGAGCAGGACGTCGCCGAGTCGGCGCAGATCGCCGTCGACTACCTCGACGGCCTGGCCGAGGAGCTGTCGGCCAGGGCCGCCAGGGCGGTCGGGCTCAAGACGGTCATCGCCGCGCGCTGCGGGCTCGACCTCGACCCGGCCAGGCCGAGCACCGGCTCGGTCATCGCCGCCGCCAACCGCCGCCTGTCGGACCCCAAGCGCACGCTGACCGACCCGGTGCTGCTGCGCCACCTGCTGTGGAGCGCGATCGACGTGGCCCGCGAGCGGGGGCTGCCGGTGCAGTTCCAGGCCGGGTTCGGCGGGCGCGGCCCCGGTCTGCACCGTACGGACCCGGCCAGGCTCAGCGCCCTCATGGACGCGCTGCAACCCCTCGGCGTGCCGGTCATCCTGCTCCACTGCTACCCCTACCACCGCACCGCCGCCTACCTGGCGGGCGTCTACCCGCACGTCTACGTCGACGTCGGCCTGGCCCTGCCGCACACGGCCGCCACCTCGGCCCGCGTCATGGACGAGCTGCTGGAGCTGGCGCCCTTCCACAAGCAGTTGTTCAGCTCCGACTGCCACGGCGTGGCCGAGACCGGCTACCTCGGCGCGCTGTACTACCGGCAGGCGCTGGGCGCGGCCCTGCTGGCCAGGCTGGAGGCGGGGGAGTGGAGCCCGTCCGACGCGGCCAGGGTCGCCCACATGATCGGCTCGGGCAACGCCCGCCGGGTGTACCGGCTCTGACCTCGCTCAAGCGGAATGGGCCGGCCCGCCGACGCCGACACAAAAAGTCATTAATTCACGATATTTCCTTCGCTAATCGGAAATTTACATTTCCGGTAATCAAATTGTGATTTGTCTGTTTGTCAATATTGCTGTGATGATCGAGGACGCCAGACCCCCTACGCCACACCTGGAGGTGTCGTGTCCTGGCGTCCCTTCGTTCTCACGGCCGCGGCTCTGTCGCTCGCGCTGGCCGTCCCCGGTGTCGCGGCGGCCGATGATCCGCCGCAGCCGCAGGTCGAGTCCCAGGCCGGCACCCGGGCCCCCGCCGAGGTGAGCGGGCTGGCCGAGCCCGCCGCCGCCGGAGACCCCGTCGCCGCGGCCAAGACCCACCTGGCCGACCCGCGCTACCACCTCGACCCCGCCGACCTGGTGCCGCTGCGCACGGTCGTGAACGGCCAGGACGAGACCGTCAGGTTCGCCCAGCGCTACCGGAACCTGCCCGTCCTCGGCGCCCAGTACCTGGTGCGCTTCCGCACGGACGGCGCAAGCCGCGAGGTGACCGGCGCCGGCGGCCGCTTCCTCACCGAGCTCGACGTGAACCCCACGCCCACGGTCACCCCCGCGCTGGCGGCCAAGCTGGCCCGCTCCCGGCTCGTCCGCGACGACCAGGTGCGCGGTACGATCAAGGCCACGCCCGGCGAACTGCTCGTGGTCCCGCGCGGCAAGGGCGTGCTGGCCTGGCACGTCACGCTCTCCGGCGCCGACGCGGTCAAGAAGCGGCCCGTCCTGCTGGACGCGTACGTGGACGCCCACTCGGGGCAGCCGCTGTTCGCCCTGGACCGGCTGCGCATGGAGGGCCCGGCGGCCGGCAGCGGGCAGACCGCGCACGGCAAGTCCGTCCCGCTCAACGCCTACCAGCGGGCCGACGGCGCCTACGAGCTGCGCGACCGCGCCCGCCCGATGTGGAACGGCACCACCGGCGAGATCCTCACCTACGACGCCGCCGGCGCCGACGTCCAGGACTTCCTCGACCCCGGTGTGCCGGCGGGCACCGAGCTCGCCAAGTCGCCCACGCCCGCCTTCGGCCCCGAGCACACCGAGAGCGGCGCCGTGGACGCCCAGTGGGGCGCGGGCAAGGTCTACGAGTTCTACAAGTCGCTCGGCCGTGACGGGCTCGACGGCAAGGGCGGCACCATGTACTCGGTGGTGAACGTCACCTACTACGGCGGCCCGTTCGAGAACGCCTTCTGGGACGGCACCAAGATGGTCTACGGCGGCGGCGGCGCCGACCTGCACTCCTTCGCCGCCAGCCTCGACGTCGTCGGCCACGAGATGACCCACGGCGTCATCACCCACAGCGCCGACCTGGTCTACCAGGGCCAGTCGGGCGCGATGAACGAGGGCCTGGCCGACTACTTCGGCAACGCCATCCAGACGAGCGCGCTCGGCATCCCCATGAGCGACCCGGACGCCAGCCTGCTCGGCGAGGACCTGTGCAAGAGCCTCCCGCCCGTCCAGTGCGCCACCCGCGACCTCGACGACGACCGGAACGCCGCCGAGGACTACCTCGGCGTCACCGTCGCCGGTGACGCCGGCGGCGTGCACCTCAACTCCACGATCTTCTCCGGCGCGCTGTGGGACGCCAGGGAGAAGCTCGGCGCCGGCTTCGACAAGGTCGTCTACAAGGCGCTGACCGAGTACATGACCCCGCTCGACGACTTCGCCGACGGCCGCCGCGCCGTCGAGTCGGCCGCCCGCGCCGCCGGGCTGCCCGCGCGTGACCGGCTCGCGATCGCGCTGGCCTTCGAGCGACACGGCATCAGGCCGGGCTGGGAGCGGCTGATCCGCACCGACAGCCGCGTCGTCATCGACGGGCTCACCGACGCCATCGACCCGCCCGCCCTGGCCGGCGACCGGTACGTCGTCACCGACAACACCCCCGAGGCGAGCGGCCCGACCTCCATCCGGACCGGACGCGTCAGCGGCGGCCGCGCCACCGTCGTGTCCGACGACGGCCGCTGGGACTGGACGCCCACCACCGACGGCAGGCGCGCGGTCTGGGTCGCCCTCGACCCCGCGGCGGGCGTCATGCAGATCCGCAGCCGCCCGCTGGACGCCTCGGCGCCCTCCACCGTCCTGCACGAGAGCACCGGCTACGTCTACTCCGTCGTGGTCTCCGGTGACGCCGTGGCCTGGTCCGGCGAGGACCCGGCGACCGGCGAGACCGAGCTGTGGCTCAAGCGCGGGAACGCCGCCCCGGTCAACCTCACCGCGGACAAGGGCGTGGGCGGGTACATGCCGTCCGTCAGCGGCGGCAGGCTCGTCTACGTCCGGGTGAGCTTCGGCACCGGCGGCACGCACAGCACGCCCGTCGTGCACGACCTGGCGACCGGAAACGAGGTCGTGGTGCCCGAGGTGCCACCGACCCGCACGATCCCGTCGATGTCGATCTACCCGGCGCTGACCGCCAAGCACGTCGTCTGGCTCTACGACGCCGACCGCGACGGCCGCATGGGCATCATGCGCGCCGCCCTGGACGGCACCGGCAGCACGCCGGTCGTGGCGGACGGGCCGCAGGCGCCGTACCCGAACTGGCTCGACGCGAGCGAGTCGCGGGTGACCGTCGGCCTGCAGCCGGAGGGGACCACGCTGGAGAACGCGAACCTGCCCAAGATCTACCAGGTGGCGGTCACCGGCGGAGCCCTGGAGCGCTACTCCTGCAACCGGGGTGAGCAGTCGCTGTTCGCCGCCGGCTCGGCGGGCCGCGTCCTGTGGATCGACGGGACCGCCGGCGACACCGACCTCGTGACCCGCGACAGGCCCGCACACCGCTGCTGACCTGCCACGGGTGTCCGCTCGGCGCCCGCCGTGCCTCCGGAGGGGGACGGCGGGCGCCGAGTCGCGCGCAGCCCCGCGAGCTGGTTTGCTTGAGCCCGTCACAAACCACAGAACCCGAGCGGGGGGCTCCCATATGCGCAGTGTCGAACCCGAGGTCTTCATCGTCGCCCGTCCCGAGCTTGACTACGACGAGCTGGCCCGTTACCTGGGCGAGGTCGGCGGCGAGAGCTGGCTGGAGCGGCTCGACCGCGGCGACCTCGACGCCCAGAACCTCGCCGAGTTCGCCGGCCGGCTCTGCTACCGGTCCTTCGAGCCCGGCCTCAACCCCAACGTGGTGCGCATCAGGGAGAACCAGGACGACTACCTGCGCAACATCCTGGCCAGCGCGCACGGCTCGGTCCTCGAACACGTCAGCTTCAGCTTCGTGCTGCACAACGTCAGCCGCGTCCTGACGCACGAGCTGGTGCGCCACCGGCCCGGCGTGGCCATCTCCCAGGAGTCGCTGCGCTTCGTCCGGCTCGACGAGCTGCCGTTCTGGTTCCCCGAGTGGGCCCAGCAGGACCCCGAGCTGATGAAGCGGGCCACGGCCGTGCTGGAGCAGCTGGAGCAGTTCCAGCTCTGGATGGCCGGGCACTTCGGGCTCGACGAGGAGGGCGTGCCGTTCTCGGAGAAGAAGCACCGCACCTCGTTCATGCGCAGGTTCGCCCCCGAGGGGCTGGCCACCGGCCTGGTCTGGACGGCCAACGTGCGCACGCTGCGGCACACGATCGAGGCCCGCACCGCCGTCGGCGCGGAGGAGGAGATCCGCCTGCTGTTCCAGCGCATCGGCGAGCTGATGCGCAAGGAGGCGCCCGCCCTGTTCGGCGACTACGTCGTCGAGGACGGGGCCTGGGTCCCGGGGTGGCGCAAGGTCTGAGGCGTCAGGCGAGGGCGGGCAGCACGTAGACCTCGGCGCCCGGCGGCAGGGCACAGTCCAGGTCGCCGAGCCCGCGGGCGTTCTCCCCGCACACGATCATGCTGATGTGCCGGCGGATGCGGCCGTAGTCGTCGCGCAGCCGCTCCTCCAGCAGCGGATGGGTGCGCCGGAGCATGTCGAGCGCCGAGCCGAGCGTGGGCGGGGAGTCGCGGTCGGCGCCGACCGCGAACACCTTCACCTCGGTGCGCCCGCTCACCCACCGCCGCAGCGAGCTGGGCAGCACGAACACGACCATCGTCACGGGCTTGGTGAATGACCTGGCCATCGGTCAGAGCACCGCCGCACGCACGCTCAGCACGTCGGGCAGGTGGCGGGCGACCTGCGACCAGCTCTCGCCGTCGTCGCGCGAGCAGTAGACCTCGCCGTCGCGGGTGCCGAAGAACAGCCCGGCGGGGGAGGCGGTCATCGCGTCGCGCAGCACGGTGGCGTGGACCGGGCCCTCGGGCAGACCGTCGCCCAGCTCCTGCCAGGTGGCGCCGGCGTCCTGGCTGCGGCAGACCCGGTAGCGGTGGCCGACCGGGGTGCGGTCGATGTCGGCCGTCAGCGGCAGCACGAAGATCGTGTCGGGGCGGGTGGGGTGGACCACGATGGGGAAGCCGAAGTCGGAGGGCAGGGCCGAGCCGATGTCGTGCCAGCTCCCGCCGAAGTCGTCGCTGCGGTAGACGCCGAAGTGGTGCTGCAGGTAGAGCCGGTCGGGCCGGGCGGGGTCGAGGCAGACCTTGTGCACGCACTGCCCGAACTCGGGGTACTGCTGCCCCTCCGGCAGGAACGGTGCGCGGATGCCCTGGTTGGCCGCCTCCCACGACATGCCGCCGTCGCGGGTGCGGTAGAAGCCGGCGGCCGAGACCGCGATGCCCATGACCTCGGGGTCGGTGGGGTGGGGGACGATCGTGTGCAGGCACAGCCCGCCGCCGCCCGGCCGCCACTGCGGCCGGTGCGGGTGGTCCCACAGGCCCTCGACCAGGCGGTAGGTGACGCCGTGGTCCTCCGAGCGGAACAGCGCGGCCGGCTCGACGCCGGCCCACACCACGCCCGGCTCCGACGGCGAGGGCGTGAGCTGCCACACCCGGGCCAGCGTCGTGTCGGTCTTGTCGGGGAAGGCGATGGGCGGCTGAGGCGCCTCGCCCCAGGACTCGCCGAGATCATCGGAATACATCACGGACGGACCGAAATGGCCGTATTCGATGCCGGCCAGCAGCCGGGGTGCGGGCCCCCGGGTGTCGATGGCCACCGAGGGCACCGCGACCGTGGAGAACCGGATCGGCTCGATCTCGAACGGGCCGCCGCCCGCCGAGCGGGCGAGGAACAGGCCCTTGCGGGTGCCGATCGCGAGGACTGCGTCAGTCATAGCATCGCTCCCATGTTCGCTTCCCGCCATCGTGCCACGCGGGCGGCGGCGGTGCCGAGCACTGGGAGATTTGCCGCACGCCGACCGTCCCGCCGCCGGTGGACGACGGGAACAGGACGGGCATTACCCGGCAGGTAATCGTGACGCTTCCCTGTCACCGGTAGGTTTTCCGGCATGGGAGCACTTGCGATACAAGAAGAGACATTTGGTGATTTGTTGCGTTCGTGGCGGCAGCGGCGGCGGGTGAGCCAGCTCGACCTGGCCATCGAGGCGGACGTCTCCTCCCGGCACGTCAGCTTCCTGGAGACCGGCCGCGCCCGGCCGAGCCGCGAGATGGTGATGAGACTGGCCGAGGAGCTGGACGTGCCGCTGCGCCACCGCAACAGGATGCTGGTCGCGGCCGGGTTCGCGCCGGTCTTCCCCGAGCGCGAGGTGCGCGCCCCGGAGATGGCCGTCGTCCGCCAGGCGCTGGACAAGATCCTGGCTGGGCACGAGCCCTACCCGGCGCTGGTCGTGGACGCGGCGTGGAACCTGGTGGCGGCCAACTCGGCGGCCGCCATGTTCATGGCCGGCGTGCCCGCCGAGCTGCTGGCCGAGCCGGTCAACGTGATGCGGCTGTCGCTGCACCCCGACGCGATGGGCGGCAGGCTGCTGAACCTGGCCGAGGTCCGCGCCTACCTCCTGCACCAGCTGCGCAGGCAGGCCGAGGCGTCGGCCGACGGCCGCCTGGCCGAGCTGCACGACGAGCTGGCCGCCTACACCTACCCCGGCGTCAACCTCAACGTGGCCCACGTGCCCGGCCCCGGCGACATCCTGCTGCCGCTGCGCATCGCCGACGGCGACCGCGTGCTGTCGATGTTCACCACCATCGCCACCTTCGGCACGCCCATGGACGTGACGGTCTCGGAGCTGGCCATCGAGACGTTCTGGCCGGCCGACGAGGAGACCGCCGCCGCCTTCCGCCGCGACCCGGCGGCCTCCTAGCGCTCACCGGGGACGACGTCGCGGTGGATGCGCGACAGCGGCACGCCGTCGGCCTGGAGGCGGCGCACGGTCGCGTCCACCATGCCACTCGGGCCGCAGACGTAGGCGTCGTGCTCGGACCAGGAGTGGAAGCGTCCCATCACCTCCGACAGCCGGCCGCGCATCCCGGTGTAGGAGGGGTCGCCGGAGACCACCGGCAGCACCTGCAACCAGGGGAAGGACGCCTGCATCGCCAGCAGGTCGGGCAGGTCGTACAGCTCGTCCACGGTGTGCGCGCCGTGCAGCAGGTGGATCCGCGGACGTAGGCCCGAGGCGATGACGTGCTCGACGATCGCCTTCAGCGGCGCCAGCCCGGTGCCGCCGGCCACGCACAGCAGGTCGCGGGCGCTGTGCTCGCGCGGCGTCATCGTGCCCATCGGCGGCCCGAGCATGACCGTGTCGCCGATCCTGGTGTGCCTGGTCAGCGCCGTGGACACCCAGCCGCCCGGCACCGAGCGCACGTGCAGCCTGACCGTGTTGTCCGGGCGCGGCGCGTTGGCGATCGAGAACGTGCGCCACACCCGCGGCCACCGCGCGGTCTGCACGGTGACGTACTGACCGGCCGTGTACGGCAGCGGCTGCGCGGGCAGCAGCGTGACCACCGCGATGTCGGGACGCCGCAGCTCGTGGTCGACGACCTCGGCCGGCCACCAGGCCGGGGAGACCCCCGCCTCGGAGTCGGCCGCCTCGATCATCAGATTGGCCGCCGCCGTGTACGCCGACACCCAGGCCGCCTCGATCTCGTCGTTCCACACCTCGGCGGCGAAGCGCCGGATCGTGGCCAGCAGGGCGTTGCCGACGGCCGTGTAGTGCTCGGCGACCACGCCGTACTTGCGGTGGTCCCTGCCGAGCTGCCCCAGATAGGCGGCCAGGCCGTCCGGGCTGTCCAGGCTCCACACGATCCGGGTCAGCGCGCCGAACAGCCGGTCGCGCTGGACGTCCATCGCGGGCGGGAACATCCCTCGCAGGTGCGGGCTCGCGGCGAACAGCCGTCCGTAGAAGTACGCGGTCGCCTTGTCGGCCACGGGCTCGACGAGTGAGAAGCTCTCCTTCACCAGTCGCGGATTCAACGACATGCACTCAACCCCACGCTATTGGGCCGGACACTCGATTCCGGCCGCCTCCTCCACCTCCTGGCAGCTCCGGGTCGTGAACGCGCGGCGTGCCCCGGCACTTCCGGCGCGCTCGAAAATGAGCCTTACACCACCTCTGATGCGTCGCAACCGATTCACCCGAAATGCGGTATGGGGTTTTCTGGCGAAGAAAACGAATAAAAGTGATTTTCGCATTTTGTTTCCGCTGTTTCCCGCCGCGCGACGGAGGCGTAGCATCCCGCCATGGCGGTCCTCCACCCCAGGCGGGTGACCTGGGAAGGCACGCGCACCCGCCGGCCCTGACCCCGCCCCTGGAGATCCGCATGTCCCGACCGCTGATCGGCATCACCGCCTACCTGGAGGCCGCCCGCTGGGGCGACTGGGTACGCGAGGCCGTGCTGTCACCGCCCTCCTACGCCAAGGCGATCGAGCGGGCCGGCGGCGCGCCCGTGGTGCTGCCGCCGCTGGGCCCCCGAAGCATCGGCGACTACGTCGGCGGCCTGTCCGGCGTCCTGCTGGCCGGGGGCGTCGACCTCGGCGCCGGCACCTACGGCGGCGAGCCGGACGAACGCGCCCCCGAGCCGCAGACCCACCGCGACCGGTTCGAGCTGGCCCTGGCCGGGGCCGCGATCCGGGCCGACCTGCCGATCCTGGCGATCGCGCGCGGCATGCACGTCCTGAACGTCGCCCAGGGCGGCACGCTGATCCCGTGGCTGCCCGAGGTGCTCGGCCACGACCGGCACGGCCGGCCAGGCGGGGTCCACGACCTCCGGGTGAGCGTGTCCAGCAGGCTCGGCAAGGCCGTCGGCGAGCACGTCAGGACCGTCGCGCCGCACCGGCAGTCCGTCCGCCGGCTGGGCGGCGGCCTGCTCGCGGTGGCCTGGGCCGAGGACCAGATCGTCGAGGGCGTCGAGCTGCAGGGCCACCGGTTCGCCGTCGGCCTCCAGTGGCATCCCGAACGCGGCGGGGACAATCGGCTCTTCGCTGCGTTCGTCGAGGCGGCCCGCTAGGCTGCGCTCATGCCGCTGCACCCCCAGGCGCGGGACTACGTCGCCCTCTACCCGTCGGACCTCAACGCCGACCTGGCCACGCTCGACCTGGCCACCATCCAGGAGATGCGCGCGCACGACGGCTTCGCGGCCCAGCGGGGCCCCCTGACCACGCTCCCGTTCGTCCGCGACGAGCTCGCCGGCGACGTGCCGATCCGCATCTACCGCGCCGACCCCGGCGACGGCCTGTTGCCCGTCGTGGTCTACTTCCACGGCGGCGGCTGGGTCTTCGGCAGCGTCAGGCGCAACGACGCCCTCGGCCGCGACCTGGCCCTGCGCACCGGCGCCGTGGTCGTCTCCGCCGACTACCGGCTGGCCCCCGAACACGCCTTCCCGGCCGCCGCCGACGACGCCTGGACCGTCGTGCGCGACGTCTTCGCCAGGCCCGCCTTCTACCAGAGCAACGGCAGCGTGGCCGTCGTCGGCGACAGCGCGGGCGGCAACCTGGCCGCCGTCGCCGCCTGGCGGGCCGCCGGGTCCGGCATCCGGCTGGCCCACCAGGCGCTGGTCTACCCGGTGCTCGACGCCGCCATGGACACCCCGAGCTACCACGCCTACGCCAAGGGCTTCGGGCTCGACGCCGCCGAGATGGCCTGGTTCGCCGAGCGCTACGCCTCCGGCGCCGACCCGGCCGACCCGCTGCTGAGCCCGCTGCGCATCGCCGACCTGACCGGCCTGCCGCCCGCCACCATCCTGACCGCCGAGTGCGACGTGCTCAGGGACGAGGGCGAGCACTACGCCCGCCGCCTGGCCGACGCCGGCGTGCCGGTGGAGGCGCGCAGGTTCGACGGCGCCGTCCACGGCTTCTTCGGCCTGCCCGGCCTGTTCGACCAGGCGACCGAGGCCAGGCAGTACATCGCCGACCGTCTGCGGGAGCACCTGTGACCTTCGACAAGCTCAAGCTCGACACCCCGGCCGAGGGCGTGCTGCGCGTCACGATCAGCGAGCCCGGCCGGCTCAACGCCGTCGACATGACCGGCCACCGCGAGCTGAGCGAGATCTGGCGCGAGGCCGACCGCGACGACTCCGTCAGGGCGATCGTCGTCCGGGGCGAGGGCACCGCGTTCTCGGCCGGCGGCGACCTGTCGATGATCGAGGAGATGACCCGCGACCACGCCACCCGCATGCGGGTGTTCGCCGAGGCCCGCGACATCGTCTACAACGTGCTCAACTGCTCCAAGCCGATCGTCTCGGCCGTCCAGGGCCCCGCCGTGGGCGCCGGGCTCGCGGTGGCGCTGCTGGCCGACGTCTCGGTCGCCGGCCGCACCGCCCGGATCATCGACGGCCACACCCGGCTCGGCGTCGCCGCCGGCGACCACGCCGCGATCATCTGGCCGCTGCTGTGCGGCATGGCCAAGGCCAAGTACCACCTGCTGCTGTGCGAGCCCGTCACCGGCGAGCAGGCCGAGCGCATGGGCCTGGTCAGCCTGTGCGTCGACGACGACCAGGTGCACGACAAGGCGATGGAGATCGCGGTCCGCCTGGCCCAGGGCTCCCAGGAGGCCATCCGGCTGACCAAGTACTCGCTCAACAACTGGCTGCGCCTGGCCGGCCCGTCCTTCGACGCCTCGCTGGCGATGGAGTTCCTCGGCTTCACCGGCCCCGACGTGGTCGAGGGCGTGCGCGCGGTGCGCGAGAAGCGGCCGCCGTCGTTCGGCTGAGCGGGCGCGTGTGCTTGTCCGGGCCTCGGGTAGGCGCACCCTCATGACGGACAACGATGTGGTCGACCTGCTGGTGCGCCAGCACGAGCAGATCAGGAGCCAGTTCACGGAGGTCGAGAACGCTGCCCCCGAGGACAAAGCAGCGGCTTTCCAGAGGCTGGTGCGCCTGCTGGCCGTCCACGAGACAGCGGAGGAGGAGATCGTCCACCCGTACGCGCGCCGCCACGTCGACGACGGCGACGACCTGGTGGACGAGCGCCTGGCCGAGGAGAACGCGGCCAAGGACATGCTCACCCAGATGGAGCGGGCGGGCGTCGACGACCCGCAGTTCGCGGCCGACCTGGCCACGCTGCGCAAGGCCGTCGTCGAGCACGCCGAGGCCGAGGAACGCGAGGAGTTCCCCAGGCTGAGGCAGGCCGCCGGCGAGAAGGAGCTGCGCGCGATGGCGCTCGGGGTCAAGGCCGCCGAGGCGATCGCGCCCACGCATCCGCACGCCGGCGTCGAGACCGCGCCGGAGAACCTGCTGGCGGGCCCGCCCGCCGCGATCATGGACAGGGCCCGTGACGTGATCCGCAAAGCGACGGGCAGGGCCTGAGGGCCGTCAGAAACTCCGGGGCAACCCGAGCACCTGTGTCGCGAGGTAGTTGAGCAGAAGCTCCTCGGTCACGGGTGCCACCCTTCCGATACGGGCGTCGGCCAGCAGCCTGGCCACCGGGTACTCCAGCGAGTACGCCATGCCGCCGTGCGTCTGGAACGCGGCGTCGGCCGCCTCCCACGCGGCCTGGGAGGCGGTCAGCTTGGCGATGTTGGCCTCGGTGCCGCACGGCAGCCGCCGGTCGAAGGACCAGGCCGCCTTGTACAGCATCAGCCGCGCCAGCTCGATCTTGGCCTTGACCTGCGCCAGCGGGAACGCGATGGCCTGGTTGGCGCCGATCGGGCGGCCGAACACCTCGCGTTCCTTGGCGTAGCCGACCGCCACCCGCAGCGCCACCTCGGCGCCGCCGAGCGCGGAGGCGGCCAGCAGCACCCGCTCGGGGTTGAGGATGTCCCACAGCACGGCCGCGCCGCCGTCCACCTCGCCGACCACGTTCGCGGCGGGCACCCGCAGGTCGTCGAGGAAGACCATGTTGGACGGCGTGGTGTTCGCGCCCATCTTGGGGATAGGCCGGTAGGAGAGCTGCCCGGCGGCGACCGCCTCGGGCACGTTCACCAGGAACACCGTCAGCCCGTGGGTGCGCGGTTTGGCCTCCGACGCCGGGACCGTCCTGGTCACCAGCAACATCCAGGTGGCCCGCTGCACGCCGGTGATCCAGATCTTCTGGCCGTTGACCACGTAGTCGCCGCCGTCGCGGCGGGCCGAGGTGGTGATCGCCAGGGAGTTGGAGCCGGCGTCCGGTTCGGTCAGGGCGAAGCACGTCTCGATCTCGCCCGTGGCCAGCCGGGGCAGCAGCTCGGCCCGCTGCTCGGCGGTGCCGTGCCGGGCCAGGGTGAGCGCGCCGAAACCGGGGGTCAGCACGTACGTGAAGGCCGAGCCGCCCGCCGCGCCCGAGCTCGCCAGCGTCTCGGTGGCCACCGCGAGCTCCAGCAGCCCCTGCCCGCCCCCGCCGTGCTCCTCCGGCACGGCCAGGCCCAGCCAGCCGCCCTTGGCGAGGTCGGCCCAGACCTCCTCCGGCCAGCGTTTGTCGCTCTCGCACCGCTGCCAGTAGCCGAGGTCGTAGCGGGCGCAGATCTCGGCGACACCGCGCTGGACGGCCTGGGCGCTCTCGGGAAGGGTGAAATCCATCACGCCATCGTAGAAGTTCGTTCTGTTCAGGGTCGAGGTCTGCGGGCGTGGAAGACGAAGGCCGGCGGCGTGTTGCGCCACACCGTACGTCCGGGCACGACCTCCTCGAACCGCTCGGCCAGCAACGCCCGGAACCGGCGGGCCGAGCTGAGCGGGATGGCGTGGATGTAGGAGAAGGTGGTGAAGGCCGCGCCGGGGCTCATCACCGACGTCACCGCGTCCAGCAGCTCGTGCTGCAGCCCCGTGGGGAAGGCCGCCCACGGCAGCCCGCTCACCACCACGTCGGCGTGGCTCAGCCCGCGCCCGCTCAGCAGCTCACCCAGGCGCGCCGCGTCGGCGTGGGCCACGTCCACGCCGGGGAAACGCTCGGCGAGCAGCGCCGCGAGCCGCCCGTTCACCTCGACGGCCAGGTGGTGGCCACGCCCGCCGAGCCGCTGCTGGATCTCCGCGGTGAACGGGCCGGTGCCGGGGCCGAGCTCCACCACGGTCGGCTCGCCGCGCTCCGGGACCGGCGCGCAGACGGCCGAGGCCAGCCGGCGCGAACTCGGGGCGACGGCGCCGATCACGGCGGGGGCGCGCAGGAACTGGCCGAGGAACATTGCGGTGTCGTTGGACATGGCCTCGAACGTATAGGGAAGATCACCCCCTGTGCTCCCTCCTTTGGACGAACCGGCGGCCACTAGGAGGAGACGGGGTCCTCCGCGCGGAGGATCAGCTATCGGTCGAGGGTGGATAGCGTGAGCCCATGCGTTGGCGTGGTGTGCCGCTCGATGTCCTGCTCGCGGTATCAGGTGTGGGCCTGGACCTGTTGACGACGGCCCACGCGGGCGACACCGCGTACCTGCCGGCGGCGATGAACATCCCCATGGCCCTCCTGGTGGGCCTGCCCATGGGGATGGTACGGCGATGGCCGCTGCCCGTCACCCTCTACCTGGCCCTCTTCCTCGTCCTCAGCGACCAGCTCGGCTCCTACACCTCCAACACCGCGCAGATCCTCATCTGCGTCGCGCTCGGCGTGGTCGGCTTCCGCGTCGCCTGGAAGCCCGCCCTGCTCGGCGTGGGCGCCACCGTCCTGGCCACCGCGGTCAACATCGCCGACCCCGGCATCGCGCTGACCGGCAACACCTGGATCTACTCGGTGCTGCTGCCCGTCTTCCCCACCGTGCTCGGCGCCTACCTGCGCGGCTCGGCCGAGCGGCTGGAGGAGCGCGACGTCACGCCCGACGCGCTGCTGGCCGCCGGCGGCGTGGCGATCACCGTGCTCAGCACCTGGACCTCCTGGCACAGCGGAGCCCTTCCGGTGTGGGTGATCGGCCTGCTCGCCGTGGTCGGCGGGCTGTCGCTGGGCGTGGCCAGGCGCCTGCCCGGCCTGGTCCTCCTGCTGCAGGCCGTGCTGCTGATCGCCGCCGACAGCTATCTCAACGACGCCGTCAACACCTGCCTGATCCTCACGCTCATCGCCATCGGCGTGTTCGCGATGCGCGTGGCCTCCTGGGCCTGGACGGCGGCCGCGTACCTGACCGGCTGCCTGCTGTCGGCCATCGCCGTGGTCGGGGACGGCACCGAGATCACCCCGGTCCGCGTCGGCGTGCTGATGACGCTGGTGGCCACGCCCATCGCCATCGGCCGCTACCTGGGCATGCGGCGTGCCGCCGCCGCCGCCGAACGCCTGCGCGCCGAGGAGTCGGCCCGGCTCGCGGTCGCCCAGGTGCGCGCCGACCAGCTCGCCGAGCGCGAGCGCATCGCCCGCGACGTGCACGACATCGTGGCCCACCACGTCGGCGCCATGGTGCTGCGCGCCAGCGCCGCCCGTTACACTGCGCCCGACGGGCCGGTCGCCGACGCGCTGTCCGACATCCGCGAGACCGGCCACCAGGTGCTCCAGGACCTGCGCGACCTGCTCGACCTGCTGCGCGACCCCGACCGCGGCCCCGACCTGCTGGCCAACCCCGCCGACGTGGTCCGCGAATCCGCCGAACGCATGGCCGCCGCCGGGCTCGTCGTCGACCTCGACCTCGACCCGGCCAGCGACCGCGCCCCGCTCATCGCCCGCGCCTCCGCCGCGCGCATCGTCCAGGAAGGTCTCACCAACGTGCTCAAACACGCCGGACCCGGCACCCGGGTCCGGGTCATCGTGGCCCCCGCCGAGGAAGGGTTGTCCATCGAGATCCGCAACGGCCGCCCGCCCACCGTCATCGAGCGCCTGCCCTCCTCCGGCCGCGGCCTGGCGGGCATGCGCGAGCGCGTGCGCGCCCTCGGGGGCACCCTCAGCGCGGGCCCCGACGGCGACGGCGGCTGGCTGCTGCTGGCCAGCCTGCCCGCCAGGAGCGCCGCGTGATCCGCGTGCTGGTGGCCGACGACCAGGCGCTGGTCCGCGCGGGCGTGCGCATGTTGCTGCAGGCCGCGGGAGACATGGAGGTCGTGGGCGAGGCCGAGGACGGCGCCGAGGCCGTCCGCCTGGCCGAACGCCACGTGCCCGACGTCATCCTCATGGACCTGCGCATGCCGCGCGTCGACGGCCTGGAGGCGACCAGGCGGGTGCTGGCGGCCCGCCCGGCGGCCCGCGTCGTCGTGCTCACCACGTTCGCCGAGGACGCCGACGTGCACGCCGCCCTGCGCGCCGGGGCCGTCGGCTTCCTGGTCAAGGACGACGAGCCGGAACGCATGGTCGACGCCGTGCGCAGGGCGTCCGCGGGGGAGCAGCTGCTGGCCCCCTCGGTGCTGCGCCGGGTCGTCGAACGCTTCCTCGCCTCCGAGGAGCAGGCCGCCGTGCCGCCGCCGTCCGGGCTGACCGAACGCGAGCTGGAAGTGCTCGCCCTGGTCGGCACCGGCCTGTCCAACGCCGAGATCGCCGAGCAGCTGCACGTCGGCGTCACCACCGTCAAGACGCACATCGCCGCCGCCATGGACAAGCTCGGCCTGCGCAACCGCATCCAGGCCGCCGTGGTCGCCCACCGCGCCGGTCTCGTGGACGCCGCCTTCCGCCCGGTCCGTCCGCCACGTGGGGGACCGGGGGGTCATCCCGCAGGCTGACGACCCTGTGGGGCCGCCCTCGACACGATGTGGGTCCTTCGTTCGCAGAAAGGATGCACATCATGGGGGAGACTCAGGTCATGCCGCGCCCCGGCACGACACGACAGGTGCCGGCGGGGCTGCTGTACAGCCTGCGCGTCGTCATCATCGCCCAGGCTGCCGCGCTGCTCGTGGCCGCCTCGTTCGCCGGACAGGCCGTGGCGGCGGGCGGCGGCGCGCTGGCCGAGACGCACGTCATGGCGGGCATGGTCGTCCACCTGGTGGCGCTCGTGCAGATCGTGCTGGCCGTCCTGGTCTGGCGGCCGGGCCGCGGCGCCGGCTGGCCGGTGTGGGCCAGCGTCGCACTGCTCGTCGTCGGCCTCCTCCAGCACTTCACCTGGTCCTGGCTGGGCGCCCACGTGCCCAACGGGGTGCTGCTGTTCGGCCTCATCGGTGCGCTGCTGATCTGGTCCTGGTCGCCGTCGGCGTCCCGGCGCCGCTAAGGTCTGTGGTGTGTATGTGAAGATCTGCGGGTTGAGCGAGCCCGAGCACGTCGAGGCCGCCGTCGAGGCCGGCGCCGACGCCATCGGGTTCGTGCTCACCCGGAGCCCGCGCAGGGTGACGCCGGAGCGGGCGGCCGAGCTGGCCGCGGCGATCCCGGCCCACGTGCTCACCGTGGGCGTCTTCCGGGGGGAGGCCCCTGAGACGGTCCGGGCCGCGGCGCTGGCCTCGGGCGTGCGCGCCGTCCAGCTGCACGGCAACCACCCCCACGCCGACTTCACCGCGCTGAAAGACCTCGGCCGCCCGCTCGTGCGCGCCGTCGACGCCGCGGCCGACCTGCGGTGCGGCGCCCACGACGAAGACCTGCTCATCGTCGACGCCCCGCGCCCCGGCTCGGGGGAGCCGTGGGACTGGGCGGCGGTGCGCGGCCGCCCGTCCGGCCGGTGGATGCTGGCCGGCGGGCTCGACCCGTCGAACGTGGCCGAGGCCGTCGAGGCCGCCGGCCCGTGGGGGGTCGACGTGTCCAGCGGCGTCGAGACCGCGCCGGGGGTCAAGGACTCCGCCCTGATCAGGGCCTTCCTCCGGGCCGCCCGCGGTGGCTGACGAGCTGTCGCGGGCCCTGGGCTTCGTGCACGACTTCGCCCGCCGCAAGGCGCCCGTCGTCACGCCGGTCCCGGGCGGGTTCGCGGTGCTCGACGAGCGTTACCCGATGTCGCACGACGACAACAGGCTGGTCGTCTGGAGCGGCGCCCCCGGGCCGGTGCTCGCGGCGGCCGACGAGCGGCTCGCCGGGCTCGGCCACCGGCTGGTGTGCGTCGACGACGACCGGCTGGGGCAGGAGTTCCGGCCCGCGTTCGGCGCCGCCGGCTACCAGCACGAGACGAACGTCGTCATGGTCTTCCACGGCCCCCGCCCCGCCGCGCCCGCCGCCGCCACCCAGCGGCTCGACCTGGCCGAGCTGGTGCCCGTGCTGCGCGAGGAGTGGCGCGAGTCGCTGCCGCAGGCGGAGGAGGGCGTGGTCGAAGGGCTCGCCGCGCGCGCCGCGGCCCGCCCGGCCGGCGCCGACCTGGTCGAGTTCCACGCCGTACGCGCCCCCGACGGGCAGGTCGCCGCCCGGGCCGACCTCTACGTCCACGAGGGCGTCGCCCAGATCGAGAACGTCTACACCGGCCAGCGCCACCGGGGCCGGGGCTTCGCCCGCACGCTGCTGACCGCGCTGCTCGCCGCCACGGCCGGCGCCGAGCTGACGTTCCTGGTCGCCGACGCCGACGACTGGCCGCGCGAGTTCTACGGCCGGCTCGGCTTCGTCCCCGTGGGCCACACCCACGCCTTCCTGCGCACCTGACCCTTCCGCGAAGCCGGCGGCCCGGTCAGGCGCCCACCGAGCGGGCCAGGGCCACCGCGGCGGGGCCCAGCAGGGCCAGCACGGCTCCCGACAGCGCGTGCACGACCGTGTACGCCAGCAGCGGCGTCCCGTTCCCCGACATCCGCCGCACCGCGCCCAGGACGGTCGTCAGGCCGTGCTGCCCGGTCACCGCGCCGAGCACCAGCGGCGGCGGCAACATCATCAGCTTGGCCCCCATGGCCAGCGAGATCACCACGGGCACCGCGGCCGTGGCGACCGCGCCGAGCGCCACCTGCCAGGCGTGCCGCCCCACCAGCTCCACCGCCGCCGGCCCCGCCGACAGCCCGAGGGCCGCCACGAACACGCCGAGCGACACCTCGCCCACCACCCGGGCCGCGCCCGCGTCGTACTGCCCGAAGCGGGCCCGTCCCGCCCGCGCCCGGCCGAACACCAGCCCGGCCACCAGGCAGCCGATCGACACCGTGAGGCCGCCCGCCACCCCCGCCACGAGCCCGGCGACGAGCCCGGCGGCCAGGTAGACGACGTCGGCCCGGCGTCCGGCGTCCGTCCGCGCCCCGAGCCAGGCGGCCGCCCGGTCCACGTCCCGTTTCATCCCGGTCACCCGCACCACGTCACCGGCGCACAGCTCCGTGCCCGGCCGGACCGGCAACCGGCACCCCACCCGCGTCACCTCGCACACGTGCAGGTCCTGCACCCCCTGGCCGGACAGCCCGGCGCGCAGGTCCCGCACGGTCGCCGGCGGCCGGCCCGCGAGCGTCACGTCGGCCACCTCCAGGTCCAGGTCGAGCTCCCGCCCGCCGGGCACCTCGGGCCCGACCACCGCGCCCGCGTTGACGACGTCCTGCCGCACGCCCACGACCACGACCTCGTCGTCCCGCTGCAGCAACGTGTCCGGGCCGAACGGGATCGGCCGGCCGTTCCTGCGCAGCCGCTCCACCGAGACGCGGGTGCCCATCGCGATCTCCGCCTGCCCGACGGTCCTGCCCTCGCCGGTGGTGACCTGGTGGGCCTTGCCCAGCACCGCCGGCGGCGGCGTCTCCTCCGCGCCGTCCAGCCGCCGCCACAGCGCCGCGGCCTCCTCACCGGGGTCGAACCGCAGCACCGCGGGCGCGGCCCGGCCGGTCAGCAGCGCGATCGTGACCAGGGCGAAGAGATAGGACAGGACGTACGCGGGCCCGAGCGCGGCCTGCGCGACCCCGGCGGCCTGCAGGGCGTCGGCCGACGTCCCCAGCGCCACCGGCCCGGCCGCCGCCCCCGCGATCAGCCCGGCCGTGGTGCCCGGATCCAGCCCGAACGCGTCGGCCACGAGCGCCGTGACCGCCAGCGCCCCCACGACCTCGGCGACCGTGAACCACAGGTACCGCAGGTTGCGCCCGGCGAACGCCGCGAAGAAGGCGGGCCCGAGGGTGTAGCCGAGGGTGAAGGCGAAGATCGCGAAGGCGATCACGCGCACCTGCTGGTGGACCGTGACGCCGCCGGTCAGCAGCCCGACGGCCAGCGCCGCGGCCAGCGTCCCGGCCACGCCTCCGAGCGCCACCCCGCGGAACCTGATCCGGCCCAGGGCGAACCCGAGGGCCAGGCAGAGGAACAAGGCGATCTCCGGCGCGCCCCGCAGCACGCCGGACTCCCAGGGCCACATCCGATCCCCCCAAGCCAGGCCGGCACCGCGGGGGGATCGATCACCCAGCCTTTTCCCGCCGTCACAAGCCGCGAAACGCCCACTCCTCCCGCCCCGCCTCCCCGCGTGCGGGGAATGGTCGCTGGTGGGGCGTCTGTGCCGGAGTTCCACGCAGTAGGGTCTCTGCGTGAGCGAAACTTCCGCCGAGGACCGGATCTGGACGGTTCCCAACCTGCTGAGCTTCCTGCGCCTCCTGGGCGTCCCCGTGTTCCTCTGGCTGGTCCTGGGCCCCCGGGCGGACGGGTGGGCCATCGGCATCCTCGTCGTGGCCGGGTTCACCGACTGGCTCGACGGCAAGATCGCTCGCGCGTTCAACCAGACCAGCAAGCTCGGCCGGGTGATCGATCCGGCCGCCGACAAGCTGTACGTCTTCGCCACCATCCTGGCGCTGCTGCTGCGGGAGGTCATCCCGTGGTGGCTGGTGGCCGTCATCGTGGCGCGGGAGGTCTTCGTCGCCTGTTCGTTCCCCGTACTTCGCAAACACGGCTATAAGGCACTTCAGGTGCATTTCCTGGGCAAGGCCGCCATGTTCAACCTCATGTACGCCTTCCCGCTGCTCTTCCTCGCCTCCCACACCGGGTGGTATGCCGAAATAGCGCGAATTGCCGGGTGGGCCTTCGCGTTGTGGGGCACGGGCCTGTATTGGTGGGCAGGGATCCTGTACGTGGTGCAGGTGCGCCAACTCGTAACCGCGACCACGAAGGAGTGATCGGGTGAAGGCGGTCGTCATGGCGGGCGGGGAGGGTACTCGGCTGCGTCCGATGACCGCCAACCAGCCCAAGCCCCTGCTTCCCGTGGTCAACCGCCCGATCATGGAACACGTCCTGCGCCTGCTCAAACGGCACGGCATCACCGAGACGGTCGTCACCCTCCAGTTCCTGGCCGCCCTCGTGCGCAACTACTTCGGCGACGGCGACGAGCTGGGCATGAACCTCCAGTACGCCACCGAGGACCTGCCTCTGGGCACCGCGGGCAGCGTCAAGAACGCCGCCGACCGCCTCCGCGACGACCGCTTCCTGGTCATCTCCGGCGACGCCCTCACGGATATCGACTTATCCGACATGATCCGTTTTCATCGCGAAAATTCGGCTCTTGTCACCATCGGCCTGAAACGCGTCCCCAACCCGCTCGAATTCGGGATCATCATCCTCGACGAGAACGGGCGCGTGCAGCGTTTCCTGGAGAAGCCCACCTGGGGCCAGGTCTTCTCCGACACCGTCAACACCGGCATCTACGTCATGGAGCCCGAGGTCCTCGACGCCGTGGCCGACGGCGAACCGGTCGACTGGTCATCAGACGTCTTCCCCGCCCTCCTGGAACGCGGCGCCCCCATCTACGGCTACGTCGCCGACGGCTACTGGGAGGACGTCGGCACCCACGCCAGCTACCTCAAGGCCCAGGCCGACGCCCTGTCCGGCCGGGTCCGCCTCGACATCGGCGGCTTCGAGCTCTCCCCGGGCGTCTGGGTGGCCGACTCGGCCACGGTCGACCCCGACGCCGTCCTGAAGGGCCCGCTGCTGATCGGCGACTACGCCAAGGTGGAGGCGGGCGCCGAACTGCGCGAGTTCACCGTGCTCGGCAACAACGCGGTCGTGCGTGAGGGCGCCTTCCTGCACCGCGCGGTCGTCCACGACAACGTCTACCTCGGCCCCGGCGCCCACCTGCGCGGCTGTGTGATCGGCAAGAGCACCGACGTCATGGGCGGCGCCCGCGTCGAGGAGGACGCCGTCATCGGCGACGAATGCGTCATCGAGGCCGAGGCGTACGTCTCCAGCGGCGTCAAGGTCTACCCGTTCAAGACCATCGAGGCCGGCGCGGTCGTCAACACCAGCGTCATCTGGGAGTCGCGCGGCCAGCGCAACCTGTTCGGCCCCCGCGGCGTCAGCGGCCTGGTGAACGTCGAGATCACCGCCGAGCTGTGCGTCCGGCTGGCCGGCGCCTACGCCACCACCCTGCGCAAGGGCGCCTACGTCGTCACCTCCCGCGACTGCTCCCTGGCCGCCAGGGCGCTCAAACGGGCCGTGATCGGCGCGCTGACCGCCGCCGCGATCAACGTCCTGGACCTGGAGGCCGCGCCGCTGCCGGTGGCCCGCTTCCACACCGCCCGCGAATCGGCCGCCGGCGGCATCGCCCTGCGCACCACGCCGGGCGACCCGCAGAGCGCCGACATCGTCATCATGGACGATCGCGGCGCCGACCTGCCCCCGGCCGCCCAGCGCAAGCTGGAGCGCGTCTTCTCCCGCCAGGAGTACCGGCGGGCCTTCCCCGGCGAGATCGCCGAGCTGCACTACCCGGCCAGGGCCGTCGAGGGCTACACGCACGAGCTGATGCGGGCCATCGGCGTGACCGGCGTCAAGGACATGAAAGTCGTGGTCGACTGCGCCGGCGGCACCTCCTCCCTGGTGATGCCCACGCTGCTCAGCCGGGCCGGCGTCGAGGTGCTCACCGTCAACGCCCGCCTGGACGACGTCTCGCCCACCGAGACGCTGGCCGAGCGCCGACGGGGCCTGCAACGCCTGTCGGAGCTGGTCAGCTCCTCGCGAGCGGCCTTCGGCGTGCGCTTCGACCCGGTCGGCGAACGCATCGCGCTGGTGGACGAGACCGGCCAGCTCATCAGCGAGGAACGTGCCCTGCTCGTCGTGCTGGACCTGGTGGCGGCCGAGCGCAGGGGCGGCCGGGTGGCCCTGCCGGTCACCACCACGCGCGTCGCCGAGCAGGTCTGCCGCTTCCACGGCGTGCAGGTGCAGTGGACCTCGACCGCCCTGGACGCCCTGACCTCCGCCGCCCAGGGCCCCGACATGATCTTCGCGGCGGACGGGCGCGGCGGGTTCGTCGTGCCGGAGTTCAGCCCGGCCATCGACGGCCTGGCCGCGTTCATGCGCCTGCTGGGGCTGGTGGCCCGCACCCGGCTGTCGCTCAGCCAGATCGACGCCAGGATCCCCGAGGTCAAACTGCTCCGGCGGAGCGTCCCCACCCAGTGGGCGGCCAAGGGCGCGGTCATGCGCTCGGTCATCGAGGCGGCCGAGGCCGAGCCCGGCGGCTGGCGCGTGGACACCACCGACGGCGTGCGGGTCGCCCGCGACGACGGCTCGTGGGTGCTGATCCTGCCCGCCGCCGCCGAGCCCGTCACCGACCTGTGGGCCGAGGCCCCCGACATGGACGGCGCCCAGGCGTTGCTCGAACGCTGGGCCCGCGTGGTCGAACAGGCAGCCGTCTGATCACGTAGAGTAGCGAAAAACCCTTCGCGCGCGATGTGCGCGCGGAGTGCCGCAAGATCGTAATGTAGAAACGCGCGGCGGCATGGACCACGGGGTGGGGGCGGCGGTAACTTTGTCAGCGTCCGAACCAACAGTCCAGCGCCCCGCCTTGACCTTTGCCGCTGATCAGCGTAAGTTGCGGCATTCGCAAACTTGAAGAGCGAAGGCAGGCGCGTCCCCAGCACCGTCGCCGCGTCTTCGCGGTAGGAGGCCGAGCCGATCGATGCCGAGCGTCTACTGCACGCAGTGCGGGCACGCCAACCCCGAGGATGCCCGTTTCTGTTCCCGCTGTGGGTCACCGCTGACCAGACCCGAGGTCGCCGGGGACACCACATCGACGATCTCGGTCGCGGGAATCGAGGCGTACGAGGCTGAGACAGGCGACATGCTCCTGGCCGAACGGGCGCTGGTCGAACAGCTCCCGCCCGGCACGGCGTTGCTCTCGGTGACCAGGGGGCCCAACCAGGGGAGCCGGTTCCGGCTCGACAAGGACCTCACCACGACCGGGCGCCACCCGGAGAGCGACATCTTCCTCGACGACATCACCGTCTCCCGCCGCCACGTCGAGTTCTACCGCCACCGCGGCGGCCAGTTCTCCGTGCGCGACGTCGGCAGCCTCAACGGCACCTACGTCAACCGAGAGCGCATCGAGGAGGTCCCCCTGCACTCCGGAGACGAGGTGCAGATCGGCAAGTTCCGCCTCGTCTTCCTGATGAGGGTCAACGCCGGCGCATGAGCTCACAGGCGGCACGCTCGCACATGAGCATCGGGGAGGTGCTCGCCCTGCTGCAGGGCGAGTTCCCCGACGTCACCGTGTCCAAGATCCGTTTCCTGGAGGGTGAGGGGCTCATCGAGCCCGAGCGCAGCCCCTCGGGCTACCGCAAGTTCACCCACCTCCACGTCGAGCAACTGCGTTTCATCCTGACCGAGCAGCGTGACCACTACCTGCCGCTGCGGGTGATCAAGGACAGGATGGCGGAGAGCTTCGGCCTTCCGCGCGCGGTGCAGCAGACGCAGGAGATCCGGTTCGACCGGGCC
Source organism: Nonomuraea sp. NPDC049607 (assembly GCF_040675375.1). Taxonomy (NCBI): domain Bacteria; kingdom Bacillati; phylum Actinomycetota; class Actinomycetes; order Streptosporangiales; family Streptosporangiaceae; genus Nonomuraea; species Nonomuraea sp. NPDC049607. The sequence continues at coordinate 193,817 of NZ_JBFAOV010000006.1, forward strand.
GAGCTGCTGGAAGCCGCCGGCATCGACGAGGAGACCCTCGCCGAGCTGGAGGACTACGGCCTGCTCGCCCCCGTGGCCAGGCGCTACGACGAGGAGGCGCTGAAGGTCGCGCGCAGCGTCGGCGCCCTGGCCCGCTTCGGCCTGCACGCCCGCCACCTGCGCGCGGTCAAGGCCGCCGCCGAGCGGGAGTGCGGCCTGGTCGAGCAGACCGTCGCGCCCATACTCAAGCGGCGCGCCCCCGGAGCCATCGGCGAGGCCGACGAGGCGGCCAGGGAGCTGTCCCAGCTCCTGCTCGACCTGCACGCCTCTCTGGTGCGCAGCGGGGTCAGGTCTGTCCTGGGCCGCTGAGGGCACAGAGCTGGAAGGCCGGGGCACATTCCAGGCCTGCCGGGTGTTACGTTGAAATGCATAAGCGTGTAGCAGAAGCGACCCAGTCAACAGCTGTGCCGGGCGACCGGCCGGTCGAATACGGAGCAGCCCGTGTTGCAGATGGAGGTCGTGGGCGTTCGAGTTGAGATGCCCACAAATCAGCCGATCGTCTTGCTCAAGGAGGCACACGGGGAACGGTTCCTTCCGATCTGGATCGGCATGACCGAGGCGACCGCGATCGCCCTGGCGCAGGCCGAGGAGCCGCCGCCCCGGCCGCTCACTCACGACCTGTTCAGGGACGTGCTGAGCGCGCTCGGCGTCGGGCTGCGCGCGGTCAACATCGTGGCCCTGCGTGACGGTATCTTCTTCGCCGACCTTGTGTTCTCCAACGGCGTGGAGGTGAGCGCCAGGCCGTCCGACTCGATCGCCTTGGCCCTGCGCACCGGCGCCCGCATCTTCGCCAGCGAAGAGGTGGTCCAGGAGGCCGGTGTGATCATCCCGGACGACCAGGAGGACGAGGTGGAGAAGTTCAGGGAGTTCCTTGACACGATCACTCCCGAGGACTTCGGCAGGGCGGGGTAGGTATTTCAGTGCATTTACGCTTCACGACGCGCCGAGCCGGATCGTTGACTGAGCATGGTCACGGTCCTACGGTGCAAGTGAAACCCGTGGTCGCCCTTTACGAACCCCCAGATCAGGCCGCGGGATGAGAGAAAGCCGGAGGTCCGCGTGGCGGTCAGCAGCGGCGAGGGAAAGACGGCCGGCCAGGAAGATCCGGTGCGGCGCGAGAGCGCGCGGCAGCGTGCCGGAGAGCAGGGCCTGCTCTTCGACGAGCAGCCCACGACGCTGCCCGCCGACATCGGATACCGCGGGCCCACGGCCTGCTCGGCGGCCGGCATCACCTACAGGCAGCTCGACTACTGGGCGCGTACCGGCCTGGTGGAGCCCACGATAAGAGCCGCGCACGGCTCGGGTTCGCAGCGGCTCTACAGCTTCCGCGACATCCTGGTGCTCAAGGTCGTCAAGCGGCTGCTCGACACGGGCGTGTCGTTGCAGCAGATCCGCACCGCGGTGCAGCACCTGCGTGACCGCGGGGTCGCCGACCTCGCGCAGATCACGCTCATGAGCGACGGAGTCAGCGTCTACGAGTGCACCTCGGCCGACGAGGTGATCGATCTCCTCCAGGGCGGGCAGGGCGTGTTCGGCATCGCGCTCGGCCGGGTCTGGCGCGAGGTCGAGGGCTCCCTCGCGGAGCTGCCGGGGGAACGGGCGGCGGTCGAGGACAGCGTCCCGGCCGACCATCCCACTGACGAGCTCGCCAAGCGGCGTCGCGCACGCCGCACGGGGTGAGCTGAACCGCTGAACACACCGTAGTAATCTAGGACAGAGTAAGGCTGACGACCCCGTGCGGGAGAGTCCCTGGGCCTCGGTCCTGGGGCGCCGAAGGAGCAACCCTCCCCGGAATCTCTCAGGCATCCCGTACCGCTCGGGCGAGGCAACTCTGGAAAGCAGGTGCGTCCGCCAGGCGCACCTCACCGACGGTGCAAGCCCCACGGCGGGGTGAAGCTCTCAGGTCGCGATGACGTCGCGCTGACAGAGGGGGAGATCCGGCACTCGCCCGCGCCCCGGCGCCGGTCTCCACGCCTCAGGAGGCAACCTCCATGACCGACCTGTCCGCTCCGCCGTTCTCGTCCCGGCACATCGGCCCATCGGAGTCCGAGCAGCAGCGCATGCTCGAGGCCGTGGGCTTCGAGTCCGTCGGCGATCTGGTGGCCGTGGCCGTCCCCGAGGCCATCAGGGCCAAGGACCGGCTCCAGCTCCCGCCCGCCGCGAGCGAGACCGAGGCCATCGCCGAGCTGCGCGAGCTGGCCTCCCGCAACCGGGTGCTGACCTCCATGATCGGACTGGGCTACTACGACACCGTCACGCCCGCCGTCATCCGGCGCAACCTGCTGGAGAACCCGGGCTGGTACACCGCCTACACGCCGTACCAGCCGGAGATCTCGCAGGGCCGCCTGGAGGCGCTGCTGAACTTCCAGACGGTCGTCTCCGACCTGACCGGCCTCGACGTCGCCGGCGCCTCCCTGCTGGACGAGAGCACCGCCGCGGCCGAGGCCATGACGCTGGCCCGCCGGGCGGGCAGGTCCAAGAGCGACGTGTTCGTCGTCGACGCCGACACGCTGCCCCAGACCAAGGCCGTGCTGGCCACCCGCGCCGAGCCGCTCGGCATCACGCTGGTCGAGCACGACCTCGACGGCGACCTGCCCGAGTGCTTCGGCGTGCTGGTGCAGTACCCGGGCGCCTCGGGCCGCCTGCGCGACTTCCGCGACGTGGCCGCCAGGGCGCACGAGGCGGGCGCGCTCGTCGTGGCCGCCGCCGACCTGCTGGCCCTCACGCTCGTGGCCGCCCCCGGCGAGCTGGGCGCCGACATCGCCGTCGGCTCCTCCCAGCGCTTCGGCGTCTCCTTCGGCTTCGGCGGGCCGCACGCGGCCTACATGTCCGTACGCGAGGGCCTGCAGCGGCAGATGCCCGGCCGCCTGGTCGGCGTGTCGGTCGACGTCGACGGCGACCCCGCCTACCGGCTGGCCCTGCAGACCCGCGAGCAGCACATCCGCCGCGAGAAGGCCACCAGCAACATCTGCACCGCCCAGGTCCTGCTGGCCGTGATCGCCGGCATGTACGCCGTCTACCACGGCCCCGAGGGCCTGCGCCGGATCGCCCGGCGGGTGCACCGGCACGCCGTCGCGCTGGCCGGCGGGCTGCGCGAGGCCGGCCTGGAGGTCGTGCACGGAGAGTTCTTCGACACCGTGCTCGTCCGCGTGCCCGGCCGGGCCGCCGAGGTGGTCGCCGCCGCCGCCGAGCGGGGCGTCAACCTGTGGCAGGCCGGTGACGACCACGTCTCCGTCGCCTGTGACGAGAAGACCGGCGCGGCCGAGCTGGTCAAGGTGTGGGCCGCCTTCGGCGTCGAGCGCGCGGACGCGGACGTGGACCTGGCGGCCGACGCGCTGCCGGCCGACCTGGTGCGCGAGTCGGACTTCCTGACCCACCCGGTCTTCCACAGCCACCGCTCCGAGACCGCGATGCTGCGCTACCTGCGCAGGCTCCAGGACAAGGACATCGCGCTCGACCGTTCGATGATCCCGCTCGGCTCCTGCACGATGAAGCTGAACGCGACCACCGAGATGGAGCCGATCACCTGGCCGGAGTTCGCGGGCGTGCACCCGTACGCGCCGGAGGCCCAGACCGAGGGCTACCGGGACCTCATCGGCACGCTGGAGGGCTGGCTGGCCGAGGTGACCGGCTACGACGCGGTCTCCATCCAGCCGAACGCGGGCTCCCAGGGCGAGTTCGCCGGCCTGCTGGCCATCCGCGCCTACCACCAGGCCAACGGCGACACCGAGCGCGACGTGTGCCTGATCCCGTCCTCGGCGCACGGCACGAACGCGGCCAGCGCCGTCATGGCGGGCATGCGGGTCGTGGTCGTGGCCTGCGACAGCGACGGGAACGTCGACCTGGCCGACCTCGACGCCAAGATCGCCAAGCACCGCGAGCGGCTGGCCGCGATCATGGTGACGTACCCGTCCACGCACGGCGTGTACGAGGAGTCGATCACCGAGGTCTGCGCCAAGGTGCACGAGGCCGGCGGCCAGGTCTACGTCGACGGCGCCAACCTCAACGCCCTGGTGGGCCTGGCCAAGCCCGGCGAGTTCGGCGCCGACGTGTCCCACCTCAACCTGCACAAGACGTTCTGCATCCCGCACGGCGGCGGCGGCCCCGGCGTCGGTCCGGTCGCGGTCCGCGGCCACCTGGCGGCCTACCTGCCCGGCCACCCGCTGCGCGACGGCGGCCCGGTCGGCCCGGTCTCGGCCGCCCCGTACGGCTCGGCGGGCATCCTGCCGATCTCGTGGGCGTACGTGCGCATGATGGGCGCCGAGGGCCTCACGGCGGCCACCGAGCAGGCCATCCTGTCGGCCAACTACCTGGCCAGGCGGCTGGCCCCGCACTACCCGGTGCTCTACACCGGCCGCGGCGGCCTGGTGGCGCACGAGTGCATCGTGGACCTGCGCCAGATCACCAAGGAGACCGGCGTCACCGTCGACGACGTGGCCAAGCGCCTGATCGACTACGGTTTCCACGCGCCCACCATGTCGTTCCCGGTGGCCGGCACGCTGATGATCGAGCCGACCGAGAGCGAGGACCTGAACGAGCTCGACCGGTTCGTGGACGCCATGATCGCCATCCGCGGCGAGATCGCCAAGGTGGCCTCCGGCGACTACGACAAGACCGACAACCCGCTGCGCAACGCGCCGCACACGGCCGAGTCGGTCACCGCCGACGAGTGGCCGCACCCGTACTCGCGGACCGAGGCGGCCTACCCGCTGGCCTCGCTGCGCGAGGGCAAGTACTGGGTGCCGGTGCGCCGCATCGACCAGGCGTACGGCGACCGCAACCTGGTGTGCTCCTGCCCGCCTCTTGAGGCGTACGAGGACTGATCCCGCAAGCGGGTCCCCGCCCGGGGGCCCGCTTCCGGCACGGCCCAGTCCCACACCGTCAAGTGAGCAGACATGATCGCGACGAGCCGTTAGGCTCGGTGCGATCCGTCGCCCGAAGGAGCTCTCTTGACGTTCTCAGAGCTGGAGACCCCGCCTCTCGACACCGCCCGCCGCCTGGCCGAGGGCGGCGACCTCGACGGTGCGGCGGCGATACTGACCGAGCTGGTCGCCGACCCCGACAGCCCCGACCGGGCCCAGGCGGCCGTGGGGCTTGCCGTGGTGCTCGACGAACGCGGCGACACCGACGCCGCCCGCGCCGCGGCCCGCACCGCGCTGGCCACCGGCCATCCCGAGTACGCCGCCCAGGCCGCCTGCCACCTGGCCCAGGGCTTCGAGCGTGAGGGCCGCGACGACCAGGCCAGGGCCGCCTGGCAGGCCGTGCTCGGCGTCGGCACGCCGGCCTACGTGCCGCTGGCCCACCTCGCGCTGGCCCGGCTGGCCGGCAGCCCGCAGGAGGCCGACAAGGAGCTGCGCGCCGCCTTCGACGCGGGCATCGACGTGGGCGACGCCGAGGCCACCGCGCACGCGGCCCGCCAGCTCGCCGAGACGCTGCTGGAGCACGGCGATCCGGGCGAGGCGGCCGGCCTGCTGCTGGACGCGCTGGAGTTCGCCCCGGCGCGGGAGCTGCCGGGGCTGCGGGTGCTGCTCGGCATCGCGCACCTGGAGCTGGCCTGCGCGGAGTTCGCCGAGGCCGTCGAGAGCGGGGCCGACCCCCAGACGGGAGCGCTGGCCATCGAGCTGCTGGCCCGCACGCTGCCGCTGCGCGGGCGCACCGAGGATGCCGGCCAGGTGTGGACCTACGGCCTCGAACACGAGGACGAGACCATGGCCGCCGAGGTCCGGCTGCGCTTCCACCGCGACGCCTGACCCCGGCCCCCTGAGGGCTCTCAGCCGCGCCGCATGATGGCCACGGCGGCGGCCACGTTGATGGCGACGATGGCCAGCCACGTGATGGTCAGGCCCACCAGGCCCGAGTTGCCGACCGCGATGGCGGTCAGCGGGATGCCGAGGCCCATCGAGCCCAGCGCGATGGGGATCATGGCGGCGCCGTTGCCCTGCCGCTGCCGGGGCTTGACCGGGGCCACGCCGTGACCGCCCAGCTCGGCCTGGACGCGGGCGGCGATGGTGGCGTCGAGCCGTTCGACGAAGGACTCGACGAGCGCGGCCTCGTAGTCGGGGCCGAGGTCGCGGCGGGCGTCGAGGGTGGCCTGCAGGTCATCGCGGATGGGGCGCATCTCTGGCATGAGAACCATCATGGCGGTTGTGCGGCGCGCCGTCATCGTACCTGGGGGCCAACGGCGCATCCTCCCCAGGTACGGTGCTGCCATGGAGATCATGACTCCGCGGGGGCCGGCGCTGGTGCAGGTCGAGGAGGCGGCCGAGCCGCGGCTGCTGCTGGTGCTGACCCACGGCTCGGCCGGGGGAGTGGACGCGCCCGATCTGCTGGCCGTCCGCGACGCCGCGCTCGGGGCGGGGGCCGCCGTGGCCAGGGTGTCGCAGGCGTTCCGGGTCGCGGGGGCGCGGGCGCCGGGCTCGGCGGCCAGGCAGGACGAGGCCTGGGAGATCGTGCTGGGCGAGCTGCGCGCCAGGTGGCCGGGGCTGCCGCTGGTGCAGGGCGGCCGGAGCAACGGCGCCCGGGTGGCCTGCCGTACGGCCTCGGCGGTGGGCGCGGCGGCGGTGGTGGCGCTGGCCTTCCCTCTGCACCCGCCGGGCAAGCCGGAGCGTTCCAGGGCCGAGGAGCTGCGCGGGGCCGGGGTGGACGTGCTGGTGGTCAACGGGGACCGGGATCCGTTCGGAGTGCCGGATCCCGCCGACTGCGCCCGGCTGGTGGTGCTGCCGGGCGAGGGCCACGACCTGAAGCGGGACCCCGCCCGGGTGGGCGAGGTCGTGGCCCGGTGGATCGGTGGTTACGCCGCCGTCAGGCGGCGCCCACCAGGGGGTCGGGCCGGTGCGGCGCGATGACGGTGCCGCTGGGCAGGAGCTCCCCGGTGTCCTCGAACAGGACGACGCCGTTGCAGAGAAGGCTCCACCCCTGCTCGGGGTGGCATGCGAGGGTGCGTGCTGCCTCGCGGTCCGGCGCCTCGGCAGACGGACAGGCCGGGTCGTGCGGGCACATCGGCGTGCCTCCGATATCTCGTGGGTGCTCCCGGGAGAGGGACGGGAGCGGCTCGGGTTTGTTGTTCTGGCAAGTGTGCGACGTGCGTCACACGGTCCGACATAGCCCGTTCGGACTGTTACAGGAGGATCCCCCGGTCGTGTGACCTTCGACACAGCGTGCCTTATGCAGGATAACGGGCCAAGCGCGACACGCGCACTACGTTTGCAACCCCTTGAGCAAAGCGTCGAGCCCTCTTTCGAAGTCCACATCAGCCCTTTCGTCCCGCCTGACCCATTCATCAACTTCTGGGTCAGCCCATCCTGATTGCTGGACTTCGACCGCCACGCTGCCGAACACGAACGCCCGCAGCGCCCGTACGGCCTCCGGGGCGTCGCCCAGGCCTCCGTCGGCGAGCTGTTCGGTCTGCTCCCTGATGGCGACGGAGGTGGCGCCCTTGGGAGGCTTGGTCAGGGCCAGCGCGAGCACGCCCGGATGCTCGCGCAGCAGCTCCCGGCCCGCCCGGCACCACGCCCTGGCCGTCTCCTGCCAGGTGGCCGCCTGCTCCACGTGCACCGACGTGACGTGCTCGGCCAGCGCGTCCATCAGCGCCTCCTTGCCGCGGGGCAGGTGGTGGTAGATGGCCATGGCCTCCACCTCCAGGGCGTCGCCCAGCCGGCGCATGGTGAGCCGGCGCAGCCCCTGGCTGTCGGCGATGTGGAGTGCGGCCTCGATGATGCGCTCGCGGGAGAGTGGGACGGGAGGTCTCTTTGCGGGCATGGTGATCATCTTACTGGGCGGCCCCGCCCGTCGCCCGGTGTTCGGAGGCGGTGTCGGACGGCGTACCCTTGTGGGTTGAACAGCAAAGACTGCGTGAAGGGCAGGGTCGATGGCGTTTTTCCGTCCGCGGGTGAGCCGTGAGGCCGAGGTTCGCTACCACGCGGACCAGGAGATCTCCAAGGGCTTCCCGCAGCTGCTTGACAAGGCCAGGCAGGCCGAGGCGATCGTGCGCGACCTGCGGGCCGCCGCGGCCGACGAGATCGAGCTGCTGGCGGCGGGCCGGGCGTTCGACGTCGCGCTGACCGAGGCGCTGCGGGCCGCGGAGGCCGGGCAGCGGGCCACGTTCGGCGTGCGGTCCTACGACGACCGCATCGCGCGCCGCAAGGCCAAGGCCACGCCCCCCGGGGCCCTGTGGACGGCCGAGGTCGACCGGCTGCGCACGCTGCGCGAGGAGAACCGCATGTGGGGCATCCCGCGCGTGCCCCGGCCGGTGCCCGCCACCGCCTGAGCACAGGCACACGAAAGCCCCGGCGCCTCGCGCGCCGGGGCTCTTCGTGCGTTCCGGATCTCTCGGCGGGAACCCGGGGCCTTGAGCAGAGCCCGGCGTCATGCCGGGGCTCTGTGTACAGCCCGGGGCTCTGTGTACGGCCCGGCGCTCTGTGTACGGCCCGGCGCTCTGTGGGCAGGGCGCCGGGGGCGGTCGTGGGTCAGCTGGCCCAGTCGAGCAGGGGGCGGGTGTTGCTCGGGTGGCGCAGCTTGGACAGCGACTCCTTCTCCAGCTGGCGGATGCGCTCGCGGGTCAGGCCGAGGTGCTTGCCGATCTCGTCCAGGGTGTGCGGCTTGCCGTCCACCAGGCCGAACCGCAGGGCCATGATCTTCGCCTCGCGCGGTGAGAGGTTGTCGAGCACGCCGCGCAGCTGGTCGCCCAGCAGCTGGCGGTCGACGATCTCCGACGCCTCCGGCGAGTCGACGTCCTCGATGAGGTCGCCGATCGTGGTCTCGCCGTCCTCGCCGATGGTCGCGTTCAGCGAGATCGGCTGGCGGCTGGTGCGCAGCAGCTCCTCGATCTGGTCCGGCGTCCTGTCGAGCTCGACGGCCAGCTCCTCGGGCGTGGGCTCGCGGCCCAGCCTCTGGTGCATGTCACGCTCGACCCGCGACAGCTTGGAGAGCATCTCCAGCACGTGCACGGGCAGCCGGATCGTCCGGGCGGAGTCGGCGAAGCCGCGCTGGATGGCCTGCCGGATCCACCACATGGCGTAGGTGGAGAACTTGAAGCCCTTGGTGTAGTCGAACTTCTCCACGGCCCTGATCAGCCCCAGGTTGCCCTCCTGGACGACGTCCAGCAGGGACATGCCGCGGTCGGTGTACTTCTTGGCCACCGAGACCACCAGCCGCAGGTTGGCCTCCAGCATGTGGTCCTTGGCCTGCCGGCCGTCCTCGATGACCAGGTGCAGGTCGTCGCGTACGGACGACGGCACGTCGGGGTCGGAGTCCAGCTTGTACTCGGCGTACAGGCCGGCCTCGATCCGGCGGGCCAGCTCGACCTCCTGGGCGGCGGTGAGCAGCGTCCGGCGGCCGATCGACTTCAGGTACGTGTGCACCGAGTCGCCCATGACGGACTGGTTGTCGTCCAGGTCATTGGCGTCGTTCTCGATCTCGACGTCCTCGGCGGTCAGTTCGAGGTCGTCGGGGGCCACGTCCTCCTCGTGCTCCGGCTTGCCGTCCGCCGGGTTTTTTGCCTCGGCGGCGGTGCGGCCGGTAGCCTTTGCCCCAGAAGCCTTCCTCGGCTTCGGAGCGCTCTTCTGGGTGGTCTTCTTGGCAGCGGTCTTGGCCAGGGACGGCTCGTTCTCGGCGGCCAGGCTCACACCGGCCTCCGACAGCTCGCGCAGGATCGTGCGGCCTTCAGAGGGGCTGATGCCGGCCTCGGCGAACGCGTCACGCAGCTCCGCCAGAGAAAGGTGACCCTGGGCTCGCCCTCGTTCAATGAGCTGGTCGAGAGACGCGGGCGGGGTCGCCACGGCGGTTCTGGGCATGAGGACACCTCCTCCGTACGGAGTCGAAGCGATCAGGCAGTTTGTGGTGGGGCGGTGGTCACTCCGCACGGCGCACCAGTATCAATAACGCCATTCATCGCTATTTGTTCCCGGGGTGATGAAAAAGGGGCGGAACGCCCGCAGGGCGCGCCACCCCTCGGGAAGGCGGAAACCTACTCCGCCACCTCGAAGCTTCCGGTCGCCTCGGGCATGGGCATCGGCTCGGCCTCCTCCATGCGGTTGCCGGTCCAGTAGTCGATGACCTCGCGCGGGTCGGGGTTGACCTCCGTGGAGACCACGATGCCCTCGGTGCGGTCGGGCGCGGGGACCGGCCGGCCGGTCGGCGGCGCCTGCTCGATCTCGGCCTGGGTCTTCCTCGCGACCGCGTCGAGCCTGCCCGCCGAGGCGGCCGCCGCGACCGACGCGCCACCGACGACGATCACGCCGACGACGATCACGGACGCCCACATCTTGCGGGTCTGGTTCATGAAGGCTCCCTTCCTTCTCCCCGTTATGACGCAGCCGCGGCGCGTCAGGTTCCTGTACGCAGCCGTACGAGATCGGTCTTGCCGTTGGGCAGCAGCGGCAGGCGGGGGAGAAGGCGCAGGCCGCGCGGGGCGGCGTGGGCGGGCAGCCGGTCGCGGCAGAAGGCGCGCAGCTCGGCCAGCGTGGGCGGCGCGGCCGGGTCGGACGGCACCACGAACGCGGTGACCGCCTCACCCCACTCCGGGTCTGGCAGGCCGGCCACGGCCACGTCGGCGATCTCGGGGTGCGCGCCGAGCACCGCGGTCACCACGGCGGCCACGACCTTCTCGCCGCCGGTGTTGACGACGTCGTCGGCCCGGCCGAGGACGCGCAGCCGGCCGTCGCTCAGCTCGCCGAGGTCGGAGGTGACGAACCAGTCGCCGTCGAGCGGCGTCTGCCCGGCGAAGCGGTAGCCGGAGAAGAGCACCGGCCCGGCGATCCTGATCAGGCCGTCCTCGCCGATTTTGAGATCTACATCGTAAAGGGGCTCGCCGTCGTAGACGCAGCCGCCGCACGTCTCGCTCATCCCGTACGTGGTGACCACCCGCGCGCCGAGCTCCACGGCCCGCTCGACCAGCCCCGACCGGGGCGCCGCGCCGCCGAGCAGGATCGTGCGGAACACCGACAGGTCCGCGCCCGCCTCGACCAGCCGATGGAGCTGCGTCGGCACCAGGGAGACGTGGTCGGCGCCGGAGGACAGCACGGCCCGCGCGTCGAAGGCGGGATGGATGATCGGCTCACTGCCCGACAGCAGGGCGCGGACCAGCACCTGCAGCCCCGAGACGTGGGAGACGGGCAGGCAGCACAACCACCGGTCGCCCTCGCCGGCCCCGATCCTGCTCAGCGACGCCGACGCCGAGGCGCGCAGCGCGGACGCCGACAACTGCACGCCCTTGGGGACGCCGGTGCTGCCGCTGGTGGCGATCACGACCGCCACGTCGTCCGGGACGCCGGCGCCGCCGGGCCGCGGCTCGCCGTCGACGTGCGTGGGGCGCAGCGCCTGGAGGACCTGGTGCTCGTGGCCCGGCTGGAGCGGCAGGACGGCGGGGCCGTCGCCGGAGAGCGCGTCGCGGATCGCGGTGAAAAGGCCGGGTCCCGGAGGCTGCACAATGGCATGCAGCGGACGGTCCGGATGCGACGGGTTCCTCCACATGCTCGTAAGGTTAATGGCGACAGGTCGGACACAGGTGCAGGGTAGGGTCGTGACGCGTTCTCCCGTGGTCTTCCGGATTCCGATGCGGACGCGGTTTCGCGGGCAGACCGTCAGAGAAGGCGTGCTGCTGCACGGTCCGGCGGGCTGGGGGGAGTTCTCCCCGTTCCCCGAGTACGGCCCGCGCGAGTGCGCCCGCTGGCTGGCGTGCGCCCGCGAGGCCGCCTTCGAGGGGTGGCCGGAGCCGGTGCGCGACCGCGTCCCGGTCAACGCCACCGTCCCGGCGGTCGACGCCGAGCAGGCCCATGAGCTGGTGAGACGCTCGGGCTGCGGCACGGCGAAGGTCAAGGTGGCCGAGCGCGGCCAGACGTTCGCCGACGACCTGGCCAGGGTGGAGGCGGTGCGCGACGCGTTGGGGCCGTCCGGGCTGCTGAGGGTCGACGTCAACGGCGCCTGGGAGGTCGACGAGGCCGTCACCCGGCTCAAGCGCCTCGACCGGTTCGGCCTGGAGTACGCCGAGCAGCCGTGCGCGACGCTGGAGGAGCTGGCGGCGGTGCGCAGGGCGGTCGACGTGCCGATCGCGGCCGACGAGTCGATCCGGCGCGCCGAGGACCCGCTGCGGGTCAGGGCGGCCGAGGCGGCCGACATCGCGGTGGTCAAGGTGCAGCCGCTGGGCGGGGTGCGCGCCGCGCTGCGGGTGGTGGAGGCCTGCGGGCTGCCGGCCGTGGTCTCCAGCGCCGTGGAGACGTCCGTGGGGCTGGCGGCGGGGGTCGCGCTGGCGGCGGCGCTGCCGTCGCTGCCGTACGCGTGCGGGCTCGGCACGATGTCGCTGCTGACGGGCGACGTGGTGGAGGACTCGCTGACGCCCGTGGACGGCTGGCTCCCGGTACGACGCCCGTCGGTGAATTTTCAGCATTTGTCGGAATTTGAGATTGAATCTCCCCAGTGGCTTCGCCGGATGCAGGAGGCGTCACGTTGAATCCCGCAACCGCGCTGGCCACGGTGCTCGTGGACGAGCTGGTGCGCTGTGGCCTGACCGACGTGGTGCTCGCGCCCGGCTCGCGCTCGGCCCCCCTCGCCCTGGCGCTGCACGCCGAGTCGCGGGTGCGCCTGCACGTGCGCGTCGACGAGCGCTCGGCCTCCTTCCTGGCGCTCGGCCTGGCCAAGCGCTCCGAGCGGCCGGTGGCGCTGATCTGCTCCTCCGGCACGGCCGCGGCCAACTTCCACCCGGCGGTGATCGAGGCGAACGAGTCGGGCGTGCCGCTGCTCGTCCTGACCGCTGACCGCCCGCCCGAGCTGCGCGGCACCGGCGCCAACCAGACGATCGACCAGGTCAAGCTGTACGGCACCGCCACCCGCTGGTTCGCCGAGGTCGGCGTGCCCGAAGACCGTCCCGGCATGGTCGCCTACTGGCGTTCGCTGGCCTGCCGCGCCTACCAGCGCGCCTCCGGCCCGGCCAACCCCGGCCCGGTGCACCTCAACATGGCCTTCAGGGAGCCGCTGATCCCCGACGGCGACACGAGCTGGTCCGAGCCGCTCGACGGCGGCGCGAACGGCCCCTGGGTGCGGGCCCGCGTCGCGCCCCCGCCCATCGCCCTGCACATCCCGCCCACCCGGCGCGGCGTGCTCGTCGTCGGCGACGGCGCGGCCAACGTCCGGCGGTACGTCGCCGCCGCAGGCATGGCGGGCTGGCCGGTGCTCTCGGAGCCCAACGGCGGCGCCCGCTACGGCGACCACTCCATCTCCAGCTACCACTACCTGCTCGGCACCTCCGAGTTCGCCGACTCCCACCGCCCCGACGTGGTCGTCACGCTGGGCCGCCCCGGACTGTCGCGCCCGCTGCTGTCGTGGCTGAAGCGGGCCGAGGAGCACATCGTGGTCGCCCCCGACCTCGACCGCTGGCCCGACCCGACCAGATCGGCCACGCAGGTCGCGCAGGCCGTGGAGATCCCGGTCGCCTCCGGCGACGACAGCTGGCTGCACGCCTGGCGGCAGGCCGACGCGGCCGTCCGGGCGGGCCTCGACGCCGTCCTGGACGTCTCCGGCACCACCGAGCCGCGCCTGGCCCGCGACCTGGTCGACGCGCTGCCCAACGGCGCGCTGCTGTTCTGCGGCTCCTCGATGCCGATCAGGGACCTCGACCAGACCATGCGGCCGCGGCGCGGCATCAGGCTGATGGCCAACCGGGGCGCCTCCGGCATCGACGGGCTGGTGTCCACGGCCATGGGGGCCGCGCTGGCGCACAACGGGCCCTCGTACGCGCTGCTCGGCGACCTGTCGTTCCTGCACGACCAGAACGGGCTGATCCTCGGCCCCCGCGAGCCCCGGCCCGACCTGTGCCTGGTCGTCGTCAACAACGACGGCGGCGGCATCTTCTCGCTGCTGCCGCAGGCGACGGTGCGCGACTCGTTCGAGCGGGTCTTCGGCACGCCGCACGGCGTGGACCTGGCCTACGCCGCCGCCGCGACCGGGACGCCGTACACGCTGCTCGGGGACGTCGGCGACCTGCCCAAGGCGATGCGCGGCGAGGGGCCGCGGGTGGTGGAGGTGCGCACCGACCGCGAGGAGAACGCGGCCGTGCACGGCCGCCTGCGCGAGGCGGCCCAGGACGCCGTGCGGGAGTTCCTCAACTCCTGAGCGCCTCCAGCAGGCGGTTGAGCGGGCTGTCGAGCCCGTAGCGGTCGGCCAGGGCCACCAGGGCCTCCGGGTCGCGCGGCTTGTCCGGCAACGTCAGGTCGGCGGCGGGCAGCGGCGCCTCGGAGGCCACCTCGACCACGGCCGGCGCGGCGTCGAGGTAGTCGCGGGCGGCGGCCAGGCGGTTGCGGCTGCCGGCCGGGAACCCCTCGGTGACGCCGGAGTCGAGCGCCTCCAGCAGCGCGGCGAGCGAGCCGAACCGGGTGATCAGGGCCGCCGCCGTCTTCTCGCCGACGCCGGGCACGCCGGGCAGGCCGTCGCTGGGGTCGCCGCGCAGGGTGGCGAAGTCGGCGTAGGCGCGGCCGGGGATGCCGTACTTGGCGGTGACGAACGCCTCGTCCACGAACTGCAGGTTGCGGATGCCGCGCGCGGTGTACAGGACGCGGACCGGGCGCGAGTCGTCGACGAGCTGGAACAGGTCGCGGTCGCCGGTGACGATCTCGACGGCGCCCTCGGCCTGGTGGGTGAGGGTGCCGATCACGTCGTCGGCCTCGAAGCCGGGCGACTCGGGACGGGCGATGCCCACGGCGTCGAGGACCTCGTTGATCACGGCGATCTGCGGCACCAGCGCTTCGGGCACCTCCTCGGCGTCGCCGTGGGCCACCCGGTGCGCCTTGTACGTCGGGATCGCCGCCACCCTGAAGGCGGGCCGCCAGTCGGCGTCCATGGTCGCGGCGAGCGCGGCCGGGGAGTGCCGGCGGACCAGGGTGGCGATCATGTCGATGAGGCCGCGCACCGCGTTGACCGGGGAGCCGTCGGGCGCCTTGATCGACTCCGGGATGCCGTAGAAGGCGCGGAAGTAGAGGGACGGTGTGTCCAGAAGCATGAGCACCCGTCTATGGTCGCACTCCCGCCGCCCTCCCGTCCGGCTCCGGGACGGCGACGGCCAGCAGGCACGCGTCGTCCTCGGGGTTGGGCCCGCCGATGTCGGCCAGGAGGCGGTCGAGCCCGGCCTCCAGGTCGTGGGCGGACAGACCGGCGGCGGCGGCCAGGACCAGCTCCCGGCCGACGTCGATGTCGCGGGTGCGCCGCTCGACCAGCCCGTCGGTGAACATCAGCAGCAGGTCGCCGGGCCGCAGCCGGGTGTGGGCCAGCTCGTAGGGCCGCCCGGAGACCGCGCCGAGCAGCACGCCCCGCGGCCTGCCCAGCGGGGTCGCCCGGCCGTCGCGCACCAGGATGGGGTCGAGGTTGCCCGCCTGGCCCCAGGTGAACAGCAGCGTGCCGGGGTCGAGGTGGCCGATGACGGCCGTGGCGGTGGTGTCCTTGAGCTGGTGGAGCACCAGGTCGTTGAGCCAGGACAGCAGGCGGTCGGCGGGCCGGCCGGTCATGGTCAGGCCGACGAGCGCGTGGCGCAGGTGGGCCATGTGGGCGATGGCGGGCAGGCCGTGGCCCGACACGTCGCCGATGGCCAGCAGCAGGCGGCCGTCGGGCGTGGTCGCGGCCTCGAACCAGTCGCCGCCCAGGCTCGCGGTCTTCTCGGCCGGCACGTAGCGGACGGCGATCCTGGCCCCCGGCAGGTCGAGGCAGCCGGTGGGCGCGGGCAGGATCGCCTCGCGCAGCGCCAGCATCACGTTGCGCTCCTCGGCCGCCTGCTCGCGGGCCTCCAGGAGCTGGCGGCGCGACTCCGACATCATGCGCTCGGCCCTGCGGCGGCCGGTGATGTCCTGGATGACGCCGTGCATGCCGACCGGGCCGCCGGCGGACATCAGCGGTTCGAGCACGACGCGCAGGTCGCGCAGCTCGCCCGTGCCGCGCCGGACGCGGAACTCCGCGTGCACGGCCTCGACGCCCTCCACCACCTGCCACAGCAGCCGGTCGAGCGCGTCGAGGTCGGCGGGCTCGACCATGACGGCCAGGTCGGGAAGGGACAGCGGCCCCTCCTCGCGGTCCCTTCCGAAGATCGCGTAGACCTGGTCGGACCAGAGCGCCGCCCCAGTGCGCAGGTTCCACTCGGCCCAGCCCATGTTGCCCAGCCGCTCGGCGTGGGCGAGCCGGACGGCCAGCAGCTCAGCGCCGGCCCCGCGCGCCCGCCCGTGCGGCGCTCCCTGCCTGACCAGCTCTGCCGCGCCTGCGAAGTCGACCATGGCCTCACTCTCAAAGTGCAGTGGAACTGGACAATTGACCCCACAATACGTGATCAACGTGCAACGGAGTGTAGCCATGGGCTCTCTTGTTGTGAGAAGTTTTCGCGGATTTTAGCCCTCGGCGGACAAGCGGCCTGCTGGAGTGAGGCCGCCGGCCGTCCGAGTAGATTTGGCTCGTGACGTCCTCAGACCTGTATCCCGTGTCCCGTCTTGCCGCCGCTCAGGAGGCCACCGCCAAGGCCGGTCTCGACGCCCTGCTGCTCACCCCCGGGCCCGACCTGCGCTATGTCAGCGGCTACGACGCCAAGCCGCTGGAGCGGCTGACCTGCCTCGTGGTGCCCGCCTCGGGGGAGGCGTACATGATGGTGCCCCGGCTGGAGCTGCCGGCCGCGCAGGCCTCGCCCGCCGCCCGGCTCGGGCTGGAGTTCGTGGCCTGGGACGAGACCGACGACCCCTACCGCATCGCCGCCTCCCGGCTGGGCCGGGTGGCCAAGGTGGGCCTGGCCGACCGCATGTGGGCGATGTCGTCGCTGCGCTTCCGCGAGGTGCTGCCGGAGGCCGAGCAGGTGCTGGCCGGCACGGTGCTGCGCGACCTGCGCATGCGCAAGTCCCCGGCCGAGGTGGCGGCCCTGCGCGAGGCGGGAGAGGCCATCGACGCGGTCCACCGGCAGGTGCCCGATCTGCTGCGCGCCGGCCGTACCGAGCGCGAGGTGGGCCGCGACATCGCCGAGGCGATCCTGGCCGCCGGCCACGCCACGGTCGACTTCGTCATCGTCGCCTCAGGGCCCAACGGCGCCAGCCCCCACCACGACGTGTCCGACCGGGTGATCCAGGCCGGCGAGCCGGTCGTGGTCGACATCGGCGGCCAGCTCCACAACGGCTACTGCTCCGACTCCACGCGCACCTACAGCGTGGGCGAGCCGCCCGCCGAGTTCGCCGCCTACTACGAGGTGCTGCGCCGGGCCCAGGACGCCGCCTGCGCCGCGGTGCGTCCGGGCGTGTCGTGCGAGTCGATCGACGCGGCGGCCCGCGACGTCATCGCCGAGGCGGGCTACGGCGACTACTTCATCCACCGCACCGGCCACGGCATCGGCATCGAGACGCACGAGGAGCCCTACATCGTCTCGGGCAACGACGAGCCGATGGAGGCCGGGTTCGCCTTCTCCGTCGAGCCCGGCATCTACCTGCCCGGCCGCCACGGCGCCCGGATCGAGGACATCGTCGTGTGCACCGAGACCGGCGGCGAGCGGCTGAACAACACGCCGCGCGAGCTGGTGATCGTCCAGCCGTAACGGTCGTGTTCACCGAGGTCAGGTACGCCACCCGGCCCGGGTCGGCGCACCCCAACGAGGACCTGGCGGTGGCCGGGCCCTCGTGGGCGGTCGTGCTCGACGGGGCCACGGCGGCGCCCGGGGCCGGCGGCGGGTGCGCCCACGACGTCGCGTGGCTGGTCGGGCGGCTCGGCGGGGCGCTGGCGGCCGGGCTGGCCGCCGACGGGCGCTCGTCGCTGGGCGAGATCCTGGCCGAGGCCATCTCCGTCACCATGGGCGCCCACTCCGGCACGTGCGACCTGGGCGACCCCGACTCGCCGTCCGCGACCGTGGCCATGCTGCGCTTCGGCGGGGGAGTGGTGGAGTACCTGGTGCTGGGTGACTCCCCGGTCGTCCTCGCGCGGGCCGGCGGCGGGGCCGAGGTCATCGGCGACGACCGGGTCGAGCGGCTGCCGGGCGGGCGGCCGTACTCGCCGGAGCTGGTGCGGCGCATGCGCAACGCCGAGGGCGGGTTCTGGGTGGCCTCCACCCGTCCCGAGGCCGCCGGGCAGGCGGTCAGCGGGGTCGTGGAGGCGTCCGGGCTGCTGGGGGCCGGGCTGTTCACCGACGGGGTGACCCGGCTCGTGGAGTGGTACGGGTGGAGCTGGGAGTCCGTGCTGGCCGAGCTGACCGGCGGGGGGCCGGGGGCGCTCATCGCGGCCGTGCGGGGGCTGGAGGTCGAGCGGGGAGCGGTGCGCGGCAAACGACACGACGACGCCACCGCCCTCTGGGCCGCCTTCCCGCCCACCCCCTGACTGCCCACCCGTGACTGCCGGCCCCCCTGACCGCCTCCCACCTGTCTGCCGTGAGTTGGCGTCCCAGGAAGGGGGCGCGAGGGCAGGAGGGCGTTCGTGGGTATCGGTGGGGTGGGCGGGTGAGGGCGGGGACGCCTTGATCGGCCTTACGTGATCATGAAACAATTCTCCGGCAGGTGCATTCGTCCGGCCGTTGGGGGGCGTCGCCCATGAGCTGCGTACCGTGCGGGTGGCCCTAGGGTGCCCGGCGAGGAGCTGGACGAGGCGTTCAGGCTCGGCCGCACCTGCGCCCTGGCCGCCGAGTGCGGCAGGGATCTGCGGCGCTGCGCCCAGCTGTACGACGGCCTGTTCCCCGGCGCGGCCTTCGACGCCGAGTTCTACCAGGCCCTGACCCTGGCCACCGCCTTCAGCGCCCCCTGGGCCGGCGCGGGCGGGCTGAGGGCGGTCAACCGGAGCGCCCTGTGGGTGCTGGCCGTCGACCGCCTGGTGGACCATGCCGCCACCACCCGCGAGCAGGTCGACCGGCTGACGGGCGAGTGCCTGGCGGTCGCCGGCGGCGCGGTGCCGCGCTCGCCGGTCACCCGCTTCCTGGCCGACCTGCGTGACGAGCTGGCCACCGCCGAGGGGTTCGGCGTGGCCCAGCAGCTCTGGCGCGACCAGCTGGCCAGGACGCTGTCCGGGATGGCCAGGGCCTGGGTGTGGCGGGACACGCGGGCGGTGCCCACGCTGGAGCGCTACCTCGACAACGCCGACAGCCACGGCTCCTGCTTCGTGGACCTGTCCCACTGGATCTACACCGGCGACGGCTGGACCACGGGTCACCTGGACGAGCTGTGGGCGGTCAGCCGCCGGGTCCAGCGCTACCTGCACCTGCTCGGCGACCTCGCCTCCTACCGCAGGGACCTGAGCTGGGGGGACCTCAACGCGCTCGCGCTCGGGGTCGCCGGCGGCGAGGTCGCCGACGCGATGGCCGGCCTGGCCCGCGAGGCGAGCGGCCTGATCGAGACGCTGCGCGGATGCAGCCCGCGTACGGCCGCCTACCTGCGCCGACGGATCGGCTTCAATGCCGGCTTCACCGGTATTTCGGACTTCGACCCCGCTACCTAACGATCCCGTCGAATAAGCTGACAAGTCCCTTGACCGCCGCGCAAGGCGCAGGCGATTTATGGGACTAGCGGCGATAAATCGTGACATTTTGTTCCTTGTAAAAGTTTGTACCTTGAGTGGAAAATGTGGCGTTGCTAGGGTGGCTCGATGCCAGGCACGTCGAACGGCCTTCACCACACGTCTTGACAGATGACACTGACCAAGCGCGAAGGCCGCACGTGCGCGGGACCTGTACGGGCGGTGCTGGATGGAATTCGGTCGCGTCGACCGTTGGCGGCTGCCGACCGCGATCAAGATCTTGATCGCCGGCGGATTCGGCGCGGGCAAGACCACCATGGTGGGCGCCGTCTCCGAGACCCGCCCGCTGCGCACGGAGGAGGCGCTCACCCACGTCGGCACGCACGTCGACGACCTGTCGGGCGTCGAGCGCAAGCTCACCACGACCGTCGCGATGGACTTCGGCCGCATCACCATCCGCGACGACTACATGCTCTATCTGTTCGGCACCCCGGGCCAGGAACGTTTCTGGTTCGTGTGGGACGAGCTGGCCATGGGCGCGCTGGGCGCCGTGGTGCTGGCCGACACCCGCCGCCTGGCCGACTGCTTCCCGGCGGTCGACTACTTCGAGAAGCGCGAGCAGCCGTTCATCATCGCGCTCAACTGCTTCGACGGCACCAGGCCCTTCACCGTCGGCGAGGTGCGCTCGGCCATCGGGCTGGAGCCGGACGTCCCCATCGTGCTGTGCGACGCCCGCAGGCGCGACTCCGGTCGCCAGGTGCTCATCACCCTGGTCGAGCACGCGATGAACCGAGGGGTCGCTCCCGTCGGGACCATGTCGTGACCATCACCGGCTACCTTTGACCGATGGAGGAGATCGACCGCCGGATCGTCACGCTGCTCGCCCACGACGGCCGCATGAGTTTCACCGACCTGGCCAGGGAGACCGGGCTCTCCGTCTCCGCGGTCCACCAGCGCGTACGCCGCCTGGAGAAGCGCGGGGTCGTCCGCGGCTACGCCGCCGTCATCGACCACGACGCGATCGGGCTGTCGCTGACCGCGTTCGTCTCGATCAAGCCGATCGACCCCGCCGCGCCGGACGACGCCCCCGAGCGGCTGGCCCACCTGAGCGCCATCGAGGCCTGCCACAGCGTCGCCGGCGACGAGAGCTACATCCTCAAGGTGCGCGTGGCCTCCCCGGTGGCGCTGGAGGACCTGCTGCAGCAGATCCGCGCCTCGGCCAACGTCTCCACCCGCACCACCGTGGTCCTGAGCACGCCCTACGAGCACCGCGCCCCCGTCGTCGCCTCCGACGTCACCCCGGCCGAGCCCGACCAGAACGCCTCCGCCTGACCCGTCTGCCGCCTCAGCGGGTGACCGGGAGCTCGAAGTGGTCGCGCAGGCGTCTCAGCGCGGGCTCCGGGACGCCCAGGTGCTCCAGCCCCAGCAGCGCCGCCCCCGCCACCGGCGGCAGGTCCGCCACGACCAGCTCGGCCTGCGGCGCCCTGGCCGCGAACCCCGACTCCAGCAGCGGCGTCAGCAGCGGGTCCCGGGCCGTGAGCAGGCCGCCGCCGAGCACCACCTCGACCGGCGTCTCCAGCAGGCCGAGCCGTCGCAGGCACACCTCGGCCATCACGGTGACCTCCTCGGCCTGCCGTTCGACCAGCGACCGGGCGAGCGCGTCCCCGGCCGCGGCGAGGGCCAGCACGCCGGGGGCCAGCTCGTGCAGCCGTCCCTCGTCCACCCGTCCGAAGTGCAGGCCGAGCACCAGCTCCTCGACGGTCGCGGTGCCGAAGTGGGACGTGACCAGGTCCGTCAGGGCCGTCGGCGCGCCACGGCCGTCCTCGGCGCGCACGGCGTGCCACAGCGCGTCCTCGGCCACGCCCTGGCCGCCGCCCCAGTCGCCGCTGATGCGGCCGAGCGAGGGGAAGCGGGCGATCTGCCCGGTGGGGGAGACGCCGATCGCGTTGATGCCCGCGCCGCACACCACCGCCACCCCCCACGGGGCCGACGTGCCGGCCCGCAGCAGCGCGAAGGTGTCGTTGCGCACCACCACGTCGCCGAACCCGCGGGCGGTGAACTCGGCGGCCAGCGCCTCCTCCTCCACCGGGAAGTCGGCCCCGGCCAGGCAGGCCGAGACGTGGTCGAACGCCGTGACCGGCAGGCCGCAGCGGGCCGCCGCCTCGGCCACCACGTCCACGGCCGCCGCCACGCCCGCGCTCTGCGGCTCGAAGGGGCCCGCGCGGCCGGTCGCGACCACCTCGCCGTCGTCCGCGACCACCGCCACGTCGGTCTTGCTGTTGCCGCCGTCGACGGCCAGGATCAGGCGCGGGCGGGCCACTAGCCCACCGTCCAGGGCAGGTGCTCCCGGTTGGCCTCCAGCAGCAGGCCGGTCAGCTGCTCGGCGGCGTCGTCCTGGCCGATCAGCGGGTGCGCCAGCAGGGCGTCGCGCACGCGGTCGGCGCCGCCCCGGCGGGCCGCGTCCAGGGCCAGGGTCTCGTACGCCGACACGTGCGCGATCAGCCCCGCGTACAGGGGCTCGACGGGCGGCACCGGCAGCGGCGCGGCGCCGGACGCGGTGATCGCGGCGGGCACCTCGATGACCGCGTCGTCGTCCAGGAAGGGCAGGGTGCCCTGGTTGCGCACGTTGACGACCTGGGCGTCGCCCCGGTCGCCGAGCAGCGAGGCGATCAGCGCCACCGCCGACTCCGAGTAGAACGCGCCGCCCCGCTGGTCCAGCAGCTCCGGCTTGGTCACCACCGACGGGTCGCCGTACATCTCCAGCAGCCGCGTCTCCATCGCCGCCACCTCGGCCGCCCGCGACGGCTTGGCGCGCTGCTCGCGCACCACCGCGTCGTGGGCGTAGAAGTAGCGCAGGTAGTAGGACGGGATGACGCCCAGCCGCCGGATCAGCTCCACCCGCAGCCCGAGCGCCTCGGCGATCTCCTCGCCGGCCCGGTCGATGATCTCGGGCAGCACGTCCCGGCCGTCGAGATGGACCGAACGCTCCCAGCTCAGGTGGTTCAGCCCGACGTGGCCGAGCGAGAGGCGGCCGGGGTCGACGCCCAGTCCGGCGGCGAAGCGGCGCTGGAACCCGATGGCGACGTTGCACAGGCCGATGGCCCGGTGGCCGGCGTCCAGCAGCGCCCTGGTGACGATGCCGACCGGGTTGGTGAAGTCGATGATCCAGGCGTCGGGGGCCTCCCGGCGTACGGTCTCGGCCAGCTCCAGCACGACGGGGACCGTGCGCAGCGCCTTGGCCAGGCCGCCCGCGCCGGTCGTCTCCTGGCCCACGCAGCCGCACTCCAGCGGCAGCGTCTCGTCCACGTTCCTGGCCGCCTGCCCGCCCACCCGGAGCTGGAACAGCACGACCTGGGCCCCCGCGACCCCCTCGGCCACCGAGGAGGTGGCCAGCACGCGCGCCGGATGCCCGGCGTGCGCCAGCATGCGCCGCGACATCCCCGACACCAGCTCAAGACGGGACGGATCCGGATCGATGAGGGCGATCTCCGTCACGGGCAGCTCGTCACGCAGCCGCGCGAACCCGTCGATCAGCTCCGGCGTGTACGTCGAGCCGCCCCCGACCACGGCGAGTTTCAACCCTTCACTCCTGTCAAGGTCACGCCCTCGATGAACACTCTCTGGGCGAAGAAGAACACGATGATCACCGGCGCGGTCACCAGCAGGGTGGCGGCCATGGTGAGGTTCCACTGGACGCTGTGGAACGCCTTGAACGTGGCCAGGCCGAGCGAGAGCGTCCAGCCCTCCTGCTCGACGCCGGCGTACAGCAGCGGCCCGTAGTAGTCGTTCCAGCAGTAGAAGAACTGGAACAGGGCGACGGCGGCCACGGCCGGCCGGGCCATCGGCAGGATCACCCGGACCAGCGTCCTGAAGTCCGAGCACCCGTCCACCTTCGCCGCGTCGATGTACTCGCGCGGGATCGTGATCAGGAACTGGCGGAGCAGGAAGATCGAGAACGCGTCGCCGAACAACATCGGCAGGATCAGCGGCCACAGGCTGTCGGTCAGCCCCAGCCGGGCCCACACCAGGTAGATCGGCACCGCGATGACCTGCGGCGGCAGCATCATCGCGGTGATCACCAGGAGGAAGGCCGCCCGCCGCCCCCGGAAGCGGAAGCGGGCCAGGGCGTAGGCCACCGGGACGGAGGACAGCAGCGTGAACACCGTGCCGAGGCCGGCGTACAGCAGCGTGTTGATCCCCCAGCGCAGCAGCTTCGACTTCTCGAACACCACCACGAAGTTGTCGAAGTTCCACGTGCGCGGCCACAGGTCGCCGGTCAGCGCCTGCTCGTCGGTCATCAGCGCGGTCAGCGTCAGGAACACCACCGGCGCCAGGAACATCAGGGCCAGCACGATCGCCACCGCGTGCGTGGCGATCCACACCAGCGTGCGCCGCCGCCGGGCCCTGACCCCCTGCCGTCGCGCGGGCGCCGCGGGCGGGGCGGGGGCGGTCATGGTCGCGCTCATATCGCCTCCTCGGCCCGGCGGAACTGCCGCAGCAGGATCAACGTGAAGATCATGGACGTGGCGAACAGCAGCAGCGCCAGCACGCACGCGTAGCCCATCGTCCAGTCGCGGAAGCCGGACTGGAAGAGCCACTGCGGCAGGGTCAGCAGCGACTCGTCCGGGTAGCCGGGGGTGAAGGCCGAGCCGGGGGAGTCGGTCGCGCCCGAGGCCACCCGGGAGGCGATCATCGCCTGAGTGAAGTACTGCAGGGCGTAGATGACGTTGGTGACCAGGGCGAACATCAGCACCGGCGCGATCGTCGGCAGCGTCACGCTGCGGAACTGCCGCCAGGCCCCGGCGCCGTCGATGGCGGCGGCCTCGTACAGGTGCCTGGGGACGTCCAGCAGCGCCGCCATGAAGATCACGGCGAGCTGGCCGCAGCTCCACAGCGACAGCAGCGTCAGGCTCGGCTTGGACCAGGCCGGGTCGCCGAACCAGTCGGGGCCGTGGATCCCGAACAGGGCCAGGAACTTGTTCCACGGCCCGGTGGCCGGGTTCATCAGGAAGACGAACGTGATCGTCCCGGCCGCCAGCGGGACCAGCGACGGCAGGTAGAAGATCGTCCGCAGGACGCCGACTCCGGCCTTGAGCCTGACCACGAGCTGGGCCAGGGCCAGGGAGAACAGCACGGTGGCCGGCACCATGATCGCCACCAGCCACAGCGTGTTCTTCGCCGACATCGCCACCCGCGGGTCGTGCAGCAGGTACGCGTAGTTGTCCAGCCCGATGAACTCCGGCGTGCTGGTCATGTCGTAGCGGTAGAAGGAGAAGTACACCGTGGACAGCAGCGGATAGACGAAGAAGATGGACACTCCGGCGATCCACGGCGACAGCCACAGCAGGGCGCGCAGGCCCTCGCCGCGCCGCCACCTCGACGGCGCGGCGTGGGGGGCGGCATGGGGGGCGGCGTGGGGGGAGGAGACCATCGCCGATCAGCCCCCGGACAGCTTCAGCTTGTCGTCGATCTGCTTGTCCACGCCCTTGAGCCCGGCGTCCAGGTCGGTGACCGCGCCCTTCTCCCACTTGACGACGAAGGTCGCCAGCGCCTCCTGGTTGAAGACGCTGTTGACGCTCGGCGGCAGCGTCGAGGTCTTGGGGTGGGCGAAGACGTCGAGGAAGGTGGCGAAGTTCGCGTCCTTGGCCAGGTCGGGCGATTCCATCGCGGCCTTGGTCGTGGGCACGTTGCGCAGGGCGTTGGAGAGCGTCACCAGCGAGCTGGTGTCGGTGGTCAGGTACTTGACCAGCTCCCACGCCTGCTGGGGGTTCTTGGCGCCCTTGGGGACGCCGATGACGGTGCCGGCGGTGAAGCCGCTGCCGTACAGGTCGGGCTTGTCGTCGGCGACCGGCAGGGGAGCGG
Source organism: Nonomuraea sp. NPDC049607 (assembly GCF_040675375.1). NCBI lineage: Bacteria > Bacillati > Actinomycetota > Actinomycetes > Streptosporangiales > Streptosporangiaceae > Nonomuraea > Nonomuraea sp. NPDC049607. The sequence continues at coordinate 219,152 of NZ_JBFAOV010000006.1, forward strand.
TGGCGTAGTCGAGCCTCTTGGCGTCGTTGGCGATCATGGCGTTGCGCCACTCGCCGTCCAGGACCATGGCGATCTTGCCCTTGTAGAACGGGTGGTCGGCGCTCCACTCGTCGCCCAGGCTCTTGCGGAACTTCTCCAGCTTGTCGTAGCCGTACCAGTCGATGAGGTCCTTCTGCCAGCGCAGCAGGGCCTTCCAGGCCGGGTCGGTGCCGATGGCCGAGGTGCCGTCGGCGTTGTACCAGGTGGCGCCGACCATGGGGGCCAGATGGCTGGGGCTGTTCTCGTAGTACTGCGTGCTGGGGACGAACCCGGCCACCTTGATGTCGCCGTTCGCGTCCCGGACGGTCAGCTTCTTGGCCAGGTCGGCCAGCTCGGTCAGCGTCCTGGGCGGCTGGTTGCCCTTCATCAGGGCCTTGTTGTAGTAGAGGCCGTACGCGTCGGCCAGCAGCGGCAGCGTGCACTGCCGGCCGCCGAAGCCCGTGTAGGAACGTGCCACCTCGGGCAGCACCGACAGGTCGATGCCGTCCTGTTTGATCACCGGGGTGAGGTCCTGGAACGATCCCGACCTGCACCATTGGGCGACGTTGTCCGTCGTGAACGAGGCCGCCACGTCCGGCGCGTTTCCGCCCCGGATGGCCTGCGTGATCTGGTCGTCCTGGACGCCCTTGGTGGCCTTGACGGTGATCTGCGGGAACTTGGCCTGGAACCCGGCGATGGCCTCCTCGAACGCCTTGACCTCGGCGTCGGTGGAGAATCCGTGCCAGAGCTGGATCGTGGCCGCCGGGAGGGCCGCGGAGGCCGAACCCGAGGGCCTGGGCTGGGAGCCGAGCGAGGGCCCGGCCTCCCTGCCGGCGGTGCAGGCGGTGAGCGCGAGGATCGCGACGGCCGCCAGGGGGACGAAGCGCACGGGGGGTGCCTCCTGCCGCTGGGGGGATCATGAAGTGAGGGTGGAACGGGAAGAGATGGCTCACGAAGGGACGGTCGAGCTGAAGACCTCGTCGCGCACGGTGTCCAGGGCCAGGTCGAGCGCGCCGGCCAGCACCGGGTTGCCCTCCACGTGCGACAGCCGCACGACCGGGCGCGGGATGGTCAGCGCGTGCAGCTCGTGCTCGACCAGCTCGCGCAGCGTCTCGCCGCCCGACAGCACGACGCCGCCGGTCAGCACGATCAGCCCGGGATCGATGACGGACGTGACGGCCGCCAGGCCCACCGCCAGGCGGGCGGCGATGTCACGCAGCCCCGCCTTGGCGTCGTCGGCCTTCTGCCCCGAGCCCTCCGCCACGCGGACCGCCTTGGCGATGGCCTGGCGGAAGTCGGTGCCGTGCACGCCGTAGGAGCGCAGCAGCCGCAGCACGGCCGGACCGCCGGTCAGCGCCTGGTAGCCGTGGTTGGCGTAGCGGCCGGCCTCGCGGGCCGTCGGCGCGCCCGGCGTCGGCATGTAGCCGACCTCGCCCGCGCCGCCGGTCGCGCCCCTGTGCATGCGCCCGCCGAGCACGATGGCCGAGCCGATGCCCTCGTCGGCCCACAGCAGCACGAAGTCGGGGTGCCCGCGCGCCGCGCCGTGCGCCTGCTCGGCCAGGGCGACGAGGTTGACGTTGTTCTCCACGTCCACGGCCACGCCGAGACCCGCGCTGAGGGTGGGCACCAGGTCGTCGATCTGCCAGCCGGGCACGTCCTTGGCGGCGGCGTAGCCGAGCCGGCCGGTGGCCGGGTCGATCGCCGCCTGCACGCCGATCACGACCCTGCGCAGCTTGTCCGGCGGGTTCGCGCCGGCCAGCGCCGCACCCAGCCGGTCGACCAGCTCGCCGCCCGGCCGCCGGGGCGTCGGCAGCGTGTACGAGCCCACGACCGTGCCGGTGATGTCGGCGACGCGGGCCTCGATGCGGTCGGGGGTGACGTCGAGCGCGCCCACGTAGGCGGCCGCCGGGTTGATCCGGTAGACCTCGGCGGTACGGCCCGGCAGGCCCTCCCTGATGCCGTCCAGCACGACCAGCCCGGCCTCCTGCAGGCGCGACAGGAGCTGGGAGGCGGTGGGCTTGGACAGGCCCGTCAGGGCGCCCAGCTCCGGACGGGTCAGCGACCCGCGCTCAAGAAGCGCCCGCAGGGCCGCGCGGTCGTTGATCGCGCGCAGCAGGCTGGGCGTTCCCGGAACCGGACCGGTCATCAGGTGGACTCCTTCGTCGAAGTTAGGAAACTTTCCTAACTCCGGAACATAGGGAGTTCTCCCGTGCTGGTCAAGAGGGCGAAACCAAGCCGTGACCCGGGAAGGGGAAGGGAAGATGGGAGTGCCTCGACAGGCGTGCTAATGTCATCGTTTGTCGCAACAACAAGCAGAATGGCCCGGAGTGTCCCATTAACCACAATAATGGTCAGGCGGCAACTCGTCAAACGGAGCTCGCCAAGGAGCAGTCGTACGTCACCGGTCTCTACGACCGCCTCGACGAGCTGCGCGAGCGCACCCAGCGCCGGCTCAAGGAGGTGCTGGCCACGGGTGCCGTCGGCACGATGCAGAACAGATCCGAGCGCGACTCCTTCGCCGACATGTACGCCGGCCGCCTGGCCCGGCTCTGGGCGGTGGAGCGCGGCCTGGTTTTCGGCCGGCTCGACCACGTCGACGAGGGGCGCCTCTACATCGGCAAGCTCGGCCTCACCGACGACGAGCAGCGCCGCCTGCTCATCGACTGGCGGGCGCCGGTCGCGCAGCCGTTCTACCGCGCCACCCCCGCCGCGCCCATGGGCCTGACCAGACGCCGTCACCTGCAGACCAGGGAACGCAGCGTCATCGGCGTCGACGACGACCTGCTCGACCTCGACGCGCTCACCGACGACGACCGCGCCACCCTCAACGGCGAGGCCGCGCTGCTGGCCGCCCTCGACGAGCGCCGCACCGGCCGCATGCGCGACATCGTCGCCACCATCCAGGCCGAGCAGGACCGCGTCATCCGCGGCGACCTCAACGGCGTCCTGGTCGTGCAGGGCGGCCCCGGCACGGGCAAGACCGTGGTGGCCCTCCACCGGGCCGCCTACCTGCTCTACACCCACAGGGAGCGGCTGGAGCGCCGAGGCGTGCTCATCCTCGGCCCCAACCTCACCTTCCTGCGCTACATCGAGCAGGTCCTGCCCTCGCTCGGTGAGACAGACGTGCTGCTGTCCACCGTGGGGGAGCTGTACCCGGGCGTGACCGCCACCCGGCGTGACCGTCCGGAGGTGGCCGCGGTCAAGGGCGACGCGCGGATGGCCGGGGTGATCGAGCGCGCGGTGCGCGACCGGCAGAGGGTGCCGCGCAAGCCCATCGAGCTGACGGTGGGCCGGCTGACGCTCACCGTCGACCGCAACATGCTCGACGCCGCCAGGAACAAGGCCGTGCGCTCGCGCCGCCCGCACAACCAGGCGCGCGCGGTGTTCGTCAGGTCGCTGCTGAACGCGCTGGCCAGGCAGCAGGCCCGCAAGATCGGCAAGGGGCTCCTCGACGACGACGAGCTGGCCGACCTGCGCGAGGAACTGCGCACCGAGCCGGTGGTCAAGGCGGCCCTGAACCGGCTGTGGCCGTACCTGACGCCCCAGCGGCTGCTGCTCGGCCTGTACGGGTCGCCCGACCGGCTGGAGGCGGCGGGGGGCGTCCTCAGCCCCGCGGAGAGGGCGTTGCTGCGCCGCGAGTCGGCCGAGTGGACCGACGCCGACGTCCCGCTCCTGGACGAGGCCGCCGAACTGCTCGGCGACATCGACGAGCACGTGCTCCGCGCCTCGGCGATGCAGGCCGAGGAGGAGCTGGCCGCGGCCCGCCAGGCCGAGGAGCACCAGCGCGAGGCCGAGCTGGCCTACGCCCGCGAGGTGCTGGAGCTGACCGGCCTGTCCGACGTCATGGAGGCCGAGCGCCTGGCCGAGCGCCAGCGCGGCGACGGCCCCTACCTCACCACCGCCGAACGCGCCGCCGCCGACCGCACCTGGGCCTACGGGCACGTGATCGTGGACGAGGCCCAGGAGCTGTCGCCGATGGCGTGGCGGGCGGTCATGCGGCGCTGCCCGACGCGGTCGATGACGATCGTCGGCGACATCGCCCAGACCGGCTCGGCGGCGGGGGCGCGGTCGTGGGCGCAGGTGCTGGACCCGTACGTGGCCGGGCGCTGGCGTCAGGAGCGGCTGACGGTCAACTACCGCACGCCCGTGGAGCTCATGGAGGTGGCCGCGCGGGTGCTGGCCACCATCGACCCTGCCCTGGAGGCACCGGCGTCCGTGCGCGAGCTAGGCGCGCGGCCGTGGGCGGCGCCGCTGGCCGCGCTGGACGGGCTGGCCGGGGCGGAGGTCGAGCAGGGCGGCAAGGTCGCCGTGGTCGTGCCCGACGCGCTGCTGGACACCATCGGCGCGCGGCTGGTAGCGGCCGTGGACGGCGCCGCGGTGGTCATGCCCGGCGCCGGACGCGCCGCCGGTGCGGCCGCCCTGGACGCGCCCCTGGCGGTGATGGGCGTGGCCGACGCCAAGGGCCTGGAGTTCGACTCGGTGATCGTGGCCGAGCCGGACCTCATCGCCGCCCAGTCGCCACGCGGCCCGAGCGACCTGTACGTCGCTCTGACCCGGTCCACGCAGCGGCTGGGCGTCGTCCACGAAGGCCCGCTGTCGGAGGCTCTGTCGGGGCTGCCGGGCAGGCCCCCGACGTCGGCAAATGGGCTTTGACCCGCTTTAGGATGGCAGGCCGAACATGCCCCACCTGCGGAAACTTGATGTTCCCGCTGATCGGGACACGGTTGACATCTGAGGTGGAGTCGGTAGTTTGCTGCGCAGTCCAGCACGGGACTTGGCCGGTTGGCCGTCTCTGACATCGTCGGATCCTGCGTCCGTGACGGAGCGTGACTTCGTCCACACAGCCAGGTGCAGGGCCGTCGGTCCGTCGAGTCGGGGCACCCCGACCGGTTGGGGGGTTGGACCCGGGACGGGTCCGGGAGCCCAGTAGACAACGGAATTCCGCGCTCGCCGCCGACGAGACGGGTCCGGTCCGAAGGGTTTCCGGGCCCTCTTCCCGCTCTCGTGCGCTGGATCGCGGATCGCGCCGGGTGATCCCGTCCCGAACGGGATCACCCAGCCGGCCGCCCGACCGCCTGCGAGCGGCTGTTTTCGATCTCGGTGTGCGCCGCTGGCTTGAGCGCGGCCCCGGGGCGGTAGCGTTTTCGCAAGCAGGCGTGCGATTTTGCGAGGAGACCCGGCGTGGTTCAGGACAAGACGAGCCTTCCGCCCGTCCCCGGGCGCGAACCGGCTCCCGAGGCGAACGCCTCCGACACCGCGCCGGAAGACACCGCCCTGAACGACACCGCGCCGGAGAACACCGCGCCGGAGAACACCGCGCCGGAGGGCGCCGCTCCCGAGAGCACCGCGCCGGAGAACATCGCGCCGGAGGGCGCCGCGCCGGAAGGGCCCGCTGACACCGGCCCCTCCGCGGACAAGGGCGTGCCCGCCAAGGGCGAGAGCCGGTGGGTCCTGGCCGCGCGGGTCGTGGCCGTGGTCGCCGGCGGGCTGCTGCTCTACACCGCCTTCCCGCCGCTCGACTGGTGGCTGTGCGCCCCCGTCGGCATCGGCCTGATCGTCGCCGCCCTCCACCGCGCCCGTCCCCGCCGGGCCGCGTGGCTGGGCTACCTGGGCGCCGCCGTGTTCCTGTTCCCCACCCTCGCCTGGGTGCGCACGATCGGCGACGACGTCTGGGTCATGCTGGTGGCCACCGAGAGCGTGTTCTACGCCGTCATGGCCGCCCTGGCGGCGCTGGTGTTCCGGCTGCGCCTGTGGCCGCTGTGGTTCGGCGCGCTGTGGGTGATGATGGAGTGGGCCCGCAGCCTGGTGCCCGTCGGCGGCTTCCCGTGGGCGCGGGTGGCCTTCAGCCAGGGCGAGTCCCTGTTCACCTCCTACGCCGCGCTGGGCGGCGCGCCGCTGGTGTCCTTCGCCGTCGCCCTGTGCGGCGCGCTGCTGGCCCACGCCGTCCTGGTGCGCCCCGCGGCCGCCCTGCGCAGGGCCGTCCCGGTGGCCCTGGCGCTGGCCGTGCCGCTGCTCACGCTCGTCCTGCCGAGGCCGGGCGACGAGGGGCGCTCGATCAACGTGGGCATCGTGCAGGGCAACGTCCCGGGGCGCGGCATGCACCCGCTCGGCGACGAGCCGGCCGTCGTCCTGCGCAACCACGCCGAGCAGACCAAGCGCCTGGCCGACGCCGTGCGCGCCGGCACCCTGCCCAGGCCCGACCTCGTCGTCCTGCCCGAGAACTCCACCGACATCGACCCCTACACCAGCGCCTTCGCCCGCCAGGTCATCGACGAGTCGGTCAGGTACGTCGGCGTCCCCACCCTGGTCGGCGCCGTCGTGGCCATCGGCGACGAGAACCGGGCCACGCGCAGCCTGGTGTGGGACCCGGTGACCGGTCCCGGCGCCTACTACGACAAGCAGCACCTGGTGCCGTTCGGGGAGTACACGCCGTTCAAGGAGATCGTGCTGGCGCTGTGGGAGCGGGCCAACCTGGTCGGCAGGCAGTCGGTCGCGGGCACGAAGCCGGGCGACCTGAAGCTCGGCCCGGTCACGATCGGCGCGGTCAACTGCTACGAGGTCGCCTACGACGACACCGTGCGCGGCACCGTGCGCGCCGGCGGCACCCCGCTGGTGGTGCAGACCAACAACGCCAGCTACGCGCTGTCCAACCTGCCGCCGCAGCAGCTCGCGATGTCCAAGCTGCGCGCCGTCGAGCACAACAGGGCCGTCGTGACCGCCGCCACGACTGGGATCTCCGCATATGTCACGCCTGACGGTAAAGTCTCCTGGCAGACCCGTGAACTTGTCCCCGACATGAACGTGGTCACGGTGCCCGTACGCACCCAGGAAACGATCGCCACAAAGGTGGGCGAGCTTCCTGAATGGGCATTGATGTTGATGGGAGCGGTGGCTGTCGGAGTCGCCGCACTGCGCGGCAGGCGAGGCGACCGAATGGGGAACGGCTCATGATGGAGACTCTCGGCCGGGTGCTCGTCGTCGTCCCGACCTACAACGAGCGCGACAACCTGCCCGCGATCGTCGAGCGCGTCCGCGCCGCCCTGCCGGACGCCCACGTGCTGGTGGCCGACGACAACAGCCCCGACGGCACCGGCGAGGTCGCCGACGGCCTGGCCGAGGCCGACGAGCACGTCCACGTGCTCCACCGGCCGGGCAAGCAGGGGCTGGGCGCGGCCTACATCGCCGGGTTCCGCTGGGGGCTGGGCGAGGGCTACGACGTGCTGGTCGAGATGGACGCCGACGGCTCCCACCAGCCCGAGGAACTGCCCAAGCTGCTGCAGGCGCTGGCCGACGGCGCCGACCTGGCGATCGGCTCCCGCTACGTGCCCGGCGGCAAGGTGGTCAACTGGCCCCACCGGCGCGAGCTGCTGTCCAAGGGCGCCAACGTCTACACCCGCGTGATGCTCGGCCTGCCGGTGCGCGACGCCACCGCCGGGTTCCGCGCCTACCGGGCCTCCACGCTGGAGAAGGTGGGCCTGTCCGGGGTCGAGTCGCAGGGCTACTGCTTCCAGGTCGACCTCACGCTCCGCACGTCCAGGCACGGGCTGCGGGTGGTGGAGGTGCCGATCACGTTCGTCGAGCGCACGGTCGGCAAGAGCAAGATGAACGGCAAGGTCATGTCCGAGGCGTTGTGGCGCATCGGCATGTGGGGCGTCACCGGCCTGCCCCGCCGCCTGCGCCGCACGCGCGGCTGACCGGCACCGGGATCCGCGTCCAGGAACGCGGGCGGCCCGCCGGACGTTGTTCCTGATGTACGTGTGCGCGGAATCGAGGAAACGATGCGGCTGCTGCTGTTCCTGGCCTTGCTGGGCGTCCCGGTGCTGGAGGTCTGGCTGCTGATCCAGGTCGGATCGATGATCGGCGGCTGGCCGACCGTGGGCCTGCTCGTCGCCGGTACCCTGCTGGGCGCCTGGCTGGTGCGCCGCGAGGGCCGCCGGGCCTGGCGGCGGCTGCAGGCGGCCCTGTCGGAGGGCCGGGTGCCCGACCGCGAGCTGGCCGACGGCGGCCTGGTGCTGGCCGGCGGCGTGCTGCTGATGATCCCGGGCTTCTTCACCGACCTCGTCGGCTTCGTCTTCGTGCTGCCGTTCACCCGGCCGCTGATGCGGCGGCTGTCGTCGTGGTTCTTCGACCGGCGGGTCAAGCGGATGGCGGCGGCCTCGCCGTACGCGAACCTGTTCCCGTCGTCGCCCGGCGTGGACCGGGCTCCGCAGGGCGGCAGGGTCGTGCACGGCGAGGTCATCCGCGACGACCAGGACGCCTGACCCTGCGCTACCAGCGCCGGTAGACCTCCTCGGCCCAGCCGTACAGGCCGTCGACCGTCACGCTCTCGCCGTCGTCGGCGACGACCGTGCCGCGGTAGTGGCCGAACGCCTGGGCCTCCTGGCTGCGCATGTAGAACGCGCGCCGCACGTCGGCCTCGCGCACGTGCTCGGGCACGAACTCCAGGTCGACGCGGTCGCCGACGATGTGCCAGGGCGCGCGCCAGTCGGAGGTGTCGTACCGCCAGACCAGCTCCTCGCTGATCTTGTGCAGGCGGCCGTCGAGGATGAGGCCGTTCTCCACGCTGCCGGTGCCGTCGGTCCACTTGCCGCCGATCTGCAGGGCGACGTCGCGGCCGCCGGGCCGTCCGGCGGCGGCGCCCCAGTTCCAGCGGATGTCGCCGGGCCAGCGCCCGCGCCCGAGGTCGAGCGTGGCGAGGGCGTCGGCGGGGTCGAACTCGTGGGTCACCCCGTTGACGCGGACGGTGCCCTCGGCGGGCCGGCCGACGTCCTTGACCGTGTACTGGAAGCGGCGACGGCTCCAGGGCACCACGACCGACAGGCTCTCGCGGCCCGGAACCCGCCGCACGAGCACGTCGGCGGTGATCTCGGCGGACTTCAGCCGCAGCCGGGTGCCGTCGGCGGTCTCGTCGACGCTGATGCGCACCGGCCCGGCGCCGATGCGCACGCTGCCCTCGCCGCCGCGCTCGGAGAAGGACACGCCCCTGGCCGGGACGAGCAGCCCCCGGCTGGAGACCTGTTCGCCGGTGCGCCGGTCGAGGAAGAACGCCGACTCGCCGGCCAGGTAGTCGAGGCTGCTGGCGCTGAAGGCGAACACGTGCCCGGGGCTGGTGACGCACCAGTAGTCCCAGCGCATGGTGCGGCCCCAGCCGCGGATGTTGGCGCGGTGGAGCGGGGTGCGGCTCCAGCCGACCGCGGCCGGGTTGAGCCGGCCGTCGGGCAGGCACAGGTCGACCCGGCGGGTGATCTCGCGCTCGGCGACCGCGCGCGGGCTCGTCTTCATCGTGCTCTCCGTCATCGTCCCAGCCCCACGCTGAGGTACTTGTACTCCAGGTAGTCGGCCACCCCGTGGTGGCCGCCCTCGCGTCCGTAGCCGCTGCTCTTGATGCCGCCGAAGGGCGCCTGCGGCGGCGCCAGCGGGCCGCCGTTCACGGTGACCATGCCGAACTGCAGCTCCTCGGCCACCCGCAGGGTCCTGGTCAGGTCGTTGGTCCACACGTACGCGGTCAGCCCGTACGGGGTGGCGTTGGCGCGTTCGACGACCTTGTCGCAGTCGTCGAACTCCAGCACCGGCGCGACCGGCCCGAACGTCTCCTCGCGGCAGACCAGCATGTCCTCGCTCACCCCGCCCAGCACGGTCGCCGGGTAGTACGTGCCCGCCCCCTCGGGACGGCTCCCGCCGGTCAGGACGGCCGCGCCGCGGGCGACGGCGTCCTCGACGTGCCTGGCGACCTTGGCCACGGCCGCCTCGTCGATGAGCGGGCCCAGCTCGGCCGCCCGCGCCTGGCGTACCAGCTCGGCGGTGAAGTCGGCGGCCAGGGAGGAGTGGACGAAGATGCGGTTGGGCGAGGTGCAGGCCTGCCCGGCGTTGAGGAACTTGCTGCGGGCCACCGCGCGGGCGGCGGCGACCGGGTCGGCGTCGGGGAAGACCAGCACGGGCGCGTGCCCGCCCAGCTCGACGCTGAGCCGCTTGACGTCGTGGGCGCTCTGCCTGATCAGCTCGCGGCCGACCTCGGTGGAGCCGGTGAAGGACACCTTGCGCACCCGCGGGTCGCCCATCACGGCCTGGCCGAACCCGGCCGGGCGGGACGTGGTGACCAGGTTGAACACGCCCGGCGGCAGCCCGGCCGCGACGAACGCCTCGGCCACCGCGATCGCCGAGAGCGGCGTCTGCTCGGCCGGCTTCAGCACGACCGTGCACCCGGCGGCCAGCGCCGGGCCGAGCTTGCGGGTGATCATCGAGACCGGGAAGTTCCACGGGGTGATGCCGGCCACCACGCCGACCGGCTCGGGCAGCAGCCAGATGCGGTTGCCCTCGTGCGCGCCGGGCACGGTCTCGCCGTACAGACGGCGGGTCTCCTCGGCGGCCCACAGCAGGTGGTCGGCGCCCGAGAGCACCTCGCCGGTCGCCTCGGCGAGCGGCTTGCCCTGCTCGGCCGTCATGATCGCGGCGATCTGATCGGCCCGCTCGGTCAGCTCGCGCGCGGCGGCCCGCATGAGGTCGGCGCGCTCGTGCGCGGGCATGGCCCGCCACCCGGGCAGCGCGGCCGCGGCGGCGTCGATCGCCTGCGTGGCCAGCTCGGGACCGCAGTCGGCGACCTGCGCCAGCGGCTCGCCGGTGGCGGGCGAGCGGACGGTGAAGGTCTGGTCGGCCTCCTGCCATGCGGCTCCGACGAGAGCCTTGCGGATGTCAGCCATGTGTCTCCTGGATTCCTTCGATGAGCGCCTTCATGGCGGCCATCTCATGTGCGTGCTGCAGCTTGCCCGCCAGCGGGATGTCGCCCGCCACCAGGGCGTTCCTGATGGCGATGTGCTCGGCGTGCGACTTGGGCAGCCGCCAGGGCACCAGGCGGAAGCCGCGCTGGGCGGTCTCCGTACGGGACCACAGGCTCTGCAGCATGCGGTGGGTGAGCTTGCTGTGCTCGGTGTCGCACAGCAGGGAGTGGAAGCGCCGGTTGAGGCGGGCGAAGGCGGCGACGTCCTCGCGGGCGACGGCGGTCTCGCACTCGGCGAGCACCGCGTCGACCTCGGCCAGCCGCGCGCCCTCCAGCGGCACGCCGCCCAGCTCCAGCGCCAGCGCGGTGAGCGCGGCCCGGACGCTGTAGAGCTCGCGCACGTTGGCCACCGTGAGCTCGGCGACCACGGCGCCGACGTGCGGCCGCTCGACCAGCCAGTCCTCCGAGCACAGCTGCTTGATCGCCTCGCGGACGGGCGTCTCGCTGATGCCCACGGCCTCGGCCACCACCCGGGTGGTGATCTTCGTGCCGGGAGGCGCCTCGCCGCTCATGATCAGATGTTTGATGTGCTCCGCCGCCAGATCCGCCTTGGTGCGGAAGGGGGAACGCGATTCGGCCATGGTTGAGGAGCCCTTCAGACCCGCTGGACGGTGAGCGGCTCGATCGCCGCGTGGTCCAGCTCTACACCGATTCCGGGCCCCGTCGGAACGGCGACGAGACCGCGGGAGTCGGGCAGCAGCGGTTCGGTCAGCATGGCGTGGAACACCTCCGGGACGATCACCGGCGGATCGTAGGGGTACTCCAGCCAGTCGCAGTTCGGCAGGGAGGCGCAAAGCTGCAGGTTGCCCGCCACGCCCAGCCCGGTGGCCCAGGCGTGCGGGATGACCTTGCGCTGCCGGGCGGCGGCCATGGCGCCGAAGTCGCGCAGCGCGCCGATCTCCTCGCTCTCGTTCGCGTCGGGCTGAAAGATGTCGAAGCAACCATCCTCCAGCATGCGCACGAGCTGGCCGATGCCCCGGTTGTGCTCGCAGCCCGCGATCGGGATCGGCGAGGCCGCCGTCAGCTCGCACAGGGCGCGGTAGTCGTGCCGGGGCAGCGGCTCCTCCAGCCACGCCACACCGAGTCCGGCCAGTTCCCTGGCCGTGGTGAGGGCGCGCTCGAAGTCCCAGATCAGACGGGTGCCGTCGGGGGCGTAGCGCCACCGGGCGGCCGCCTGGTTGGCGTCCACCATGATCGCGACGTCGGGGCCGACCGCCTCGCGCACGGCGGCGACCTGCCGCACGTCCTCGGCGACGGTGGCCGCGTGCACCCGCAGCTTGATCCCCTGGAAGCCCCGCTCGACGGCGGCCAGGGCGTCCTCGGCCCGCTGGGCCGGGTCGCGGAGCTCGCCGAAGCTCGCGTACGCGCGGACAGCTCCCGAGTGTCCGCCCCAGAGCTTGTACAGCGGCTGCCCGCAGGCCTTGCCGACGGCGTCCCACACGGCGACGCCGACGACCCACGGCCGGGGGAAGACGTACTCGGCCACGTACCGCAGCCGGTTGGCGACGTGCGTGGTGTCGAAGGCGTCCAGGCCGACGAGCTGCGGGCGGATCCAGCCGTGGATCGCCTCCAGCAGCATCGGCCCGGTGCCGTGCCCCATGTCGCCGCCGGACACGCCGACGATGCCCTCGTCGGTCTCGACCTCGACGATGACCGCCGACATCGCCCGGTGCGCGCCCTCCGGGGCCCACGACGGCACGAACGGCCTGGGGTAGGGCAGTTCGATGACCCGCGCGCGGACGTCTGTGATCCTCATCGGCTCCTCACCCCTTGGTCGCGCCGTCCGCGAGACCCTTGATCAGGTACTTCTGCACCAGCAGCGCGAAGACCACCACGGGCAGCACGGTCAGCACGCCGACCGCGGCCAGCGGCCCCCACATCCCGCCCTTCTCGGTGTCGGCCGCGATCCCGGCGATGGCGACGGGGATGGTGACCGCCCGGTCGTTGGTGAGGATCAGCGCGAACAGCAGCTCCTCCCAGGCCAGGATGATGCAGAAGATCAACGTCGAGACCAGCCCGGTCAGGCTCGTCGGCACGATGATGCGGAAGAACGCGCCGAAGCGCGAGCAGCCGTCGATCATCGCCGCCTCCTCCAGCTCCTTGGGCAGCCCGCGGAAGAAGGCCCGCATCAGCCACACCACGTACGGCACCAGGAAGGTCACGTACGCCAGGATCACGGTGATGTACTGGTCGGTCAGCCCGAGCTTCCTGGCCACCAGGAACAGCGGCACCACCAGCGCGATCGGCGGCACCGCGCGGGAGGCCAGGATGAGGCCGCCCACCACGCCCGCGCCGCGCATCCGCAGCCGCGACAGCGCGTACCCGGCCATCGAGCCGGCGACCATGGAGATGGCCGAGGCGCCCGCCGCCACGATGACCGTGTTGATCATTCGGGGCAGGATGCGCGCCTGCTGGAAGTAGCTGACGTAGTTGTCGAGGGTGAACTCGCTCAGCCACCGCGGCGGCACCGTGAAGATGTCCCTGGGCAGCTTGAACGAGATCGAGACCATGTAGAGCACGGGGAACAGGAAGGCCAGCGTCACCAGGACGGCCCCGGTGACGGCCGCGTACCGTCTCACCATCGGTTCTCCAGACGCCGGGTCACACGGAACAGGACAAAGGTGATCAGCATGGTCAGGACCAGCACGATCGTCGCCATCGAGGAGGCCGAGCCGAACTCCAGGCTCCGGAACCCCTTCTCGTAGATGTAGAGGTTGATGACGTTGGTCGAGTTGCCCGGCCCGCCCCTGGTGGCCGCCAGCGCGATGTCGAACATCTTGACCGCGCCCAGCCAGCGCACCACGAACGCGGCGGCCATCACCGGCACCAGCAGCGGCAGCGTGATGCGCCGCAGGATCGCCCAGCGGCCGGCGCCGTCGGACCTGGCGGCCTCGTACACGTCGCCGGGCAGGGCCATGATCCCGGCCGAGGCGATGAGCACCACGAACGGCGTCCACCGCCAGGTGTCGATGACGATCAGGCTGACCATGGCCAGCGTCGGGTCGCCGATCCACTCCACCGGCCCGACGCCGACCAGGCCGAGGGTGTAGTTGACCACGCCCCACAGCGGGTCGAGCAACATCCGCCACACGCCGCCGGCGACCACCGGGGCCACCACCATCGGGATGAGGAACAGGGCGCGCAGCACGCCCCGCCCCCGCCAGGCGACGTTGAGCAGGAACGCGATGGCGAACCCGAGCACCATCTGCAGCGGCAGCGCGATCACCAGGTAGACCCCGGTGACCTTGAGCGAGTCCAGGAAGCCCGGATCGTGCAGCACGGCCTCGTAGTTGCGCCAGCCGACCCATCCGGACGGCTGGAAGGAGGCCAGGTCGAAGTCGGACACGCTGACCCAGGCCGTGTACAGGATCGGGTAGAGCAGCATGCCCGCCAGCAGGAGCAGGGCGGGGGCGAGGAAGAGCCAGGCCGTGCCCGGCTCTCCCAGTCGGGCACGCCTCACTGGTTGTAGCCCTTGGACTTCAGCAGGTCGGTGATCTCCTTGGCGGCCTGGTCGATCGCCTGCTGCGCGGTGGCCTGACCGGACATGGCCCGGCTGGTCTGCAGCGCCAGGATCTGCTGCACGGCGTCGGACTCGGGCAGCCTGGGCCGCCACATCTCACCCTTGGAGACGACGTCGTAGCCGTCCTTGAGCGCCTTGTAGACCGGGCCGGCCCACTCCGCCGGCGGCGTGCCGTCGAGGCTGGAGTTGCGGGCGGGGAAGGTGCCGAACGCCTTGCCGGTGAACTGCTCGCCCTCCTTGGAGGTCACCCACTGCAGCCACGTCCAGGCGGCGGCCGGGTGCGTGGACTTCTTGGAGATGCCCGCCGTCCAGATGCCGCGGTGGGCGCCGGGCGCGGCCGATCCGGCGGGCAGGGTGGTGATGCCCACCTGCTCGGGGGTCAGGGTGGTGGTCTCCTTGTCCACGGCGGTGCCCTTGAAGACGCTGCCCCACATGAACATGGTGGCCGTCTTGCCCTGCCGGAAGGCCTCCAGCGGCTCGTTGAACTGGTACGTGCTGGCGCCGGGCGGCGCGTACTTGAGCAGGTCCACCTGCGTCTGCAGGGCCTTGACGCCGGCGGGGGTGCCGAAGGCGACCTTCGTCCCGTCGAGGATCTTGCCGCCGTCGGAGTTGAGCACGGTCTGCCACACCGTGGGGGTGAGCGGGTCCTTGGTGAAGTACGTGCCCACGGCCCAGGAGTCGGTCTTGCCGTCGCCGTCGGTGTCCTGGACGAGCTTGGGGGCGTCTTTGAAGTACTGCTCCCAGGTCGTCTGCGCGGTCGGCTCGGCCACCCCGGCCTTCTTGTACAGCGCCTTGTTGTAGAACATCAGCAGCAGGTTCGAGCGCACGGGCACGGCGTACTGCTTGCCCTCCCACTCCCCGGCGGCCAGCGGCGAGGCGTTGAAGTCGGCCCAGTCGTAGCCGGGATCGTTCCACTTGGCCAGCTCGGGGCCCTTGAGGTCGTACAGGGCGCCGGTCTTGGCGAGCTGCGGCAGCCAGGGGTCGTCGGCGAGCACCACGTCGTAGGTGGCGGTGGTGCCGGTCAGCTCCAGCATCGTCTTGGGGAGCTGGTCGTTGTAGGGCGCGCCGTCGACGGTGACCTTGATGTTGGGGTACTTCTTGGTGAACTCCGGCACGAGCTTGTCCTGCCACTGCTTGGCGAACGCGTCGTTGGCGATCACGCGGATCGACACCGGGGCCTGCGCCGTGCCGAGGCCGCCGCCGTCGGCCGCGACCTCCTCCGACGGCGAGCCGCAGGCGGCGACGCTGAGCGCGAGCACGGCCGCGGCCGTGACGAGCCGGGTGTTGTTCAACACTTGTGTCCTCCCGGAGGGGAATGGGGGATTTCAGGCGGAGGGGGCGACGGCGAGCTTGACGACGTCCCGGCCGTCCAGCGGGTGGCCCGAGCCCAGGGCTTCGAGCGCCTCGCGGACCCGGCCGAGCGGCACGCGGTGGCTGACCACGCGCTCGAAGGGGCTGCCGCCGCGTTCCAGGATCGTCAGCGCCTGGTGGTAGCGGCGCTGCATGTCGGGGCCGGCGCCGTAGACGCCGGCGATCGTGAGGTCCCGCTTCAGCAGGTCGCTGTACGGGTTGAAGGGGACGGCGCCGCGGTCGGTGAAGTTGCCCAGCTCGGCCAGCACGCCGCCGTCGGCGACCAGGCCGAGCGCCTCGGTGAACGCCTCGGGCGAGCCCGCCGTGCCGATGACGGCGTCGGCGCCCTCGCGTCCCAGCGCGTCGAAGACCGCCCAGCGGCGCGCGGCGGGTTCCTCGCCGAGGCCGACGACGGCGTCCGCGCCGAGCAGCGCGGCCAGTTCCAGGCGGGCGCCGGGCGCGCCGACGGCGACCACCCTGGCCGCCCCGGCGGCGCGGGCGGCGACCACGGCCATCAGGCCGATCGCGCCGACGCCCTGGACCACGACGGTGGAGCCGATCCGGATCGCGGAACGTTCCACGCCGTGCAGGGCCACCGACAGCGGCTCCTGCAGCACGGCGACCTCGGCGGGCAGATCGGTCCGGTAGAACACCGTTCCCGCGTTGGAGGCGTACAGGTGGGTGGCGAAACCGCCGGTCAGGTACGGTGGCCGGTCGGCGGGGGAGGCGAACCCGTAGGACGGCCGCCGGTCCGGGCAGTTCCCCGGCCTGCGGCGCACCTGGCACTCGAAGCACCGGCCGCAGCTCAGCGACGGGAAGACGCCGACCCGGTCGCCGACGGCCACCGGCCGGCCGGCGTGGTCGGTCCCGACGCCGTCACCGAGCGCCGCCAGCCGGCCGACGATCTCGTGCCCGAGCAGCGCGGGGAACCGCACGCTGGCCAGCCGTCCCCGGTAGATGTGGGCGTCCGTGCCGCACATGCCGCACAGCTCCACCTCCAGGACGAACTGCCCCGGGCCGGGTTCCGGCAGGGCGTACTCGCGCACCTCCACCGCTCCCGCGACGTCGGTGACGATCGCCGCGCGTGCCGTCGCGTCCATGCACCGCCTCCTGCATTCTGCTTTCTATAGAATGTGGAAGACGGTAGTTCGTCCGGTTTTGAACGGTCAATCCTTGTTACCGGAATGTTTCTGAGGCCACGTCCACGAAGTAGGCCCGCAGCAGCGTGCGTCCCTGCTCGATCATGGCCGGATCGCCCTGCTGCGTCGCCGAGAACGTCAGGTACAGCACCGCCGCCGTGCACTGGATGGCCAGCCGCATCACCCGGTACGGGTCGGGCAGCGGCGGCAGCCCCGCCTCCTCCAGCGCGAACTGGTAGAGCCGCTCGGCCAGCACGTCCCCGCTCTCCTGCACGCTCCCGGCGGGCAGGAACGACGCGCCGCCCGGCCGGGTGTCGGCGAAGTCGACCACGGTGAAGCCCGGCACGCTCCTGCGCATCGCCACCGTCTCGGCCAGCACCAGCTCGGCCGCCCGCGGCCAGGTCAGCGGCGGCTCCTCGGCGACCCGGGCGCGCAGCCGGGCCAGCAGGACCTCCAGGTTGCGCAGCGCCAGCTCGCGCAGCATGCCGGGCTTGCCGTCGAAGAACTGGTAGATGGTGCCGGCGGGTACCTTGGCGCTCCTGGCGACGTCGGAGATCGTGAGGGCGTCCAGGCCGACCTCGTCCAGCAGGCGGGCGCAGGCGTCGAGGATGCGTTCGACCCTGTCGATGCTGCGCCTTTGGACCGGCCGCCGCCGGATGCCCGGGTTCTCCACGGACAAGTCTTAACATAACGGCCTGTCATGTTCTAACGTGACATCCTCTCACGTTCCCCCCGGAGGACATGCATGGCCGAAATGCGCCTCGCGCCTGAGAAACGGGTCACCGCAGGCTGGATGTCCCTGCTGGCACTGGCCCAAATGGGGGTCATCATGGCGATGACCGTCGGAAACCAGATCCTGCTCCCCTCCCACGTGGCGCGCATCGACCCCCAGCACAAGGAGGCGTCCCTGGCGGTGGTGTTCGCC
This sequence comes from Nonomuraea sp. NPDC049607, assembly GCF_040675375.1. Classification (NCBI taxonomy): domain Bacteria; kingdom Bacillati; phylum Actinomycetota; class Actinomycetes; order Streptosporangiales; family Streptosporangiaceae; genus Nonomuraea; species Nonomuraea sp. NPDC049607. The sequence continues at coordinate 236,878 of NZ_JBFAOV010000006.1, forward strand.
GTCGCCGCCGTGTGCACGATCGTGGCCAACCCGCTGTTCGGCGCCCTGTCCGACCGCACCCGCTCCCGGATGGGCCGGCGCCGCCCCTGGGTCGCGGGCGGCGCGCTGGTCTGCGCCGCGTCCCTGGTCTTCCTGTCCCGCCAGGACTCGCTGGCCGGGCTGGTCGTCGGCTGGGCGGTCGCCCAGCTCGCCTTCACCGCCGCGCTCGCCACCGCCATCGCCACCGTGCCCGACCTCGTGCCGATCCAGCAGCGGGGCAAGGCCTCGGCGCTGGCCGGCGTGGGCCAGCTCGCCGGGCCGCTGCTCGGCGGGGTCGTCGTCACCGTCGTGGCGACCGGCTCGCAGGCCGGGTTCGTGGCCATGGCGATCCTGATCCTGCTGCTGGTGCTGCCGTTCAGCCTGTTCACCAGGGAGCCCGCCACCGCGCCGGCCGACCTGCCCCCGTTCGACCTGCGCTCACTCCTGCGCGGCTTCCGCATCAGCCCGCGCAGGCATCCCGACTTCGCCTGGGCCTGGCTGAGCCGCTTCCTGATCACGCTCACCCTCGCCATGGCCATCGGCTACCTGCAGTACTACCTGCGCGACGGCGTCGGCTACGAGGCGCTTTTCCCCGGCTCCACCGTCGAGCAGGGCGTCGTGGTGCTGGTGGCGGTCTTCACGCTGAGCAGTGTCGTGCCCACGCTGCTGGCGGGCTGGCTGTCGGACCGGTCCGGCAACCGCCGGCCGGCCGTCTTCATCGGCGGCCTCACGATGGCCGCCTCCGGGCTCGTGCTGGCGTTCCTGACGAGCTGGCCTGCCGCGCTGGCCGCCAGCGTCCTGCTCGGCGCGGGCTACGGCATGTTCGCCGCCGTGGACCAGGCCATGGTCACCCAGCTCCTGCCCGCCGACGCCGACCGCGGCAAGGACCTGGGCATCGTCAGCCTGGCCAACTCCGCCTCCAGCACCCTCGGGCCGGTGATCGCCGCGCCCCTCGTCACCTCCGCGGGCGGCTACCCGCTCATGTACGCCGTCGCGGCGGCCTTCGCCGCGCTCGGCGCCTGCCTCATCTGGAGAATCCGCAGTGTCCGATAAATCCGCAGCAACCGACAACGCAGCATCTGAGAGGGCCGTGTCCGCCGCCTTCGACGGCGACGCCTGGTGGCGCGACGCCGTCGTCTACCAGATCTACCCCCGCAGCTTCGCCGACGCCGACGGCGACGGCCAGGGCGACCTGCCCGGCGCGCTGGCCCGCCTGGACCACCTGGCCGACCTGGGCGTGGACGCCGTCTGGCTGAGCCCGTTCTACCCCTCGCCGCTGGCCGACGGCGGCTACGACGTCGCCGACTACACCGACGTGGACCCCCGCTACGGCACCCTGGCCGACTTCGACGCCTACGTCGCCGCCGCCACGGCCAGGAACCTCAAGGTCGTCGTCGACATCGTGCCCAACCACTGCTCCTCGGCCCACCCGCGCTTCCGGCAGGCGCTGGCGGCCGGCCCCGGCAGCCCCGAACGCGAGTGGTTCGTCTTCCGCGACGAGCCCAACAACTGGCAGTCCATGTTCGGCGGCCCCGCCTGGACCCAGGCGCCCGACGGCCAGTGGTACCTGCACCTGTTCGACTCCGCCCAGCCCGACTGGAACTGGCGGCACCCCGGCGTGATCGCCATGTTCGAGAACGTGCTGCGGTTCTGGCTGGACCGCGGCGTGTCCGGCTTCCGCATCGACGTGGCCGCCATGCTGTTCAAGCAGGACGGCCTGCCGGACGTCGTCCCCGGCAGCCAGGGCGCCCCGCTGGCGCCCGGACAGTCGGCGGTGCCGTACGAGCACCAGCCCGAGCTGCTGGAGCTGTACCGGTCCTGGCGCAAGATCCTGGCCTCCTACCCGGGCCCGCGCGGCACGGTGGCCGAGATCTGGTTCGGCGACCCCGCCCAGGCCCGGCCCTACCTCACCGGCGACGGCCTGGCCCAGCTGTTCAACTTCCGGCTGATGCCCCTGCCGTGGTCGGCCGGCGAGTTCCGCGCGGTCATCGAGGAGTCCCACCTGCTGGCCCGCGAGACGGGCGGCTCGATCCCCTGGGTGCTGGGCAACCACGACGTGCCGCGCATGGCGACCAGGTTCGGCATCGACCAGGAGCTGGTCCGCGCGCCCACCGCCGACGTGCTGCTCGGCAGGATCGCCGTCGACCGCGAGCTCGGCCTCAGGCGCGCCCGCGCCGCCGCGCTGCTGCTGCTCGCCCTGCCCGGCGGCGCCTACCTCTACCAGGGCGACGAGCTGGGCCTGCCCGAGTACCTGGACATCCCGGACGAGGCGCGGCAGGACCCGATGTTCGAGCGCACCGGCCGCGCCTTCATCGGCCGGGACGGCTGCCGCGTGCCGCTGCCCTGGTCGGGCACGTCCGCGCCGTACGGGTTCGGCACGGGCGGCACCTGGCTGCCCCAGCCGGCCGACTGGGCCCCCCTCACCGTCGCCGCCCAGCGGGACGACCCCGCCTCCACGCTCGCCCTCTACCGCAGCGCGATCGCCCTGCGCCGCGAGCACCCCGCGCTCGGCGACGGCGACCTGACCTGGCTCGACGCCCCGCCCGGCGTGCTGGCCCTCACCCGCGAGCCCGGCTTCACCCTCATGGTCAACTTCGGCCCCGGCGCGGTGCCGCTGCCCCCGCACCACGACGTCCTGCTGGCCAGCGGCCCCCTGGACGGCGGCACGCTGCCCGCCGACACGGCGGTGTGGCTCTCGTGACCGCCGACCCGATCCCGCTGCCGGAGTACCCGCGCCCCCAGCTCGTCCGCGACAGCTACGTCAACCTCAACGGCCGCTGGCGGTACGCGATCAACGACGGCTCGCGGCCGGAGACCCACGACGGCGACATCCTCGTGCCGTACTCGCCGGAGGCGCCGCTGTCGGGGGTGGGCCGGCAGCTGCGGCCGGGGGAGACGCTGTGGTACCGCCGCTCGTTCGAGGCGCCTCCCGGGCCCGCCGGCGGCCGGGTGATCCTGCATTTCGGCGCGGTGGACCAGACCTGCCGGGTGTGGGTCAACGACGTCGAGGTCGGTGGCCACAGCGGCGGCTACCTGCCCTTCTCCTTCGACGTCACCGACGCCCTGACCGAGGGCGCCAACACCCTCGACGTGGCCGTACGGGACGACACCGACACCGGGTGGCAGTCGCGCGGCAAGCAGCGGCTGCGCCGCGGCGGCATCTGGTACACCGCCCAGTCGGGCATCTGGCAGACGGTCTGGGCCGAGCGCGTGCCCGCCCTGCACGTGGAACGGCTCACGCTGACGCCCGTGCTCGCCGAGGAGTGCGTCGAGGTGACCGTGCACGCCGTGAGCGGCGAGGCCGAGGTGGAGATCCTCGCCGGCGGGCAGGTGGCGGCGCGCGCCACCGTCCCGGCCGGGCGGCCGGTGCGCGTCCCGCTGCCCGGCGCCCGCCCGTGGAGCCCCGAGGACCCCTTCCTGTACGACGTGACCGTCTCGCTCGGCGACGACCGCGTCCGCGGCTACGTCGGCATGCGCTCCTTCTCCGTCGGCCCCGACGCCGAGGGCGTGCCCAGGCTGCTGCTGAACGGCCGGCCGTACTTCCACGCCGGCATCCTCGACCAGGGCTACTGGCCGGACGGCCTGTACACGCCGCCCTCGGACGAGGCCATGGTCGACGACATCGTCATGATGAAACGGCTCGGCTTCACCATGCTGCGCAAGCACATCAAGATCGAGCCGCTGCGCTGGTACCACCACTGCGACCGGCTCGGCATGCTCGTCTGGCAGGACCTGGTCAACGGCGGCGAGAGCTACCGGCCGCTGGTCATCACCACCCCGGCGCTGCTGCCGCTGCGCTTGGACGACCGCCGCCACCACCGCTTCGGCCGGGCCGACGCCGAAGGTCGGGCCGCGTTCGAGGCCGAGCTGCGCGAGACCGTCGAGCACCTGCGCAACGTGGTGAGCCTGGCGGTCTGGGTGCCGTTCAACGAGGGCTGGGGCCAGTTCGACGCCGCCCGGATCGCCGCCGAGCTGGCCCGCCTCGACCCCACCCGCACGATCGACCACGCCAGCGGCTGGCACGACCAGCGCGCGGGCGACCTGCTCAGCCTGCACGTGTACTTCCGCCGCTTCCGCCCGCCCCGCCCGGACGGCCGCGTCCTGGTGCTGTCGGAGTACGGTGGCTACAGCCTGCCCGTCGAGGGGCACACCTGGGGCGAGAAGGAGTTCGGCTACCGGCGTCACCGCACGGCCGAGGAGCTGGGCGCGGCGTTCGTCCGGCTGCACGAGGAGCAGATCGTCCCGGCCATCGCCAAGGGCCTGAGCGCCACCGTCTACACCCAGCTCTCCGACGTCGAGGACGAGCTGAACGGCCTGCTCACCTACGACAGGGCCGAGCTCAAGCTGCCCGCCGACCTCGTCCGCTCCGTCACCAGGAGGCTCGCCTTCCATGACCACCCATGAACGGGAGATCACCGCTCCGACCGACCTGTGCCTGCCCGGCGGGCGGCTGAACCCCGCCGCGGTCGGCTGGACCCGCACGCCGCTGCACCGGGCCGTCCTGCGCGGCTGGGGACGCCGTAAGCGCTGGGAGTACTGGGGCGTCGTCACCCCCTCCCACATCATCGGCCTGGTGGCCTCCTCGCTGGACTACGCCGGGGTGCACGGCCTCTACGTGCTCGACCGGGCCACCGGCGTGGAGTTCGCCAAGGACGTGGTGGTGCCGCTGGCCCGCGGCGCCGTCTTCCCCGACCGCAGCGGCGCCGGGACGGTGTCCGTGCGCGGCGCCGGGCTGGCGATCGACATCCGGCAGGACCCGGCAGGCACCGTGATCCGCGCCGCCGCCCCCGACGTGCGCCTCGACCTGGAGGTGCCGCTGCCGGAAGGGCACGAGTCGCTCGGCGTCGTGGTGCCCTGGGGGCCCGACCGGTTCCAGTACACGGTCAAGGACGTCGGCCGCCCGGCGCGCGGCCGGCTGCGGCTCGGGACGAAGGAGTTCGCCATCGACGACGCGGACTCCTTCGCCGTCCTCGACCACGGCCGGGGGAAGTGGCCGTACGCGGTCACCTGGAACTGGGCGGCCGGCAGCGGGCCCGGCAGGGCCGTCCAGCTCGGCGGCAAGTGGACCGACGGCACCGGCGTCACCGAGAACGCCCTGTTCACCGGCGGCCGGCTGCACAAGATCGGTGACGAGCTGGAGTGGACCTACGACCGCGGCGACTGGCTGCGCCCGTGGCGGATCACCGGCCCGCGGGTCGAGGTGGAGTTCCGGCCCTTCCACGAGAAGGTGGCCCGCACCCAGCTCGTCGTGGTGGGCAGCGAGACCCACCAGTGCTTCGGCCACTTCTCCGGCCGCGTCCAGGACGACGACGGCGTGTGGGTGGACCTCGACGGCCTGACCGGCTGGGCCGAGGAGGCCCGCAACCGCTGGTAGCCGTCGCGGGCACAGCAAAACCCCCGGGCGTCGCCCGGGGGTTTTCACCGTGAGAAGTGGTCAGGCGCTCTTGCGTCGCTGGGCGCGCAAGACCGCGAGTCTCTCGTTGAGCACCTCTTCCAGGTCCTCGATGGACCGCCGCTCCAGCAGCATGTCCCAGTGGGTCCGTGGGGGCTTGGTCTTCTTCGACTCCGGCTGCTCACCGTCGACCCGCACCGCGGTCGCGCCGCACATGCGGCACTCCCAGGTCGCGGGGATCTCGGCCTCGGCGGCAAGCGGAACCTCGAAGCGATGGCCCTTAGGACAGGTGTAGGACACCTCCTGGCGTGGGGCCAGATCCGTGTTACGGTCGTTCTCGTAGCTGGTTGCCCCGAGCCGGGTGCCACGAAGCGCGCGCTCGCCCATGTCTAAATGCCTCCTACAGGGCCCCCATACGTGGGGGGTCTGTCTCCCACGGTGTCTAACGCTTGGTACCGTGATGGGATTCCCACCCGCGGGGTGATCCAATCGCGCTTGGGGCCTCGGGTATTCGAGCCCGCTCTTACGGGGGCCGCGTCCTCAGGCCGCGGAGGCCGTCCGCGGGGCTCTGAGCAGGCTCGCGGCCAGCCACAACCCGCCGATCATGATGAGCGCGCCGTGCGCGATCCGCAGCGGGTACGGGCTGAAGAACTGCGGGATGAACAGCGCCAGGCCCAGCGCGAGCGCCGTCCCGGCCTCCTTGGGCAGGGTTCCCGAGCGCCACACGGCCACGGCCGCCATCACCCCGCCGGCGCCCATCAGCGCCAGCCCGGCGGCGAACATGGTGATCGCGAGCGAGTTGTAGCGGAACAGGGTGGCCAGCTCCATCAGCGCGGGCGCGCCGTCGCGCAGGGAACGTTCGGCTATGACATGCAGGCCGAAGTCCTCGGCGCCGTAGTAGGGGAGCGTCAGTCCGGCGCCGGTCCAGGTCACCGCGGCCGCGCGCAGGGACAGGCGGTCGCCGAGCACCTTGTGCAGCCCGAGAGCGCCCAGGCCGAGCAGCACGAACCCGAGCATCGCGGCCAGGTGGCCGGCGACCCACTCGGGCGAGGCCATGGCGGCGGCGTCGTCGGTGGACGGCCGCACCACCGGATACACGAACAGCAGGACGCCGGTGAGGGCGAAGGCGGCGGAGGTGAGGCGGGGGGAGGTCATCAATGCTCCTTGAGGAGGGCGTTGCTCTTTGATGAGAGCAATGCTCTCGTGACGGGATCCCCGCGTCAAGAGCACTGCTCTCTGTTCAGAGCGTCGCCTACCTCCGCGCATGTCAGGCCAGGAGCGGCACCAGCGTCCGGTCGCCGAGGCGGGTCATCGCCGCCAGCGGCGCGGAGGCCGCCCCCACCAGCAGCGGAAGGCCGGGCTTGCCCTTGTCCCTGGCGAGGCGGGGGCCCAGGGCGGCCATCAGCGCGGTCAGTCCGGGCAGGGGCCTGATCCACATCGTGATCTCCCGGACCAGGCCGTCCTCGTCCAGTTCGAGCTGGGCGACCTCGTTCAGCGGCTGGCGGCCGACCCGGGCGGTCGCGGTGAGCATGCGGGTGCGGGCGTCCCCGAGGTCGCTCTGGTAGCGCAGGTCCGACAGCACGTCGAAGACGGCCTCGAACAGCGTCCCCACCTGCTTCAGTCCGTTGAATCCGGCCCGGTAGCTCAGCGGGGAGTGGAACACCACGTCGTCGGCGAGCGTGGCCTTGAGCGCTTCGACGTCATGTGCCTCGCCGGCCTGGCGGTAGGCGGCGGCGGGTGAGTCCTGAATGTGAACTGTCATGGGTTCACTTTATCCACCCACTATCGTGGGTGCATGAACAGGTTCGGTGAGATGCACTGCTCCATCGCCCAGGCCGTCGGCGTCATCGGCGAGCCCTGGACGCCGCTGATCCTGCGCGACCTGTTCCTGGGCCTGCGCAGGTTCGACGACCTCGCCGAGGACCTGGGCATCTCGCGCAACCTGCTGGCCCGCCGGCTCGACCATCTCGTCGCCACGGGGGTCGTGGAGAAGCGGCCCTACCAGGAGCGTCCGGTGCGGCACGAGTACCTGCTGACCGAGGCCGGCCGTGACGTCGTGCCCGCGCTGCTGACCCTCATGGCCTGGGGCGACCGCTGGTCCACCCCGCCCGGCGGGCCGCCCGCGCTGCTGGTCCACTCCTGCGGGCGGGAGTTCACGCCGGTCGTCACCTGCCCCCACTGCGGCGGCGAGGCCACCGCCGAGACCGTGCTGCCGCTGCCCGGCCCGGGAGCCGCCCGGGGGCCGGGCACCATGGTCCTGGCCGCCGATCTGTGACGTCCCGTGTTTGACGCGCGACCCTTCGTGAGAGGACTCTCATCGCCCGCTCACGGCCGCCCCACGGCGGCCCCGCAGGCTGAGGGGACCGCGACGTCGATCAGGAGGCGTAGATGGATCTCATGCCACGGTGGCCGGCGTTGGCCGCCGCGCTCGCGTTCGTCCTCGGCGGGGGAGGGATGGTCCTTCCCGCCCAGGCGGCGGCCGGGCCTTCCGCGGCCCTCGTCCTGGCCGCCGCCTACGACGACGAGGGCGACGATGACAGTGACAGTGACGATGACGATGACGAGGCCGCCCCTCGGTCCGGGCGGGGCGAACCGGTCAGGAGGCAGGCGCACGCCCCACGGGGCGACGACGACGTCGAGGGCATCCCCGGCCTGGAGGCGCGCGACCCCCGGCCCCACGACCCTGTCAGCGGCCCGGCGGAGGCCCCCAGGCAGGCCGAGATCCGGCTGGAGAGCGGCACCACGACCGGCGGCGGGCACGTCGGCCCGATGGTGCTGCTGGCCATCCTCGGCACCGGCGCCCTGGTGGGCACCTCGTACTGGCTCTCGCGCCGCTACGGCCCCTGACGGGGGTCAGATCCGGGAGGGGACCTCGTTGCCTGCCGCCCTGATGGCCTTGGGCAGGTTCGTCAGGGCGAGCAGCACGAAGCCCGCCACGAAGAATATGATCATGGACACGATGGCGATCCGGTAGCTGTTGGTGACCTGCAGCGCGATCGTCACGGTCAGCGACCCGATGAACGCCGACCCCTTGTCGCTGATCTGCAGCAGGCTGAAGTACTCCGCCTCCCGCCCCTTCGGGATCACCTGCGAGAACAGCGACCGCGACAACGCCTGCGTGCCGCCCAGCACGATCGCGATGGCGAAGGCCATCAGGTAGAACTGCAGCGCCTGCCCCTCGCCGACGAACATCGCCACCACCACGATCGCCGTCCACACCACCAGGCTGGCCAGCACCGTGCGCTTGGTGCCGAAGCCGCGCGCCAGCCACCCCAGCAGCAGCGCCCCGAAGAACGCCACGAACTGCACCATCAGGATCGCCGTGATCTGCACGGTCTTGTCCAGCTTGAGCGCCTCGGAGGCGAACGCCGCGCTGTTGCCGATGACCGTCTGCACGCCGTCGTTGTAGACCAGGTAGGCCACCAGGAACAGCAGCGTCAGCGGGTAACGCCGCAGCTCGGCCAGCGTACGGCCGAGCTGGCGGAAGCTGCCGCCCACCGAGCGCAGCGCCGTGGTCTCGTGCGCCGCCACCGGACGGTTGCGCAGCCGCAGCAGCGGGATGACCGTGAAGGTGGCCCACCACAGCCCGGCCGACATCATGCTGATGCGCACCGCCATGCCCTCGCTCAGCCCGAGGCTGTCGTGCTGCAGGAACAGCGCCAGGTTGAGCAGGAGCAGCAGCCCACCGCCGAGGTAGCCGATCGCCCAGCCGCGCGAGGAGACCCCGTCGCGCTCCTCGGGGGTGGAGATCTGCGGCAGGAAGGAGTCGTAGACCACCACCGAGGAGCCATAGGCCAGGTTGGCCACCATGAACAGCACGCCGCCCAGCAGGTAGCGGTCGCCCTCGACGAAGTACAGGCACATGGCGGCCAGCGCGCCGACGTAGGCGAACCCGCCGAGCAGCTCCCGCTTGCGGCCGGTGTGGTCGGCCAGCGCGCCCACGATGGGCAGGAACACGATCTGCAGGAAGACCGCCACCGTCAGCGTCAGCCCGAAGAAGGCCGCGGGCCTGATGTCGGCGCCGAGCACGTCGACGTACCCCAGGCCGGGGTGGCGCAGGACCAGCGTGTCGAACTGGGACACGCACGTGTCGGAGGCCAGCGCCGGGAAGTCCTTGGCGCAGGCGGCGGTCTTGGCGACCGGGATCAGGTACGGGCCCAGGAAGACCGAGATGACCGTGGTGTAGAAGGCCGAGTTGGCCCAGTCGTAGAAGTACCAGCCGCGCTGTTCGCGACGGCGGGCCGCGGGGGAGTCGTCGAGCTCCGCGGGGGATGCGGTGGAGGCCATGGTGTCGTGTCGCTCCTCTGCGGCCGGGCGGCCGGCGGGCCTCGCGCTGCCCGGCAACGGGGGGGTGGGGTCAAGCCTGACGAAGTGGCTGTCTTCGCAGGTCGTGGGTCACATCCACGTGTCGTGCCCATGACCTTACAGTGATCACCTCATGAGAGGAAGGTCACGACCGCCGGGCCGCTCAGGCCGCCATGCCGCGCGGGTGCCACAGGCCCCTGCGGTCGAGGACGTCGCGCAGGCCGGTGACGTTGTCGGTCATGATGCCGTCGACGCCGAGGTCGAGCAGGTGCTCCATGCGGACGGTGTCGTTGATCGTCCACACGTGCACCTGCATGCCGATGGCGTGGGCGGTGCGGACCAGGCGGCGGGTGGTGACGCGCAGGCCGCGGAAGCCGACCGGCACCTGCGCGCACGGGATGCCGGAGCGCGACAGGCGGGCCAGCAGGCGGCCGTAGCCGGAGGTGGTGGCGGCGGCCCGCAGCGCGGCCACGCCACGCGGGCCGAGCGCCGAGCACACCTCCCGGCCCAGCGCGGCCCTGGCCATGACCAGGCGCTCGTCGGAGAAGGAGGTCAGGCAGACGCGGTCGTAGGCGTTGGTGCGGCGGATCACCTCGGCCAGCGGCGCGATGGCCGCGGCCTCCTTGACGTCGATGTTGAAGCGCACCTGCGGCCAGGTGCCGAGCAGGTCCTCCAGCAGCGGGATCTCGTGCACGCCGGCGATGCGGGCCTGCCGGACCTCCCGGTAGGGCAGCTCGGAGAGGCGGCCCCGCCGGTCGGTCACCCGGTCGAGGGTGTGGTCGTGGAAGGCCAGCAGCACGCCGTCGGCGGTGGCGTGCGCGTCGGTCTCCAGGTAGTCGTAGCCGAGCGCGACCGCGCGTTCGAAGGCCGCGAAGGAGTTCTCGGCGCCCTCCAGCGCGCCTCCGCGGTGGGCGAAGGCCAGCGGGCCCGGATGGTCGAGAAAGGCGAAACGACGGCTGAGCACGACCGGGGTGTCCCTTCCGGAGCTGGATGGTTCGGTCACGGTTCGGGAAGATTCTCCCACTCCTGGCGGCGGGCCTCGGCCAGCGCGATGGCCGCGGCGACCGACACGTTGAACGAGCCGACCCGCCCGACCTGCGGGATGTAGCAGACGCCGTCGACGGCCTCCAGCAGGGCGGGGGAGCAGCCGTGGTCCTCGCTGCCGACCACCAGGCACACGTCGCGGGCCAGGTCGGCGCGGTGCAGCGGCAGGGCCTCGCCGGTCAGCTCGATGGCCAGCACGGTGTAGCCGTCCTCCTTGGCGGCCTTGACCGCGTCGGTGGCCGGGACCGGCTCGTGCCAGGTGACCAGGCGTTCGGTGCCGAGCGCCGTCTTGCCCGCCTTGGGGTTGGTGGGGGGCGTGGCGTTGCCCGCCAGCCAGATCTGGTCGACGCCGAACGCCGCGGCGCTGCGGAAGATCGAGCCGACGTTGAACGGGCCCGTCACCGACTCAAGGATCAGCGCGAGCCGGTTGTCGGTGTTCCTGCGCCAGGTGCGGTTGAGCCGCTTGACGTCGGTGGGGCGCAGCTGCCTTCTCATCGGGCCACCTTCAATATGCGGTAGGCGGCTCGGGAGGCCTCTCGGGAGGCCTGCCAGCCCTGCTCGCCGAGCCAGCGCTGCAGGGAGTCCGAGCCGAGGTGTTTCTGGACGACCAGGTAGGCGACGCCGTCGGGCGTCAGCCGGGTGAGCCACCTGGTGAGCATCTCGTGCAGAGCCGGCTTGCCAATCCGGATGGCGGGATTGGACCAGATGGCCCGAAATTTCACGTCATCCGGCACTTCATCGATATGAACTGGTCTTACTTTGTAAAGGCGGGCGGCCTGGGCGTTCCGCTCGGTCAGCTCCAGGCTGCGCCGGTTCACGTCGACGGCCCACACCGTCGCCTCAGGGGCCCGCGAGGCCATCGTCAACGCGATGGGCCCGTAGCCGCAGCCCAGGTCGAGCAGGTCGCCCTCCTGCGGCGGCGGCGGGACGGACTCCAGCAGCGCGCGCGTGCCGACGTCGACCCGGTCGGGTGAGAACACGCCCCTGTCGGTCTCCAGCCGCAGATGCAGGTCGGGCAGGACCAGGTCGACCGTGCCCGGCCTGCTCGCGGTCTCGGGTTGTTCGGAGAAGTAGTGGGCCACGTGGGAAAACGTTACGGGATGCGCGTGCCGAACAAGACCGCGGCGCCGGCCACCAGCAGCCCGATCACGATCGCGGCCACGATGAACCACTGGGTGATCTCCTGGCTGACCAGCTTGAACCCGAGCGAGGTGCCGATCTGCTCGTAGACGTCGCGCAGTTCGCTGCCGGACTCGGCGGTGTAGGCGCGGCCGCTGGTGCCGTCGGACAGCGACTGCAACGTCTGCTTGTTGACCGGGACGTTCACGGGCCTGCCGTCGATGTCGACAGTGCCCTCCTGGGTGCCGTACGCGATGGTGGAGACCGGGACACGGGCCTGCTGGGCGGCGTCGATGGCCTCGTTCACCGACCGGCCGGAGGTGTTGTCGCCGTCGGACAGCAGCACGATCGCGGCGGGCGGCGGGTCGGTGGCGGCCTGCTGGTCGAAGGAGCGCACCGAGTCGAGGGAGTTGAAGACGGCCTCGCCGATCGCGGTGCCGGGGCGGGTGGTCAGGTTGCCGATGGCGGTGACGACGGCCTGGTGGTCGGTGGTGGGGGAGATGACGACGTTGGCCGAGCGGGCGAAGGAGACCACGCCGACGTTGAAGCGGTCGGGCAGCTCCCGGGCGAACGCCTGGGCGGCGGCCTTGGCGGCGCTGATCCGGTTGGGCTGGACGTCGCCGGCGTCCATGGACAGGGAGACGTCGAGGGCGATCATGATGGTGGCCCGGTCGCGGGGGACGCGTACCTGGTCGGCGGGCTTGGCGGCGCCGACGACCAGCAGCGACATCATGACGAGGAACAGCGCGGGGGGCACGTGCCGGCGCCAGCTGGGCCCGGCGGGGGCCACGAGGTCGAGCAGTGCCAGGTTGGTGAAGCGCACGGTGTAGCGGCGGCGGGCGAACTGCGCCACGACGTATCCGGCCACCAGCAGCGCCACCAGCACGAGCAGCCACAACCAGCCGGGGGCGAGAAACGTCATACGGGTCTCCGGTGGGCGAGGTGGCTCATGCGGCGCTGGCGCAGGACGAACTGCGCCACGTCGAACACCCAGTCCCTGTCGGTCCGCAGCACCAGGTGGGCGATCCCGGCGCGGCGCAGGGCCAGCCGGGTGCCCTCACGCTGGAGGGCGGCGGCTTCTGCATATGCTTGCCGGACTTTGGGAGAAAGGTGCACTTCACGTACGTTCCCGGTCTCGGGATCGGTGAACGCCACCCGGCCGACGTCCGGCAGCTCCAGCTCGCGGGGGTCGATGACCTCCACGGCCAGCACCTGGTGGCGGGAGGCCAGCCGCCTGATCGGGCGCTCCCAGGGGCGTTCGGCGTCGGGGTCGAGCTCGGGCCGGGCGTCGAGGAAGTCGGAGACGACCAGGCGCAGGCCCCTGCGACGCCGGGTGGCCGCCAGCACGTCGATGCCCTCGGCCAGGTCGGGGGCGTCCGGCACGACCCGGCCGCGCGGGGCGTCCATGAGGGAGTTGAGCAGGCCGTACAGGGCCGGGCGGCCGGTGCGGGCGGGCATGCGGTGGATGTACTCCTCGTGCAGCACCAGCGCGCCGAACCGGTCGCCCATGCGGCTGGCCAGGAAGCCGATCGCGCCGACGGCGGCCACGACCAGGTCGCGCTTGTCGGTGTCGGCGGTGCCGAAGTCCATGCTGGCCGACAGGTCGGCCAGCGCCCACGTCTCCAGCTCCCGGTCGGCGATCAGGTCGCGGACGTGGGGGACGGTCGTGCGGGCGGTGACGGCCCAGTCCATGCGGCGTACGTCGTCCTCGCCGGGCACGTACAGGCGGCTGTCGCCGGCCTCGCTGCCGGTGCCGGGCAGCAGGCCCTGGTGGGCGCCGTGCAGCAGGCCGTCGAGCCGCCGGGTGACGGTCAGCTCCAGCCGCCGCAGCGCCTGCTCGGCGGTGTTCAACGGTTCTGGTTCCAGACGACGAGGGGCGGCGGCACGGCGTGCAGGATCTGCTTGACCACCTGCTCGGGATCGACGCCGTCGGCCAGCGCGTCGAAGGTCAGCATGAGCCGGTGGGACATGACGTCGACCGCCACGTCGCGCACGTCGTCGGGCAGCAGGTAGTCGCGGCCGCGCAGCAGGGCCAGCGCGCGCCCGGCCGAGACCAGGCCGAGCGTGGCGCGGGGGCTGACGCCGATCTCGATGGTCTCGGTCAGGTCGCCCAGCCCGTAGTCGGCGGGCGCGCGGGTGGACATGACCAGGCGCACCACGTAGTCGGCCACGAGCTGGTGCACCGAGACCTGCTCGGCGGCCTGCTGCAGGGCCAGCAGCCGGCCGGGGTCGAGCACGCGGTCGGCCACGGGCGGCGTGACGCTCATGCGGTGGAGGATCTCCAGCTCCTCGTGCGCGCTGGGATGGGGCACCCGGACGCGGAACAGGAAGCGGTCGCGCTGCACCTCGGGCAGCGGGTAGACGCCCTCGGACTCGATCGGGTTCTGGGTGGCCAGCACGATGAACGGCCGGGGCAGCGGATGGGTGACGCCGGCCAGCGTGACCTGGCGCTCGGCCATCACCTCCAGCAGCGCGGACTGGACCTTGGCCGGGGCGCGGTTGATCTCGTCGGCCAGCAGGAAGTTGACGAACACCGGGCCGAGCTCGACATCGAACTTCTCGTTGGAGGGGTGGAAGACGCGGGTGCCGACGATGTCGCTCGGCACGAGGTCGGGGGTGAACTGGATCCGGGCGAACGTGCCGCCCACGACGGTGGCCAGGGTGGAGGCGGCGAGGGTCTTGGCGACGCCCGGCACGCCTTCGAGCAGGCAGTGACCGCGGGCGAGCAGGGCCACGAGCAGCCGCTCGACCATGTGCTCCTGTCCCACGATGACACGCCGGACCTCGTCGAGACTTTGACGCAGCAGTGCCGCGTCGTTTCCGCCTGGCAACTCTTCGGCGACGCTCATGACGCCATTCCACCAAACGCGCCGCGAACGTGCACGACGCCACGTCTGTGCTTTCATGGCAAACGTGGCAAGTCCCCTGCAGTACGGTGATCCGCCCCGGCTGGGGCGCTACGTCGTGCAGGCCCGCCTGCACACGGCTCCGGCCGGGTTCGTCTACCTGGGCCAGGGGCCCGACGGGCGCGCGGTGTCGCTGGCCGTGCTCACGCGGGGCGCGGCCCTGGACGCCGCCGCGCGCGACCGGTTCATGACCGCGATCAAGGAGGCGTCGGGGCGTTCGGGCGGCCGCGGGTGGCTGGGGCTCGGCCGGGCGCGCGCGTCGGTGCTCGACGGGACGCCCGAGGTGCTCGACGTGCACGACGGGCCGGCGCCGTGGGTGGCGGTGCCGTACGCGCCGGGGCAGCCGGGGGCCGAACGCTTCCTGGACCCGGTCATGGTGGGCGGGACGTTCATCGGGCAGGCGCACGGGCCGGACTTCGTGCCGTACTGGCTGACCGACCGCGCGCCCGCGCTGCCGGGGCCGCTGCTGCGGCGGCTGCCGCTGACCGAGACGCGCCGGCGGGTGCTGCTGGCCGCGCTGGCGCTGGCGCTGCTGCTGGTGCTGGTCACGACGATCCTGCTGTTGCTGCTGTTCGGCAGGCGCGACAGCGAGCAGATGCCCCGGCAGCTCCCGCCGACGGTGTTCGTGCCCACGCCGCCGCCCACTCCCGCCACGACGGTGCCGGAGCCCTCGCCGTCGCAGTCCTCCTCGCCGACGCGTACCGGTCCCGGCACGCCGGGGCGGTCGCCGGGTGACGAACTGGGCGAGTCGCCGCTCTGACATGCGGTTGAGCCTGACGTTACGTGAGGCTTTAGCGTCCGCGTCATGGAGTTCATCGTTCACGACACCCTCACGGCCATGGCCGACCTGCTCGCCCGGCCGCTCGCCGACCGGCCCGAGGCGCTGCGGGAGATGCTGGCGCCGATCCGGCCGGCGATCCCGATGCCCGGCGACATCGTCGACATCCACCACCAGGGCGGCGGCTTCCGCGTCGACGCCGACGACCCCCGCTACCTGCCCGCCGTACGGGCGATGATCGAGGCCGACGTGCTCGGCCAGGTGCGCCGGGAGCTGGAACGCGCCTCCCACGCGCTGAAGGAGGCCAGGCAGGCCTCTTCGCTGCAGGTGATGTTCGTGCTCGGCGACCCGGGCAACGAGCACCTGATGAAGGTCAGCGGCGGCTACTACGGGATGGGCGGCTCGCCCGGCTGGCTCTACCTGCTGGGCTGGCCGTCGGAGGAGGTCATCGGCAGGATCGCGCACTGCGCGGTGCACGAGTTCCACCACAACGTGCGTTACGCCAACGTCGAGTGGGACCCCGGGTCGGTGACCGTGGGCGAGCACGTGGTGGCCGAGGGGCTGGCCGAGGCGTTCGTCCGGGAGCTGTCGGGGCCGCAGGCCATGGGCCCCTGGTCGCGGATGGTGACCGGGGCGGAGCTGGAGCGCGCCCACGAGCTGATCATGGACGCGTTCGACGTGCGGGGCATGGGGAACACGCCGGCGTACGTGCTGGGCGACAGCGCCGTGCGGCTCTTCGGCCAGCAGCCCCGCGGCATTCCCGACATGGCCGGTTACGCGGTGGGGCTGCGGCTGGTGGACCGGGCCCTGGCCGAGACCGGGCTGAGCGCCGCCGAGGCCACCCTGCTGCCGGCCGCGCGGCTGCTGGGCCGTTCTCAGCCGGGGGAGACGAACCCGGACTCGTAGGCGGCGATCACGGCCTGGGTGCGGTCGCGCGCGCCCAGCTTGGCCAGCACGTTGCCGACGTGCGTCTTGACGGTCTCCTGGCTGACGACCAGCTCGGCGGCGATCTCGGTGTTGGACATGCCCTTGGTCATCAGCCGCAGCACGTCGCCCTCGCGGCCGGTGAGCCGGTCGATGCCCGGCACGTGGCCGCGCGGGCGGCGGCCGGCCAGGGTGCGGATCGCGGCCGGGAACAGCAGCGACTCGCCGGCCGCCACCAGCCTGATCGCCTGGATCAGGTCGTCCGGCCTGGTGCGTTTGAGCAGGAAGCCGCTGGCGCCGGCGCGCAGGGCGTCGTAGACGTGGTCGTCGTTCTCGAACGTGGTCACGACCAGGACCTTGGGCGGGTCGTCGAGCTCCAGCAGCCGGCGGGTGGCCTGGATGCCGTCCACGGCGGGCATGCGGACGTCCATCAGCACGACGTCGGGGCGCTCGCGGCGCACGACCGGCAGGACCGCGGCGCCGTCCCCGGCCTCGCCGACCACCGCCAGGCCGGGCTCGGCGTCGATGATGACGCGCAGACCGGCGCGGATGAGGTCCTCGTCGTCGGCGATCACGACCTTGAGTGTCATGCGCACGACCTTAGAGGTGGCCAGCCCGGCCGGGGGTCGCGGGTGTCACGGGCTAGATCCTGGCGGGAGGGGACCGGCGGGGTTTCTCGTGTCAGGAGATCGGCTGCGGTGCGGGTGTCACGGGCTCGGCCGTAGCGGGAGGCGGACCGACACCGTCCAGCCGCCTTCGTCGGGGCCGGTGCGCAGGTCGCCGCGGAGCAGGCGCACGCGTTCGCGCATGCCGTCCACGCCCCGGCCGCCGCCCCGGGGGCGGCGCCCGCCGCGTCCCGAGCCGGGGTTGCTGACCTCCAGCCGCAGGTCGTCCCCCTGCACGGCGGCGGCCAGCCGCACCGGGCCGCCGCCGTGCCTGATCGCGTTGGTGAGCGCCTCCTGCACGATGCGGTACGCCTCCCTGGAGACCACGGCCGGCACGCCGGACAGGTCGCCCACCTCCTGCCGCACGTCGGCGCCGGAGGCGGCCACCAGCGCGCCGAGGTCGGCCAGCGTCGCCTGCGGCGCCCGCCGCGCCTCCACCTCCTGGTCGTCCTCATGGTGGCTTTCGCGGCGGTCCTCGCGCAGGACGCCGAGCACGTGGTCGAGGTCCTCCAGCGCGGCGCGCGCCGACTGCTCGATGGCCGCCAGGGCGGTCCTGGCGGTGGCCGGGTCGCGGTCGAGCACGCGTCCGGCCGCGGCGGCCTGCAGGGTGACGACGCTGAGCGCGTGCCCGACCGAGTCGTGCAACTCGCGGGCCAGCCGGTTGCGTTCGGCCAGCGTACGGGCGTGCTCCTCGGCGGCGGCGAGCCGTTCGGCGGGGGTGGGGCCGAGCAGCGGGGGAGCCAGGGCGGCCAGCAACGCGCCCGCGCCCGCCGCGCCCGCCACCAGCAGCGCCAGCGCCGCCACGCCCGCCGCCGCCCACAGCAGGGACGGCCACCCCGGCTCGGCCGTCAGACCCAGCACCGGCATCGGCTCCCCGACGAACGGCAACGCCAGCGTGAACGCCGTGAACGGCACCACGGCCAGCGTGAACCCGCTCACCACGCCGCCGACCGCCAGATGCACCGTGAACCACGCCGCGGTGCGCCGCCGCTCCTGCCAGGACCTGCGGGCCTGCCGCGGCGGCGTCTCCACGCGCGCCCCGAGCAGCCCCTGGGCGGCGTTCACCTCCAGGCCGCGCACCGGCAGGAACAGCCCGGTCACCGCCACCACCGGCAGCACCGCGACGAACACCCCGATCTGGATCGGCATCAGCAGGTCGGCCGACACCCCGCTCCACACCCCGGCGACCAGCACCCCGGCCATCATGTACGGCATCAGCAGCGCGCCGCCCAGGATGAGGCATGCCCATCGGCGGGGGAGGTTCCTTCTCACATCCGGGATTGTATGTCGATGCTTTTTCGCGCTGGGAGTAATGCGCCGTGAGTGAAATGCGCCCCCAGCGAAAAAGGGCCGGAATTCGCCGTCGCCGGGTCTAGCGTTTTTCCCGGAATTAGTTTCGACAGAAAGGCGACGTCAATGACGGAGACCCAGCGCGCGGCCTGGCCTGAACAGCTCAGTCAGCGCCTGCTGAAGGAACGCATCGTGGTTCTCGGCCAGGAGGTCGACGACGAGATTTGCAACCGGCTCTGCGGCGAGCTGCTTTTGCTGGCGGCCGAAGACCCCAAGCGGGACATAACCCTGTACATCAATTCTCCGGGCGGCTCGGTGACGGCCGGCATGGCGCTCTACGACATGATGCAGTTCGTCCCGTGCGACGTGGCGACGGTGGCGATGGGCTTCGCCGCCTCCATGGGCCAGCTGCTGCTGACCGCGGGCGCGCCGGGCAAGCGCTACGCCCTGCCCAACGCCCGCGTCGTCATGCACCAGCCGCTGGGCGGCATCGGCGGCTCGGCCAGCGACATCCAGATCCAGGCCGACAACATGCTCTACACCAAGCGCAGGATGGCCGAGATCATCGCCCACCACACGGGCCAGCCGCTGGAGCGCATCCAGGCCGACTCCGACCGCGACCGGTGGTTCACCGCCAAGGAGGCGCTGGAGTACGGGTTCGTCGACCACATCGCCGAAGGGATGAACTGACCATGAGCGGTCGTTACGTGCTGCCCTCCTTCACCGAGCGCACCTCGTACGGGGTGCGGGAGATGAACCCGTACAACAAGCTGTTCGAGGACCGGGTGGTGTTCATCGGGGCCCCGATCGACGACACGGTGGCCAATGACGTGATGGCCCAGCTCCTCACGCTGGAGTCGCTCGATCCCGATCAGGACATCAACATGTACATCAACTCGCCGGGCGGGTCGTTCACGGCGATGACGGCCATCTACGACACGATGCAGTTCGTCCGGCCGGAGATCCACACGGTCTGCATCGGCGAGGCGTCGTCGGCGGCGGCCGTCCTGCTGGCGGCGGGCACGCCGGGCAAGCGGGCTGCCCTGCCGCACGCGCGCGTCCTGCTCCACCAGCCGGCCACCGAGGGCGGCAGGGGGCAGTCGAGCGACCTGGAGATCCACGCCAGGGAGATCATGCGGATGCGCGACCAGCAGGAGGAGATCCTGGCCCGCCACACCGGGCGCGGGGTGCTGGAGATCAGGAAGGACATCGAGCGCGACCGCATCTTCACCGCGGAGCAGGCGCGCAGCTACCGGCTGATCGACGACATCTACGCCTCCAGGAAGCGCTCCCTGGTGCCCGCCCGCTGATCGCGGGGGCTCTGCCGGCGGGCTGCCCGCCCTTGCCGCCTCTGCCGTACGGCACGGGTGTCAAGGGCGCGCGGCCCGCCGGTCTTCGTCCGCGCGAGGTGAGCCGGACCTCGGGGGCCGCTCAGTCACGCGGTCCGCCGGAAGCCGGGCGTCCCCTCGTCGCTCATGCCTGCGGTGGGTAGACGGTGTGGACGAGGTCGCGCAGGAAGGCGTCGAGGTTGTCGAGGCCGTAGTCGGCCAGTGTTTCGGGGGGTTGGGTGAGCAGGTAGATCAGGGCCGTGTTCAGGGCCATCGTCACCGTCGCGGCGCTGCGCCGGGTCGCCGGCAGGCCGGCCGCCTCGTGGGTGCGCAGATGCAGGGCCAGGTCGGCCCGGGTGAGCCCGGCCAGCGTCTCGCGCAGCTCCGGCCTGCGCGCGGCCTCGGCGTGCAGCTCGACGTAGGCCAGGACCCTCGACCTGTTGGCCGTGACCGCCTGGTCGACCAGGCGGCGCAGGAACGCGGCCAGCCCGTCGCGCCCCCGGATCTCCAGCGCCGGCGCCGCCTGGAGATCGGCCCAGTAGCGCTCGACACAACGTTCGGCGGCGGCCCGCAGCAGGGCGTCGCGGCTGGCGAAGTAGTTCTTGGCCGTGCCCTCCGGCAGGCCCGCCTCGCGGTCGAGCGCCCGGTGGGTCAGGCCCCTGCCGCCCTCCCGGGCCAGCACCTCGATCGCCGCGTCGCGAAGCTGGTCGCGCCGGTCCCGGTTCTCCGCCATGGCCGCCATCCTTCCAGCTTGCCGAACCACCACAGCAGTGGTACCACAGTTGTGGTGAAACGAGAAGGAGGCGCAGCCATGAGGGGAACCGCGGTGATCGTCGGTGCCGGGATCGGAGGGCTGGCGACGGCCGTCGGCCTGCGGCGGGCCGGCTGGGAGGTGAGCGTGCTCGAACGCTGGCCGGAGATCCGTCCGGAGGGCACGGCGCTCGGCATACGGCCGGTCGCCCAGGCCGCCCTCGACCGGCTCGGTCTGGGCGGGGAGTTGCGGCGCCGTACCGTGCCCTACCGTTCGGCACAGATCCGCAGGCCGGACGGGCGCCGACTGACCGACCTGCCCCTGGAGCGCATCGAGCGCAAGGGCGGCGCGCCCGTCCTGATGTTGTCCCGGGTCTCGCTGATGGAGATGCTGCTCGACGCCGTGGGCGGTTCGACGGTCGAGACCGGCGCGGACATCACCGTCCCCGAGGCCCTGCGCAGCCGGTACGACCTGGTCGTGGGCGCGGACGGGCTGCGCAGCACGGTTCGCGAGGCGTTCTTCGGCGCCGCCGCCCGTCCGCGCTACTCCGGGATCGTGGCCTGGCGCGGTGTCGCCGGGTTCGAGCCGCCGGTCTACGGCGAGACGTGGGGCGCCGGACAGGTGTTCGGCATCACGCCCCAGGAGCCCGGCTCGACCAACTGGTACGCCGCCGTCGCCACCCCGGAAGGGCATCGCGAGTCTCTGGAGGAACTGCGGGCCCGCTTCTCCGGCTGGCACTCCGGTGTCGTCCGCGTCCTGGCCGAGGCCGACGACGGGAGCGTGCTGCGGCACGAGATATACGACCTGTCGCCGCGCCTGCGGTCGTTCGTCAGCGGGAACGCGGTTCTGGTGGGCGACGCCGCGCACGCCATGACGCCCTCGCTCGGGCAGGGCGCCTGCCAGGCCCTCCTGGACGCCGCCGCCCTCACCTCCTGCCTGGGGGAGGCTCGCGACCTGGGCTCCGCGCTGCGCCGGTACGACGGGCTGCGCAGGAGACCGGCGCAACGGGTGGTCGCCATGTCCCGCCTGATGACCCGCGTGGCCGGCCACCACCTCCAGGGCCCCCGCAACCTCCTCCTCCGCCTCCTGGCCACCTGACCTCCTCGCCGCCGACCTCGTTCGGCTCCGGGGCGGTTGTCCGGCTGCGGCTGTCGCGGCCCTGTCCCGCTGTCGTCCCGCTGCCGTTGTGGCATGGCGATCGGGTGGGGGTGCGGTGGTGGGTGGGGGAGGGGTTGTAGTCTTCTGGGCGTTTCTTGGGGGAAATGGGGGGTTGGTGTGCCGCTGGAGCAGGTTGTGGTTTTGCTGGCGGCGGCGGCCGGCGCCGGGTGGGTGGACGCCGTCGTCGGCGGTGGCGGACTGGTGCAACTGCCGGCGTTGCTGATGACCGGCATGCCGCCCGTCCAGGCCATGGCGACCAACAAGTTCTCCTCGGTGTTCGGCACGGCCTCCGCAGCGGTGGCGTACGCGCGTTCCACCAAGATCGACCGTCAGGTGGCGTTGCCGGGGGCGGCGCTGGCCGCGGTGAGCGCCGGGCTGGGCGCGTGGGCGGCCGCGGCGATCTCGGCCGACGTGTTGCGCCCGGTCGTGATGGTGGTGCTGCTCGGCGTGGCGGCGTTCGTCACGTTGCGTCCTTCGATGGGCGCGCTGCCGCAGCCGCATCTGCGGACGAACGCCCGGGTGGTGACGGCCGTGGCCGTGGCGGGCGTGGGCATCGCCTTCTACGACGGCATCATGGGGCCGGGCACCGGCACGTTCCTCATCATCGCCTTCACCACCATCCTCGGCCTGGACTTCGTCTCCGCCTCCGCCTCAGCGAAGATCATCAACGTGGGGACGAACCTCGGGGCGCTGGCGGTGTTCGGGCTGCAGGGGCACGTGCAGTGGGCGCTCGGGCTCGGCATGGCGCTGTGCAACGTGGCGGGCGCCCAGCTCGGCGCCAGGATGGCGATCAGGCGCGGCACGGCGTTCGTCCGGGTCGTGCTGTTGTGCGTGGTGGTGGCGATGGTGGTCAGGCTCGGCTGGCAGCAGTTCGGCTGACCTCCGACCACGCCGCCACACCGCCACCGCAAGAGGCGGCCAGGGATCAGGCGGCCGGTGCGTGAACACGCAGCGCGGTCAGGCGGGCTCGGGGGTGCGCAGGGCGGGGGCCGTGATCGCGACGAACGCCGCCATCAGCGCCGGTACGGCCAGCGCCCGCGGCAACCCCGCGAGCTGGGCCACCCCTCCGATGATCACCGGCCCCGACAGGAACCCCAGGTAACCGATGGACGCCACCCGCGCCAGCGCCCGTCCCGCGAAGGCCGGGTCCCGGTGCCCCGCGGCCGAGAACACCTGCGGCACGATGCACGACAACCCCGCCCCGAAGCAGCCGAACCCGACCACCCCGGCCACCGGCCCCCCGCCGAGCAGCGCCAGCCCGAGCCCCGCCGCCGCCAGCAGCCCGCAGCACCGCACCAGCGCCACAGGCCCGAACCGGGCGGCCAGCCGATCCCCCGCCAGCCGTCCCGCGGTCATCATGATCGAGAACGCGGCGTATCCGGCGGCGGCGAACCCCGCCGAGGAGGCCAGGTTCTCGCGCAGGTAGACCGAGCTCCAGTCGGCCGCCGCCCCCTCGCCCACCAGGCAGCAGAAGGCCAGCACGCCGAGGAACAGGATGCCCTTGGGCCGGCCTGACCCCGTGCCGCCGGCCGGAAGGGGAGCGGGCACCGACCGAAGCGCCCACCGCCACGCCCACACCGCCAGCACGACGATCACCGCCCCCACGCATCCGAACGTCACCGACGGCGGCAGCCCGGCCTGCGCGAACGCCCCGCCCGTCGTGGCCCCGACGAACCCGCCGATGCTGTAGACGGCGTGGAAGGACGACATGACCGGCCGCCCGTAGGCGCGTTCCACCTCGACGGCGTTGGCGTTCATGGACACGTCCAGGATGCCGTGGACGACGCCGAAGACCAGCAGCGCGGCGGCCAGCAGGCCCAGGTTCGGGGCGTGGGCGGGCGGGACCAGCACCACGCCCTGGAGCAGGGCGGCCGGGATCATGACGCGGCTGCTGCCGTAGCGGTCCACCAGGCGGCCGACGGTCGTCATGCCCGCGACGGCGCCCGCGGCGATGGCCAGCAGCGCCAGGCTGAGCCGTCCCGCGTCGAGGCCGAGGCCCTCCTTGATGGCGGGGATGCGGGCCGTCCAGGTGCCGATGGCCATGCCGGCCAGGAAGAACAGCAGGTAGACGGCCGTCCGTTCGCGTCTCACCGGGCCTCCTTGACGCTCACCCCGGCCGCGACGAGCGCGTCACGCTGCTCGGGCGGCACACCCTCGTCGGTCACCACGACGTCCAGGCGGGAGATCGGGCAGACCGCGCCGAAGGCCGTACGGGAGAACTTGCCCGAGTCGCAGGCCACGATCACCCGCCGGGCGGCGGCGATGGCCGCCCGCTTGACCGCGACCTCGGGAAGGTCGTGCGCGGTCAGGCCGTGCTCGGCCGACAGCCCGCAGCAGCCGATCACCGCGGTGTCGAAGCGCAGCGCCGCGATGGAGCTCTCGGCGAGCGGGCCCATGACGTTCAGCTCGCCCTTGCGGACCTCGCCGCCGGGCAGGACCAGGCGCACCCGCGGCGCGGCGGCCAGCAGCGAGACCGCCTGCAACGCCAGCGGCAGCACGGTCAGCCGCCGTCCGGTCAGGGCGCGGGCCACCTCCAGCACGGTGGTGCCGCCGTCCAGCACGACCGCCTCCCCGTCGGCGATCAGGGCCGCGACCCGGAGGCCGATCCGCCTCTTGGCCTCCACCGCCTCCCGCTCGCGCACCCCGAACGGCGGCTCCTCGCCGCGCAGCAGCAGGGACAGCGCCCCGCCCCTGACCCGGCGGACCACGCCCTGCTGGGCCAGCTCGTCCAGGTCGCGCCGGATCGTCATCTCCGACACGCCGTGTTCCTCGGCCAGCTCGGCCACCGAGACGCTGTCGTGGGCGCGCAGGGCGTTCATGATGGCTGTCAAACGTTCCAGGTGTTCATACAAACACGGACAATGTGCGCAATACAATGACGGATATGCGCGCCAGCCGTCTGCTCTCCCTCCTCCTGCTGCTGCAGGCGCGCGGCCGCATGACCGCGCCCGAGCTGGCCGCCGAACTGGAGGTGTCGATCCGCACGGTCTACCGCGACGTGGAGGCCCTGTCGGCGGCCGGCGTCCCGGTGTACGCCGACCGCGGACCGGCGGGCGGCTACCAGCTCCTGGATGGCTACCGCACCCGCCTCACCGGGCTGACGGCCGAGGAGGCGTCCTCGCTGTTCCTGGCCGGGCTGCCGGGGCCCGCCGCCGAGCTGGGACTGGGCGAGGTCGCGGCCGCCGCAGAGCTGAAGCTGCTGGCCGCGCTGCCGCCCGAGCCGCGCTCGCACGCCTCCCGGATGCGCGAGCGTTTCCTGCTGGACGTGCCCGGCTGGTACCGCTCGGCCGACGACGTGCCGCACCTGAGCGACGTGGCCGACGGGGTGTGGGAGCGGCGACCGCTGCGCATGACCTACCGCCGGTGGGGCCAGCAGGTGGTCGACCGGGTGATCCACCCGTACGGGCTGGTGCTCAAGGGCGGCTCGTGGTACCTCGTCGCCGCGCCGCCCGACGGCTCCCCGCGCACCTACCGGGTCTCGCGCATCCTGACCGTCGAGCAGCTTCCCGGCCGGTTCCTCAGGCCGGAAGACTTCGACCTGGCGGCGTTCTGGCGGGCGTACGCCAAGGAGTTCCGCGAGCGTATGTACACCGCCGAGGCCGTCATCAGGCTGGCTCCGGGCCGGGAGGACCTGCTGGCGTACACGATGGGGTCCGACGTCGTCGCCGCGGCGCTGGCCGCGGCGGGCGGGCCCGACCCCGAGGGGTGGCGGGTGCTCACCGTGCCGGTCGAGTCGCTCACGCACGCCCGCTGGCTGCTGCTGCGCATGGGCGCCGACGTCGAGGTGCTGGAGCCGGCCGAGCTACGGGTGCTGATGGCCGAGGCGGTGGCCGGCCTCGGCAAGCTGTACGGATGACGCCCTCCGCAAGCTCTCCCGATAAATCAGCGGAAAGCCCGGCGTCTTCTCTGTCAACATGCCGACCATGTACCTTCTGGCTTTCGTCGGCGCTTGCTTCCTGGTGGCCATGGTCCCCGGCATGAGCACCGCCATCATCCTGCGTCAGACGCTCCGCTCCGGCCGCGGCTCCGGCCTGGCGGCCACCCTGGGCAACGAGACCGGCATCCTGCTGTGGGCGCTGGCCGCCGCGTTCGGCCTGTCGGCGCTGCTGGTGGCCTCGCAGGTCGCCTACGACGTCATGCGCGTGACGGGCGCCGTCGTGCTGGTCGTCATGGGCGTCCAGGCGCTGTGGCAGGCGCGCAAGGGGTCGCCGCCGGCGGAGGGCGAGGCGGTGGCCGGGCTGCGCGGGTCGTACCTGTCGGGGCTGGGCACCTGCCTGGCCAACCCCAAGGCCGCGGTGTTCGCGATGTCGTTCCTGCCGCAGTTCGTGCCGTCTGGGCAGAACGTGCCCCTGACGCTGGTGACCCTCGCCGTCGTGTGGGTGCTGGTGGACACCGTCTGGTACGGCCTGCTCATCTGGACGGTCGCCAAGGCCAGGGACTTCCTCGGCCGCCCGGCCGTCAGGCGCCGCCTGGAGCAGATCTCCGGCGTCGTGCTCATCGGCCTGGGCGTGCGCCTGGTCCTGGACGCACGATGACCCACTGAGCGGACGGGAGATCGTGGACTACCTTTAGGGCATGACCAACGACCTGGCGTCCCTGATGAGGCAGGCGCAGGACGACGACCCGCTGCTCGCCCTGCACGCCACCACCGCCCTGCGGCGCGAGATCGAGCGCCTGGAGGCCGTCCAGGTGCGGCGGGCCCGGGTGGCGGGCCTGCCCTGGGCGCAGATCGCCGACGCGATCGGCGTCAGCAAGCAGGCCGTGCACAAGAAGTACGGCCGGCGCTGATCACCCCCGCGGCCACCGTGCGGCGAACCAGCCCAGCACGAGGTTCCAGGAGTAGCCGCGGCGGATGCGCCCGGCCACCTCGGGCGGCAGGGTGTCCAGGCCGCGGTGTTCGAGCAGCACCTCGGTGCCGTCCTCGACCGCGGTGAAGGCCACCTCGATCTCCATCCGGCCGCCCGGGTTGAGCAGGTCGGCCCAGACCAGGCGGCGGGGCGGCTCCCAGCGCACGATCCGGCCCATGTCCGCGTGGCCGCCGTCGTCCCACAGCTCGCGCAGGTAGCCGTCCTGGAAGCGGATGGCCACCGCGCGGTCGGGGTCGACCCAGCTGTGGCGGCCGCGCACGTACCACTGGTCGATCTCGTCGGTGAACATGCGGAACGCGGTCGCCGGATCGACCGGCACGACGACCGCCGCCCGTACGGCGTTCACCGGTTGCGCTCCACATGGTCCTTGAACGAGCCGAGCTGCTCGGCCCAGAACGCCTGCACCTGGTCCAGCCACGCCTGCAGGGCCGCGAACGGCTCCTGGCGCAGGGTGTAGAGCCGCAGCCGGGCGTCGGTTCCGCCCGCCTCCGCCTGGACCAGGCCGCCGGCCCGCAGGACGCGCAGGTGCCTGCTGAGCGCGGGGGCGCTCATCTGCACGGCCTGGGCCAGCTCGCCGGCCGGGCGCGGGCCCTCGCGCAGCAGGTCGATCACCTTGCGTCTGGTCGGGTCGGCGAGGGCGGCCAGCGTGGCGTCCAGGTCGTTAACGTTATTGTTAATCTTTGCCTCCTTCCGTTAAGGTGTTGATCCTTAACGGTAGAGGCAATTATTGCGAGGGGGCGTACATGAGTGTCCAGCTGGGCTACTACACCCTGTCCGTACGGGACCTGGAGCGGGCGGCGGCCTTCTACGGGCCGCTGTTCGGCTGGGAGTTCAGGCGCGAGCACGAGCGCTACCTGCACGTCACCAACACCTCCGTGCCCATGGGCCTGAATGCCTTCGGCCCGTCCTCGCAGCCCAACCTCTACTACCACGTCGAGGACATCGACGCCGCGGTGGAGCGGGTGCGCGAGCTCGGCGGCACGACCGGCGAGGTCTACGACAGCAAGTCCGGACGCGGCTGCACCTGCACCGACGACCAGGGCACCGAGATCAGCCTGTGGCAGCCCGCGCCCGGCTTCGAGTGAGACCCCCGCGCGCTCACGGGATCAGTCGGGGGCCTTGACCGTGGTGATGCCGAGCGTGCTGGTCATGGGCAGCAGGCCGGCCCCGAACACCGCGCCCAGCAGCGGCGCGCACAGGTCGGCCAGCCGCTGCGTGCGTTCCTCGCCGAGTTGCTGCCAGGGCTGCGCGGCCAGTTCGTCGGTCAGGCGTTCGACCTGGTCGCGCAGTGCCCGGCCGCGCTCGGTGGCCTGACCGGCGGCGTCCAGCAGGCCGCGCGCGGCCAGCCGTTCGGCGGCCTCGGCCCACTCCTGGCCGCTCCAGCCGCGTCCGGCGAAGTTCTCCGGCGGCGCGGCCCCGATGGTGGCGAAGGACACCAGCGACTCGCACGGGTCCAGCCCGGCCGTCAGCAGCGCCGCCACGTGCCCGTCGCCGCGGTGCTCGCGCAGCACGGTCGCGGCCTGCCACAGCACCAGGTGCGGCTCGTCGGGCCAGGGCAGGTCGAGGTTGGCGGCGGCGAACGGCCGTCCCGCCACCGTCACGCTCTCGGCGGCCCGCCGGGCCAGCCCGGCCGCCTCGGCGAGCTCCGGACCGTCCAGCCGGTCACCCAGCAGCCCGCGGCAGACGCGGTCGATCGCCACCAGCCGCGCCCGCAGCACCTGCTCCGGGGAGGCGGTCTGCCACACGCCCGGCACGTGCTCGCCGACCGTCCGCGGGCTGAAGCTGTGGTACGCGGCCGTCGCCAGGTGCGTCCCCGCCCGGCCGAGCGGCGCGGTGCGGTACGCGAAATAGCTCGGCCAGCGCGACTCGACGTCGTAGCCCAGCGCGGCGGCCTCGGCGAACGCCTCGGGTGCGAAGTACAGCACGGCGTGCAACGGCTCGAGCTGGTGCCACATGCGGCGGGAAAGTCGGGACCATGCGCTCACGGCGGAACACCTCACTGTCTAGATAAGCTATGCCAGTGACGATAGACGCGTGGCGCATCACTGGTCAATCGCAAATAGACAGTTATGTCGGAAGGTGGGTGGATCTGGCCGTCGTGCTGGTCAACGAACTGGCCGTCACCCAGGCGCGCGGCCGTCCCGTCGTGCCGCCCGCCGACCGGCGTGCCGCGCTCGACGCCGCGTTCGTCCAGCACGGGTGGGTTCCCAGCAGGGCGCTGACGGGCGCCGACGCCGACCGGCTGGCCGGGGTGGCCGCCGAGCTGCACCCCGCCTTCGCCGCCGGTCCCGCCGCTCCGGCCGTGCTGAACCAGGCTCTGATACGGCACGGCGCCGTCCCCAACCTGCACGGCGACCCGCCCGTCCTGGCCTTCCACAGCCCGGACGCCGACCTGGTGGACGCCTGGGCGGCCGACACCGGCACGGCCCTGGCCATGGTGATCGGCGTCGGCCAGGGGGTGCGGCTGCGCTCGTGCGAGGCGGCGTCCTGCGACGTGGTCTTCTTCGACGTCACCCGCAACGCCTCGCGCCGGTTCTGCGGCCTGTCCTGCCAGAACCGCGCCAAGGCCAGCGCCTACCGCGCCCGCCGCCGCACCTGATCTACAACGTAAAGGCGCTGGGCCTTCGCGATCGGGACCGTCAGTGCACGGAGAACCCGCCGTCGACGAAGAGCATCTGGCCGGTGACGAACGCGCAGGCGTCACCGGCCAGGAACACCGCCGCGCCCGCGAAGTCGGCCGGCAGGCCGTTGCGGCCGGCCATGTGGCGGGCGGCCAGCTCCTCGACGCGGCCCGGGACGGCCTGGGCGGGTTCGGTCAGCGGGGTGAGCACGAATCCGGGGATGATCGTGTTGATGCAGACGCCGTGCGCCGACCACGCCTCGGCCTGGGAGCGGGTGAGGCCGGCGACGGCGGCCTTGGCGGCGCCGTAGACGCCGCTGTGGCCGAAGGCGCTGATGGTCTGCTGGGAGCCGATGTTGATGACGCGTCCCCAGCCGCGGGCGGCCATGCGGGGGCCGAAGTGCTGGCCGAGCAGGTAGGGGGCGGTCAGGTGCACGGCGATGGTCTGCTCGTAGTCGCCGGGGGTGAGCTCGGCCATGGGTTTGCGGATGTTGTTGCCGGCGGCGTTGACCAGGATGTCGATCTCGCCGGCGGCGGCGCACAGGCGGGCGAGGTCGTCGCGGTCGTGCAGGTCGGCGCTGACGGCGGAGGTGGTGACGCCGTGGGCGCGCAGCCGGTCGGCGGCCTGTTCGAGCTCGGCGGGGCGGCGGGCGGCGAGCACGATCTCGGCCCCGGCCCGGCCGATCGCCTCGGCCATGGCCAGGCCGATCCCGGAGCTGCCGCCGGTGACGAGGGCGCGGCGGCCGTGCAGGGAGAACAGGTCACGCAGATAGTCCGACACGACCGTTCAAGCTAGCAGCACCCGTGCAGGGCCGGACGGGCGGTGCCGGTTGCCGGACAGGCGAAGGAGGGCTAAGCTCGTGAGCTCCACATTCTGCAAGCGGCTCCACAGAGCTCCCGTAAAGGAGTATAGCAGCTAATGGCTAATCGTCAAGATGGTCTCGCGGAAGCCCTTGACAGCGAGCAGCGTACGGTCCAGTGGCTGTACGCCAGGCTCGACGCGGCCAGGGAGCGGGCGCAGGCCACGCTGCGCCAGGTGTACGCCGGGGGAGGCGCGATGGGCAGCCGGCAGGCCAGGGTCGAGCGCGAGGTGACCGCCTCCGAGCAGGCGCGCAGGCTGGCCCAGCTCAACGCGGTCGAGCGCGGCCTGTGCTTCGGCCGGATCGACGACTCCGGCGGCCTCAGCACGTACGTCGGCCGGATCGGGCTGCGGGACGAGGACCACGAGTCGGTGCTGATCGACTGGCGGGCCCCGGCGGCTCGCCCGTTCTACGTGGCCACCGCGACCGACCCGGGCGGCCTGGTGCGGCGCCGGCACCTGCACCTGAAGGACCGCACGGTGGTCGGCATCGACGACGAGGTGTTCGACCTGGACGGCATGTCCGACGGCGACCGGCGCACGCTGGTGGGCGAGGCGGCGCTGCTGGCGGCGCTGCGGCGGGGCCGTACCGGCCGGATGGGCGACGTGGTGGCCACGATCCAGATCGAGCAGGACCGGGTGATCAGGGCGGGGTTGCAGGGGGCGCTGGTGGTGCAGGGCGGGCCGGGCACCGGCAAGACCGTCGCGGCGCTGCACCGGGCCGCCTACCTGCTCTACACCCACCGCGACACGCTGGAGCGGCGCGGGGTGCTGGTGGTGGGGCCCAATCCGATGTTCCTGCGCTACATCGGGCAGGTGCTGCCGGCGCTGGGGGAGACGCAGGTGGTGATGGCCACGGTGGGCGAGTTGTTCCCGGGGGTGCGGGCGGTGGCCGCCGATCCGCCGGAGGTCGCGGTGGTCAAGGGCGACCTGCGGATGGCCGAGGTGGTGGCCGCGGCGGTGGCCGACCGTCAGCGGGTGCCGGTGGGGGATCTGGAGGTGGAGCTCGACGGCCTGCGGCTGCGTGTGCCGCACGCGGTGTGCGCGCGGCTGCGCGAGCGGGCGCGGGCGGTGCGCCTGCCCCACAACATGGCGCGCAAGCTGTACGTCACCGAGCTGCTGAAGGAGCTGGCCAGGGCGGAGGCGCGGGCGCTGGAGGAGTCGCTGCACCTGGAGGAGCTGGCGGCCGACGACCCGGAGCTGGCCGAGCCGCTGGACCTGGAGGGCGACCTGGACGAGACGGACATCGCGCTGGCGGCCGGACGGCTGTGGGGCGAGGAGCCGGTGCGGCGGGCGGTGGCGGAGCTGTGGCCGGAGCTGACGCCGCAGGAGCTGGTCGCCGATCTGCTCTCGGCGCCGGACACGTTGTGGTCGGTGTGCCCGCCCGGCCTGGACTGGACGCCGCTGGTACGCCCCCGCGAGTCGCCCTGGACGGTCGGCGACGTGCCGCTGCTGGACGAGGCGGCCGAGCTGCTGGGCCACGACGACTCGGCCGACCGGGTGGCGGCGCGGCGGGCGGGGGAGGAGTGGGCCGAGCAGGAGCTGTACGCGCGCGAGGTGCTGGAGACCACGGGCCTGCTGGAGGGCGGCATCTTCGACCGGGCCGACGTGCTGGCCGAGCGGCAGGCCGACGACGGCACGGGGCTGACGACGGCCGAGCGGGCGGCGGCCGACCGCACGTGGGCGTACGGGCACGTGATCGTGGACGAGGCGCAGGAGCTGTCGCCGATGGCCTGGCGGATGGTGGTGCGGCGGGTTCCGGCGCGGTCGCTGACCGTGGTGGGCGACCTGGCCCAGACGGGGTCGGCGGCGGGGGCGCGGTCGTGGGCCGAGGTGCTCGACCCGTATCTGGAGGGGCGCTGGCGGGAGGAGCGGCTGCTGGTCAACTACCGGACGCCACTGGAGATCATGCGGGTGGCGGCCGACGTGCTGGCGGCGGTGGCGCCGGGGCAGGAGCCGCCGGAGTCGGTGCGCGACGGGGGCGACGAGCCGCGCGCGGTGCGGGTGCCGGTGGCGGAGCTGCCGGCGCTGGTGGCGGCGGAGCTGGCCGAGCTGTCCGGGCCGGGCGAGGGCGGCCGGTTGGGGATCGTCACGTCCGACGGGCTGCACGCGCGGGTGGCGGCGCTGTTCCCGGGGGCGGAGGATCTGGACGCGCCGCTGGTGGTGCTGACGGTGACGCAGGCCAAGGGGCTGGAGTTCGACGGGGTGGTGGTGGTCGACCCGGCCGGGATCCTGGCGCAGTCGCCGATGGGCGGCCACGACCTGTACGTGGCGGTGACGCGGGCGACGCGGCGGCTGACGGTGGCCTACGAGGGCGACCTTCCGGCGATGTTGTCCCGCCTGGCCTGAAAATCTACAATGTAAAGCCGCTGGGTCGGTGAAAATTCACCTCGAACACGCCCAAAAAACCAGCGACTACCGGGAGCGCGCCGCGCGGGTCATTCGTTGTAGAGCTTGTCCGCGACCTCGCGGATGCGGCGGGTGGCGTGGTCGAGGGCGCGCAGGGCCTCGGTGTCCAGGTGGGACATGATGCGCTTGTAGTGTCTGAGGCCGGCGTCGTTGATCTCGGCGATCAGGGTGACGCCGGCGGGGGTGAGCTCGACCCGGCGCACCCGGCGGTCGTTGGGGTCTTCATGCCTGCTGACCAGGCCCTGGGCGACCAGGCGGTCGACGATGCCGGTGACGGTGGCCAGGCTGACGCCGAGGGTGTGGGCGAGGTCCTGGCCCGAGGCGGAGCCGTGCGTGGACAGCTGCATGACGACGTGGAGCTGGCGGATGGTGAGATTGGAGCTGAACAGGGGGGACTGCTGTTGTGTGAACAGTTTTCCCAGGTCTCGCTGTGTCTCGGTGATCCGTCGGATCAGGTCTTCGCGTTCGTCGTCCACGCTCACCTCTCGCTTCCTGAGAAGGTTATCAGGAAAGTCAGGTCACGCTAAATATTCGTATTAGGCAAAGTGTTAGTCTGGGGCGAACTCTTGGAGGGGAGCCTATGACCGCTTTCGCCCGGTTGAGTCTGGTCAACCGCAGTCTTGTGATCTTGGTGGCGGTCGTGATCACCGCGTTCGGCGCGTTCACGATTCCGCAGTTGAAGCAGCAGCTCCTGCCGTCGTTGGCGTTCCCGGGCGCGTTCGTCATCGCGCCCTTCCCCGGCGCCTCGCCGGAGATCGTCGAAGATCAGGTGACGAAGCCGATCGAGGACTCCTTCCAGGGGATTCCCGGCATGGAGCAGATGACCTCCACGTCGAAGGAGGGCCTGGCCCAGATCCAGGTGGCCTTCGAGTACGGCACCGACATCGAGGCGTCGCTGAACAAGATGCAGCAGGCCGTCGCCAGGATCACGCTCCCGCAGGGCGTCGATCCGCAGGTGGTGGCGGGCAACACCGATGACATCCCGGTGCTGGTGCTGGCGGTGGGCGACGGCGGTGACGAGCGGGCGATGGCCGACAAGCTGCGCCGGATCATGGTGCCGGAGTTGCAGAGTGTCGAGGGGGTGCGCGAGGCGGCGGTCACCGGTACCCGCGACGAGGTCGTCACGATCGAGCCGGACATGAAGAAGATGGCGCTGGCCGGGGTGTCGGCGGCGCAGATCCCCGAGGTGCTCAAGGCGAACGGCACGCCGATCCCGGCCGGGTCGCTGACCGCCGACGGCAGGTCGCTGACCGTGCAGGTGGGTTCGCGGGTCGACTCGCTGGAGAAGCTGAAGAACCTCTACCTGACGCCCGCGCAGCCGCAGGTCGCCCAGCCCTCGCAGCCTCAGCAGCCTCAGACGCAGGGCCGCCCGCAGGCCGGGCAGCCGGCGCAGACGGGCCGGACGGCGGTGCCGCAGCAGGCGGTGCGTCCCAAGCCGCTCAAGCCGGTCAAGCTGGGCGAGGTGGCCGAGATCAAGCGTGGCCTGGCCGACGCCTCGACGATCACCCGGACCGACGGTAAGACGAGCCTCGGCGTGTCGGTGACGATGACGCCCGACGGCAACGCGGTGACGATCTCGCGTGAGATCCGCGAGAAGCTGCCGGAGCTGACGCGGTCGCTGGGCGACTCCTCCGACACGCAGGTGTCGGTGGTGTTCGACCAGGCGCCGTACGTGGAGGAGTCGATCGAGAACCTCACCACCGAGGGCCTGCTGGGGCTGGCGTTCGCGGTGCTGGTCATCCTGGTGTTCCTGCTGTCGGTGCGTTCGACGCTGGTGACGGCGGTGTCGATCCCGCTGTCGGTGGTGATCGCGCTGCTCGCGCTGTGGGCGGGTGACTACTCGCTCAACATGCTGACGCTGGGCGCGCTGACGATCGCGGTGGGCCGGGTGGTCGACGACTCGATCGTGGTGCTGGAGAACATCAAGCGCCATCTGGGTTACGGCGAGGCCAAGCTGCAGGCGATCCTGACCGCGGTGCGGGAGGTGTCGGGGGCGGTGACGGCCTCGACGCTGACGACGGTGGCGGTGTTCGCGCCCATCGCGATCGTGGGCGGCATGGTGGGCGAGCTGTTCCGGCCGTTCGCGGTGACGGTGGCGGTGGCGTTGCTGGCCTCGCTGGTGGTGTCGCTGACGGTGGTGCCGGTGCTGGCGTACTGGTTCCTCAAGGCGCCGGCGTTGTCGCCGGAGCAGGCGCGGGCCCAGCGTGAGGAGGCCGAGGCCAAGGAGCTGCGCAGCCCGTTGCAGCGGGCGTACCTGCCGGTGCTGCGGTTCGCCACGCGGTTCAAGCTGGTGACGGTGCTGATCGGGGTGGCGGTGTTCGTCGGGACGATGGGCCTGGCGGGCGGTCTGCGGACGAACTTCCTGGACTCCTCCGGGCAGAACACGATCTCGCTGACGCAGAAGATGCCGGTCGGCACCGATCTGGCCACGACGGACAAGGCCGCCGAGAAGGTGGAGGGCGTGCTGTCGGGGTTGGCCGGTGTGGAGACGTACCAGGTGAACGTGGGCGGCGGCAACGCCATGCAGGGTGGCGTGGGCGGCGGCGCGGACCGGGCGTCGTACTCGGTGACGGTCAAGGACGGCGTCGAGCCGGCGACCGTGGAGCAGCAGCTCCGGGAGAAGATCACGGGCCTGTCCGGGGTCGGTGAGGTCACCGTCGGCGGCGCCGGTGGGGGCGGGTTCTCCTCCGACACGGTGAGCGTGATCGTGCAGGCGCCCGACGCCGAGACGCTGCGCACGGCGACCGACTCGGTCAAGAGCGCGATGGGTCAGGTGAAGGGTCTGCGTGACCTGTCGTCGAACCTGGAGGCCAGCGCGCCGCGCATCGAGGTCGCGGTCGACCGGGAGAAGGCGGCGGCCAAGGGGCTGTCGGAGGCGCAGGTGGGTCAGGCGGTGGCGCAGGCGTTCCGTGGCGCGCCGCTGGGCCAGATCACCCTGGACGGCCGCAGCAGCGACCTGGTGCTGCGCGGTGGTGACGCTCCCGACGACCTCAAGGCGATCGAGGGCCTGAAGCTGCCGACGGCGGCGGGTCTGGTGAAGTTGTCGTCGGTGGCCGAGGTGAAGCAGGTGGCCGGTCCGACGCAGGTGACCAGGATCGACGGTGAGCGTTCCGCGACGGTGTCGGGCAAGGTGGAAGCGGCCGATCTGGGCACCGTGACGCAGGAGCTGACGACGAAGCTGGACTCGGTGGCGCTGGCCGCCGGCGCCCGGTACGAGATCGGCGGCGCGTCGGCGGACCAGGCGGACGCGTTCTCCGATCTGGGCATGGCGATGCTGGCGGCGATCGCGATCGTGTTCATGATCATGGTGGCGACGTTCCGGAGCTTCGTCCAGCCGCTGATCCTGCTGGTGTCGGTGCCGTTCGCGGCGACCGGCGCGGTGGGGCTGCTGGTGGCGACCGACACCGCGTTGGGCGTGCCGGCGTTGATCGGCATGCTGATGCTGATCGGGATCGTGGTGACGAACGCGATCGTGCTGATCGACCTGATCAACCAGTACCGGGAGCAGGGGCTGGGCGTGGTGGAGGCGGTGATCGAGGGCGGCCGGCGCAGGTTGCGGCCGATCCTGATGACGGCGGTGGCCACGATCTGCGCGCTGACGCCGATGGCGCTGGGGGTGACCGGGTCGGGCGGGTTCATCTCGCAGCCGCTGGCGATCGTGGTGATCGGCGGCCTGGTGTCGTCGACGCTTCTGACGCTGGTGCTGGTGCCTACCCTCTATGTTGCTATAACTCGGAAGCGCGATCGAGGACCGCGCCCGACTCATACCGGCCATCGGCTACGTGAGAGTGTCGATGATGCTGGAGGAAAAGATCTCGCCAGCCATCCGGCGTGACGCCATTGAGGCATTAGCCGCCCGGCGGGGCTACTACATCCCGCCGGGCGCATGGCCGGACGGCGGCTGGATCGAAGACCTGGACGTGTCCGGCAGGAGCTTCCAACGGACAATCATGGAGGCCGTCTCCCACGTCGAGTCGGGGTTGGCCAAGGCGATCCTCGTCTGGAAGTACTCGCGTTTCGGCCGGAATCGGACCGGCAATCAGCTCAACCTCGCCAGGGTGGAAACCGCCGGTGGCGAGCTGGTGTCGGCGACCGAAGAGGTGGACGCCAGCACTGCGGTTGGGAAACTGACCCGCGTTCGAGACGACCGATCTGGTGAGCAGTGGGCTGAGGCGTACCACAACCGCCTCGCCCGCGGCCTGCCGCCGTTCGGCGCTCAGTACTTCGGGTACGTGCGCCGAGGCCGGCAGCCTCATCCGCTGGATCCGAAGCGCACGCTGCGAAACCCCGCCGATGGCGAAGAACGCTACGTACCCGACATCGGCTCCGGAGCGGCAGAGGCATTAGCTGGCTGCTACGAGACATATATGGCGGAGCAGAATTTCGCCTACCTGGCCCGCAGGCTCAACCGGGATGGGTACACCACCGAGGGTGGTCTGCCGTGGAGCGCCGAGACTCTTCGCCAGGTCATGGATCAGGGGTTCGCTGCCGGTCTGCTCCGCATCCATGATCCCGAGTGCAGATGTCGCAGAGCGGCCCGCTGCCAGCAGAAGGTGTTCCGGCCCGGGGCGCACCAACCGCTCATCGAGGCTGAGCTGTGGGATCGGTACGTCAAGTTGAGACGCGAAAGTCACGCGCCCCTCGCGCTCGGTGCGCGAGTTCACCGGCTTCATCCGCATGTGCGAGAACCACGAGACGCCGCCATCGGAGATGGCGGGAGTTGTCGGCACGCTGTCTCGCTTCGCTGTCCGCCGCGAGGGGATCGCGCAGCAGCGCGCCATCCAACGCGTGAAGCGCTACGCCGACTAGCTGTGCCAACCGGAAGCCGCGCGGTCCTTGGCCGCGCGGCTTCCGCGTGTCGGCGAGCCCCCACCCCCCGCCAGCCCGCCTGACGGGCGCCTGGAGTTGGTGTCGGGTTTTTGGTTCATGCTGGTGGTGTGTGGGTGGATCTTGTGGGTGCGGCTGCGCGGTGTGGGGTGTCGGTGGGATCGGTTCGGCGGTGGGTGGGGGAGGGGTGGTTTGGGCCGGACGCGGCTGGGCGGGTGACGACGCGGTTGGATACGTCGGGCCGGCGGGTGGTGCGTGTTGATCGGTTGTTGCAGGTGGAGCGTGCGGTGCGGGCGCGGCGCTGCAATCGGGGTGCGCGGCCGGTGGGGAAGAGGGCGCGGTAGGTGCCGATCGTCAGGTGGGTGATGACGAGGGTGAGTGCGATGAGGCCGCCGATGGCGATGATGAGCAGCATGAGCTGGTCGATGGCTTCGCG
Source organism: Nonomuraea sp. NPDC049607 (assembly GCF_040675375.1). Lineage (NCBI taxonomy): Bacteria > Bacillati > Actinomycetota > Actinomycetes > Streptosporangiales > Streptosporangiaceae > Nonomuraea > Nonomuraea sp. NPDC049607. Next base: position 274,575 of record NZ_JBFAOV010000006.1, read on the forward strand.
GGTGGCCTGAACAGCGGAGGGCATGCTGGTCCCTTCCAGGTTCTGGAAGGGACGGCGTTGGCCCTTGGTATTTGGTGCTGCGCCGTCCAGTCTGCCACGTTTCGGGGGGGCAGGTGGGGGTGGTTGCGTTTGTCTCGTGTCTTGGAAGACGCTGCAGGCGAGGGGGTGTTGTGGTGGCGGATGTGCGTGGAGAGCTGTCGGTGCAGCAGGCGGCGGACATGTTGAACGTGTCGCCGGCGTTCGTGGTGACGCTGTTGGAGGAGGGCGTGATCCCTGCGCGGGTGGATGACGGTGAATGGCGGGTGGCGCGGGCGGATGTCGAGGAGTTCCGGCGCCGGGATGATGTGGAGCGGCGTGCTGCTGCAGACGAGCTGGGGCGGCTGGGCCAGGAGTTGGGGTCTTCACCAGCAGCAGCGAGGCTTGCGCGCCCCGCAACGAACCTACGGCGGGTTCGCCCCGTGGAGAGCGATCTAACCCTGTACTAGGCACGCCTGTGTGATGATGCGGATACCAGCTCAGTGCAAGGCCGCCGACTTGGTGGCTGGAGGAGGTGGACCGTGGAAGTTCTGGCGGTACTGCTGTTGATCGGTCTGGTCATCTGGGCGATGGACGGCTCAGGCAGTGGCTCCGGCGGTAGCTCGGTCGGCAGCACCCGCAGCGCCAACAGGTACGCGAGGCGGGTCCAACGGAAGCGCGCGCGGGAGATCGACAACCTTGTGAGGAAGTCCCGCCAGGCCGAGGGGGGCGCCGGATACAGCGGGGGCCGGGGCGGCGAAGGCTTCGGTGGCGATGGGGGCGACGGCGGCGACTGACCGCTCTGCAGCAGCTCAGCAGGTTACCGGTCGGAGCTTTGACCGGTAACGATCTGTCGCTGACCTGCGATTCTCTGTCAGGTCGGGTGAGGCGCTGGGTGTCAGTTCGAGGACCTATCGAGGCGCCGTGGCGAATGTAATGCAGCGGCTCGGTGCTAGGACTCGGTTTCAGACGGCCCTGCTTGCTAAGGAGCGGGGCTTGCTGTGATCAAACACCGTCCGGCCTGCGCACGTATCGAAGCCGGGATCTTGCGGATGGTGCTGTGTGGTCGGGGTGTGTCTTCATGATTCCTCTCGACCCCTCATAATCCACGTTATGGGGGTATAGCATGATCGCTGTTGCATACCCGCGAGAGAGCAACTGATCATGAGCGACCCTCACGGTCTACCCCCACAGGCAGATGCGTTTCTTCGGCCTCCCACTCTTGAAACACCTGCATCTCGCGACGACCTCCATGAGGTTGCCGTCCTGGTAAAACACCAGGACGGCACGCGGGAATGGACCATCGTCTGCGCCTTGCCCATGCGCCAGCCTGCCGAACTCTTGGCCAAGTCACATCTCATGCGCGTCGACGTTCAGGTCGAGGCTGTGCAGATCCGGCACAGGGGAGTGATCGTTGCCGATTACCGCCCCGAAGACTTCTTCGGAGACGCGCCGTGACGGCCGAGCTGGCCCCGCGGCACAGCGGCGAGGTGGCGTTCCCGCCCAAGCTGCTCGGGTACGTCCAGGACCTGTCGAAGGCGTGGCTCCTCAGCTACAACTCCGCGAACACCCGCGCCGCCTACAGGCGCGACATCGAGATGTGGTTCGACTTCCTCACCGAACACGACCTCGACATCGCCGAGGTGCGACGCCCGCACGGCGACGTCTACAAGCGGTGGCTCGACCTGCAAGCCCACAAGCCCCTGCCAGCGAAGACGCTCGCGCGGCGGCTCGCCACCGTGTCGTCCTGGTACCGCTACCTGGTCGAGGAGGAGGCGGCCGACTTCAACCCGTTCGACAGGGTGAAGCGCCCGAAGGTCAACCGGCAGCACTCCGAGACGGTCGGTCTCACCCGCGCCGAAGCCCGCGACGTGCTCCATGCGGCCGACCACGACCACGGCCGGGAACGCCTGCGCACCGCGGCGCTGATCCGGCTGCTCCTGCAGACCGGCATCCGGGAGACCGAGGCCCTGGCCGCCCAGATCGACGACCTCGGGTACGAGCGCGGTCACCGCACTTTGCGCATCGTCGGCAAGGGCGACAAGCCGAAGACGCGCAAGGTCCCGCCGGCGGCGGCGCACGCGATCGACGTGTACCTGGCTGACCGCGCGGGGCGGGCCGGGGTGGCGGTGGCGGAGCTGACCGGCCCGCTGTTCGCGTCCGCCACGGGGCGGCGGCTCGACCGCAAGGACGTGTACGAGCTGGTCCGGCGCGTCGGTCGTCAGGCCGGGATCGAGGGGCTGCACCCGCACAAGCTGCGGCACACGTTCGCGACGCTCGCCGAGGAGGCGGGCGTCAGCGTGAAGAAGATCCAGGAGGCGCTGGATCACGCTCAGTCCTCGACCACGGACATCTACCTGACGTCCGCTCGGCGGCTGGAGGACGATCCATCCGACCTCGTCGCTGCATCGATCGAATAGGCCACGAGGTCGCCCACGACTGTGATCAGTAGTCGTCCTTCCGACATGCTGATCCAGCGTTGTTCCAGCAGGTGGTCTGCTACACGGCGTAGCCGTGTGCCCAGGCGGGCCTAACGGGCTATCGGAGCCGTCCTATCGCAACGCCGACGATGAGGGCAGCTCCTGCTACCGCAGCGGCACGCCAGTGCCTCTTGCCCGGTGCGGCTTGTGGAAGGGTTATGGGTACTGCTGGTACCCGAGTAGCGTTCGCCAGCTCTTCGTCCAGTATCCGGGAGAAAGCGCGGGTGCGGACGTTTCGCCGGTCGGCTCTGTACCCGTCGCTGTTCTCCACCCAGTGTCTCCGACCTGCCTCACCTGCGAAGAGACCTGAAGCAAGCCGATGGATTTCCGAGTCATCCATCAGCCCGAAGTTGTGCATCGAGCGCCACTGCTCAAGCCAGAGGTTGACGAGGATGCGAAGCCGAAGGGGGAGGTCGTCTTCTGGGCCGTGCCACGGGACTCCCTCAAACTGCACGAGCTTCGGGTCATCGATGACAAGCTTCGCAAGTTCCAGTTGCGTGAGACGCCAGGTCTGCTCGCTGGCGATGCGGACGCTTCGGGCTTGGACGAGCGTCGAGATCATGACGCCTACCAGCGACAATGCAGTGAGTAGCGCAGCGACGGCCCCGTACGCCTGCCCGATGTTGCTGAGAAGCGCCCAGTCTAGTCCCGGGATGGATTCTGCAAGGAGCTGTGCGGCCAGAGGTGACAGAAGCAGCAGTGTTCCTCCGAGGAGTGCCCCTGCCAGGACAGAAAGAGTGAGCGTCGTTCGCCGAGTCTTACGGGTCATGGCTGTGTCCCCTTCGCTGAACCTAGTCTCCTGATGTTCTCTCTCGGGTGGTGTGCCTGTTGCGACCTCCGCGGAGCGGGCGTCAGAGGAGGACGGGCGGCACGACGGGCCCGGATTGGCGTAACTTGTCCCGGACGTCAGTGGCCGGGACAAGCCCTGCCCGCGCGTGCATGGAGGCGCCAGTGAGCCGTCTGTACTGGCACACCCCGACCCGGACCGCCGAACTGCTGGGGGCGGAGTACGCGTGGCTGCACAACCTGGCCGGACAGCCTGCCGAAGCGGCGTGGGCATTGGACCGGGCCGGCTCGCTGGACCGGGTACAGCTGATCCTCGGCTGGGCGAGAGCGGCCGACGGTGACGGCACGACCGACCTGCGCAAGCTGCTGACCGAGGCGAAGACTCACCCGCACGACGCCGCCCTGCGGCACCGCCTGGTGCAGACGCTACAGGTCCGGATGCGCCTGTCCGGGCTGGACCTGGATGTGGCCGGGGTCCGGTTGAACACCGGCAACGTGGACCTGAACACGGCGCTGGCCGTCGGCAGTGACCCGATGCGGCTCGCGGCGAAGATCGCCGCGTGGGGTTCGCAGCACGCCTTCATCGAGGGTCCGGACCGGGCATGGGCGGCCGACATCGTCGACCAGGGCTTGGCGGCCGGGCCGTTCCGGAAGCAGCTCACCTCCCAGGCCGTGCCGCACGGGCCGAAGCGGACGGTCGAGCTGGGCTGGGGGGACGTGCTGGCCCTGCTGCGGGAGCGCGATGACGAGCCGGTGGTGTTGTCGTACTCGGCGGGCGAGTCGTTCCCGAACGCGACGATCGCGGGCTGGGAACCTCCGCTCGACGAGGACGACGAGCCGGTGTGGGACGGCTGGTACGAACTGCCGGCGGCAGAGAAGTGGACGCGCGCGATGGCGGGCCTGCGGGAACGCCGGTGGTGGGCGCGGCTCGCGCCGGACACCCTGGCCGAGGTGACGTTCAGTCTGCCGGTGACGGTGTACGACCTGCTCGCCGACGACCGGGAGGACCGGGTACATCGCGCCGCCACGGCGTGAGGCGACGCCCGCATGCGAGTGGCCCCGCACCCTGAGATGCGGGGCCGCCTCGATCGAATCACGAGAACGGGGTGCGGCAGGACCCGGATGACCCGGGTGCGGCATACTGCCACACCGTGATGCGGTCCCGGCTGTTGAGCGACACCTGATCTGGTCATTCCATCATGGCGTGACCTCGTACTGGTCCATCTGCTGTGCTAGCCGCAGGTCCCGAAATCCTGCACATAGGTGATGGCGGGGTAGAAGTCGGCGGGGGCACTCGGGTCCGCGCTTCCGGCCGCCGTGCCGATGGCCATCTGCTTGAACTCCGGGCGTAGCATGTTCTCCAGGTGGGGCGGACTGTGCTTCCAGGCTTCGAAGGCCGCCCTAGGTGTTACTTTTTCGGCTCCCCACCCCGTATAGGTGTTCTCACCGACCGACCATGTCGGACAGGAGCTCCCGTATTTGTTGTTCTTTGCCCGCTGTACGGGGTCGGTTTGCGACACAGGGTCGTAGTGGGAGTCGCAGCGGCTGGGGTCCAGCGGATAGGGCTTGCAGCCGGGAACCTGTTCCACCGTTCCCCACCACCGCTGTTGTGCCGCAGCTCTGGCATGGTCGGCCGCAGCCCCGTTAATTCCCCTGACTTTCGCGGACAGGAGAAGCACACGGTTCACCGGCGGCCTTTGGTACTGCGCCCGGAGTTCGTTCACCAGGCAGAACAGCGACAGTTCGATGTCTGTGAACTGCCTGCGGTACCAAACGTTGCCTGCGTTCGTGTCGGGATACGCCGACCTCGGCTTGAAGACGAGGTAGGCATTGTCGCAGGCCCTGCCGAACTTAGTTGCCGCGGTTTCGGCTGTGACCTGTGGTGGAGTAGCCGCGGCCAGGGCCAAAAGCAGCGCGCCTGATGCGGCAAAGACGGGTGACACGTGCATCGTGTGACGCATGTGCGCTCCCCTCTCGTTGGTTCCTGCAGCTGCTATTGCCTCAGCGGGAGCACACAAAACGGGGCATTTCGGGCAAGACGGGTAAAGGCTGTTCGCGAACCTTCGCGTCAAGGGCGACCAGCCCGGCACCTGGCACTGGCTGCCCTGCGCCTGACACCTGGTTCAAGGCCCTGGCCGACGCCACTCGCATCCAGATCGTGTCGCTGCTGGCCCGGCGGCGCGCGCCGATGAGCGTGGGCGAGATCGTGGCCGCGTCCGGGGTGGGGCAGTCCACGGTGTCGCACCACCTGAAGATCCTGGCCGAGGTGCGGTTCGTGCTGGTGGAGCGGCAGGGCACCTCCAGCCTGTACCGGATCAACGAGAACTGCGTGAGCTGTTTCCCGACCGCCGCGGACGTGGTCATGGGCAAGCCCGTGCCGGCCGCGCCCACCTGCGAGTGAAGGAGCTTCGCCATGGCGCACGACGAGATCATCGACCGCTACTCGGCCCTGGCCTGTGCCGCGGACGCCGGGCGGACGGTCGCCGACTGCCGGCAGGAGGCGTTCGAGCAGGGCGGCTTCGGTCCGGCGGGCTACGGCGACCTGACCGTGCTGCCCGAGGGGGCGGTGCGGGCCAGCCTGGGATGTGGCAACCCGGTCGCCGTCGCCGAGCTGCGTGCCGGTGAGACGGTGCTCGATCTCGGGTCCGGTGGCGGCATCGACGTGCTGCTGTCGGCCCGCCGGGTCGGCCCGCACGGCACCGTCTTCGGTCTGGACGCCAGCTCTGCCATGGTGGACCTGGCCCAGCGCAACGCCGGACAGGCGGGCGCGTCCAACGTGCGCTTCCTGCACGGCACGATCGAAGCGATCCCGCTGCCCGGCCACACGGTCGACGTGGTCATCTCCAACTGTGTGATCAACCTGTCCGATGACAAGGCGGCGGTGCTGGCCGAGGCGTTCCGGGTGCTGCGACCGGGTGGCCGGTTCGGCGTCAGTGACGTCGTCACCGCACGGGTGCTGGACGAGCAGGCGCGTCAGCGGGCCGAGCAGCGCATCGGCTGCGCGGCCGGGTCGCTCACCGTGCATGAGTACCGGGACCTGCTGATCGAGGCCGGCTTCGTCCAGATCGCCATCACGCTGACCGCCGATCACGGCGACGGGGTGCACTCGGCCATCGTCCGGGCCGTCAAGCCTGCCATCGGGCCTGGCCTGGAGATCCGGCCGATGCGCGACAGCGACGCCGAACAGGTGCTGGCCATCTATCAGGCCGGGCTGGACACCGGCCAGGCCAGCTTCGAGACCACCGCGCCCAGCTGGGAGGGGTTCACCGCGAGCCGGCTGTCGCACCTGCGGTACGTGGCGGTGGATACCGACTCTGGCGAGGTGCTCGGCTGGGTGGCCGCCTCGGCGGTCTCGTCCCGTCCGGTGTATGCGGGTGTGGTCGAGCACAGCATCTACGTCCACCCCGGATGCCAGGCCCACGGCATCGGCCGGGCGCTGCTGGCGGCGTTCATCGCCGCCGCCGAGGACGTCGGCGTCTGGACGATCCAGTCCGGCGTCTTCGCCGAGAACGCCGCCAGCCTGAGCCTGCACCAGGCGCTCGGCTTCCGCGTCGTGGGCACCCGCGAGCGCGTCGGCCGCCACCACGGAGTGTGGCGTGACGTGCTGATGATCGAACGCCGCAGCACTCTGGTCGGCGCCTGAGAGCCCGCAAGGGCTCGCAAGGACTCGCTGTTGGCCCGGCGTTCACCCTCACGACATCGACGGCTGCCAATATCGACGTACATCGAAATCGACAGCCGTCGATATGAGCGACGCCGCCGGAGCCCTTCATGGACAGCACCTACCGTCACGCCGGTCTGACCATCGATCAGCAGCACGCCCTGCTCACCGCAGCCCGCACCCTCGCCGAGGAGTTCACCGGCACCTTCGGCACCGAGACCATCGAGCGGTTCCTGCACACCAGCTACGACCAGTTCGCCGGCCGCGCCGTCATCGCCAACTACCTGCCACTGCTGGCCGAGCGGTTCGCCCGCCAGCAGCTGCGCGCGCTGGCCCGCGTCGAGGGCAAGGACGACGCCGGCGTGCCGATCGTGCTGTTCCTGTGCGTGCACAACGCCGGCCGCTCGCAGATGGCGCTCGGCTTCTTCACCCACCTGGCCGGGCAGCGCGCGCTCGGCTGGTCCGGCGGCACCGAGCCCGGCGAGCTGATCAATGCGGCCGTCGTGGAGGTGATGCACGAGCGCGGCATCGACATCACCGGCGAGTTCCCCAAGCCGTGGACGAGCGAGATCGTCCAGGCCGCCGACGTGGTGGTCACCATGGGCTGCGGCGACGCCTGCCCGGTCTACCCGAGCAAGCGCTACCTGAACTGGGACCTGGACGACCCCGACGGCAAGGCGGTCGAGCAGATCCGCCCCATCCGCGACGACATCGAGCGCCGGGTCCGCACCCTGCTGGCCGACCTGGAGATCCCCGCCCTCTGATGCCTGCCGCCCTCGCGTGCGGAGCACACATCGGCAGATGTCAATATAGACAGGTACCTATTTCGATGAATGTCTATACGGAAGGGTAGTGGATGGAACTGCTGGAGATCCTGGAGTGCAGCCCGCCGCTGGCCCGCGAGCCGCTGGACGCCGAGCAGGCGGCCGGGGTGGCGCGGGTGTTCAAGGCGCTGGGCGATCCGGTGCGTCTGCGCATCCTGTCGATCGTGGCCAGCCGCGCCGGCGGTGAGGTGTGCGTGTGCGACATCACCGGCGCGTTCGAGCTGTCCCAGCCGACCATCAGCCACCACCTGAAGGTGCTCAAGGAGGTCGGGCTGCTGACCTCGGAGCGGCGTGCCTCCTGGGTGTACTACCGGCTGGTGCCCGAGACGCTGGGTGAGCTGTCGGCCCTGCTCGACGTGCCCGCCACCGTCTGAGGAGCAAGCCTGATGTCCTCTTCCCCCACTCCGGCGTCATCGGCGCCAGCGGCCGCCGCGCCCGCGCAGGGTGTCATCGCCGGCCTGTCCACGCTCGACCGGTTCCTGCCTGTGTGGATCATCGCGGCCATGGCCGCCGGGCTGCTGCTCGGACGGCTCGTGCCGGGGCTGAACACCGCGCTGGAAGCGGTGAAGGTCGGCGAGATCTCGCTGCCGATCGCCCTCGGGCTGCTGCTGATGATGTACCCGGTGCTGGCCAAGGTCCGCTACGACCGCCTGGGCACCGTCACCGGCGACCGCCGCCTGCTGCTGACCTCCCTGGTCCTGAACTGGCTGCTCGGCCCGGCCGTCATGTTCGCGCTGGCCTGGACCTTCCTGCCCGACCTGCCCGAGTACCGCACCGGCCTGATCATCGTCGGGCTCGCCCGGTGCATCGCCATGGTCCTCATCTGGAACGACCTGGCCTGCGGCGACCGCGAGGCCGCCGCCGTCCTGGTGGCACTCAACTCGGTCTTCCAGGTGGTCGCCTTCGGCGCACTGGGCTGGTTCTACCTGCAGGTGCTGCCCAGCTGGCTCGGCCTCGCTCAGTCCGCGCTGGAGGTCTCGGCCTTCGACATCGCCCAGTACGTGCTCATCTTCCTCGGCATCCCACTGGTCGCCGGCTACGCCTCCCGCAAGCTCGGCGAACGCGCCCGCGGCCGGGACTGGTACGAAAGCCGCTTCCTGCCACGCGTCGGCCCGCTGGCCCTGTACGGGCTGCTGTTCACCATCGTCATCCTGTTCGCCCTGCAAGGCGACACGATCACCTCCCGGCCCGGCGACGTCGCCCGGATCGCGCTGCCGCTGCTGGCCTACTTCGCCCTCATGTGGGGCGGGTCGTTCCTGGCCGGCAAGCTGATCGGCCTGGGCTACGAGCGCTCGACCACGCTGGCCTTCACCGCCGCCGGGAACAACTTCGAGCTGGCCATCGCCGTGGCGGTCGGCGTCTTCGGCGTCACCTCCGGCCAGGCCCTGGCCGGCGTGGTCGGCCCGCTCATCGAGGTGCCCGTCCTGGTCGCCCTGGTCTACGTCAGCCTGGCCGGCCGCCGCCTGTTCCGCCCCACCGCCGAGGAGCCCGCCCGTGCCTGAGCACGCCCCCGAGAGCATCACCGGTAAGCCGTCAGTCCTGTTCGTCTGCGTGCACAACGCCGGACGCTCCCAGATGGCCGCAGGATGGCTCACCCACCTCGCAGGCGACCGCGTCGAGGTCCGCTCGGCCGGCTCCGCGCCCGCCGACCAGGTCGCCCCGGTCGCTGCGGAGGCCATGGCCGAGGTCGGCATCGACATCACCACCGCCCGTCCCAAGGTCCTGTCCGTCGACGCAGTCCAAGCCTCCGACGTGGTCATCACGATGGGCTGCGGGGACGCCTGCCCGATCTTCCCCGGCAAGCGGTATGAGGACTGGCAGCTCGACGACCCGGCTGGGCAGGGCATCGACGCCGTCCGAGCCATCCGGGACGACATCCGCCTACGAGTGGAGAAGCTGCTCAGCGAGTTGCTGCCAAGCTGAGCAGCCGAGATGAACGACGGTGGTGGCCGCTCTCGCCGAGAGAGGGTGGCCACTGCCCGCTTCAGGCCGGTACGGACGGCAATCGGCTGGCTACTGTGTCGGGATGCAGATCCGTAGCCAGGTCCTCAGACTGATGGCCACCCCGCGCGCTGACACCCGCTTCCACGACGCCTACCTGCCCCAGGCCATCCGGGCAGCCACCGGCTGCCAGCCACCGCAACGAGGCCGGCCACCCGCGCGGGCAAGCCGTCGATGAGGACACGGCCTACACCCACCTGCAACTGGCCGCCCGCTATCTGGGCAAGATGACCGCCCTGGCTGAGCACTTCACCCAGCAAGCCGCCGCCCGATCATCGGCCGGCGGCACCTGAGCACCACAACCTCCGCCTGGGTAGGCCATCGGGAGCTGATCAGACCGAGGCCTGGACGGCCAGCAGTCCGACCGAGGCGACCAGCAGTCGCGCGGCCGCCACGAGGGTGTCTGCCTCGACGCGGTCGGGGGTTTCGGCGGGGGTCTGGTAGCCAGGCATGCCCATGCCGATGCCGATCGCGGCCAGCCCGGCGGCGGCGTAGCGGCGATTGTCAGACGCCATCGCGCCCGCTCGCAGCGGCACGCCGGCCAGGCGGGCTGCCTGATCGAGAGCGGCCAGCAGGGCGTGGGCGGGACCGCCGGCCTCGACGGAGGCGGCCTGATGCAGGTGTGCGGCGCCGTCGAGGTTGATCACCAGCGTGTCGGGCGGCAGGGCGGGCGCGTGGTGGGCCGATCCCCATGCCCCGCTCTCCTCGGCGTCCAGGAAGGCCACCGACAGCTCGGCCTGGATGGCCGGGTCTGCTGTCAGGACGCGGGCGGCCTCCAGGACGGCGGCCACGCCGGAGGCGTTGTCGGCGGCTGCGGGCATGCGCTGGTCGGGGTCATCGCCGACGCCGTCGTAGTGCGCGGTCAGCAGTACCCGCGGCCCGGTCCCCGCGCCCCTGGCGTGGGAGAAGGCAGGGAAGCGGGCGTGGACGTTGTGGCCGTCCGTGGAGATCTGCCGGAGCGGCATCGACCCGGTCACCTGCACCGGGCCGACGGCCAGGGCGTCGGCCAGACGGGCGTGCAGGTCGATGCGCAGGGCGATGATCGGGACGGCGCGGGGAGCCGGTCCGGCGATCATCTTGGGCATCCACCCCTCGGCGTCGGTGCCGCGCGCGGTCAGCACTCCGGCCGCGCCGTGGGCCTCGGCTCGTTCGCACGCCCGCGCCCAGTCTCCGGCCTCGGCCAGCACCCATCGGCCGCGCAGGTCGGCCTCGGAGGCGGCGGCCAGCGGCGCGGTGTGCGGGTCCGGCAACTCAGCCGAGGCGAGGTGCTCGACGAAGTCCCGGCGATGCTCCAGGCGCAGCGCCTGGCCGCCTGCGCTCCATTCGAGCACCGGGGGGGCATACAGCTCCCGCACGTCGGCGACGGGGAAGGAGTCGAGTTCGACCTCGGCGCCCAGCTCGCGCAGCCGCTCGGCGAGCCAGTCGGCGGCGGCGTGGCCCCCGGGTGTGCCCACGCGCCGCCCGGCGTAGTGATCGCGGGCCAGCTCGTGCACCGTGGCCTGCATCCGCGCCGCCGACACCCGCTCCACGACGGCGGCCAGGCCGGGCGCCTGAGGGAGGTCCGGCATGGTGGAGGTCATCCGCAGCAGCCGGTGGAGGCTGCCTCTACGGCCGGGATGGCGGCCGACGCCGGCGCCTGACCGCAGCAGCCCGCCTGGGCGGCCTGCTGCGCGGCGGACGTGCTGCCGCAGCAGGCGGTGGCGGCTGCATCTGCCTGCTGGGCCGTGTCACTGGCCACGGAGGGGGAGGCAGGAGCTCCGCAGCAGCCGCCGGCGGCGGGCGGGACGAAGGCCTCTGCCAGGTCGCCGATGAAGCCGCCGCTGGTCTGGTTCGTCGTCATGGGGGTTGCCCTTCTGCCTGTGTGAGGTCGAGACCATCAACACTTAGATGTATGTCGAATCAGGAGCCACGATCTCACGCTGCTTAGATGTACGTCAAGATAGACGAAGGTCGAATCAACGGTGAATGACACCGAAGTGCGTGCGCCTAAGCTGGGCGATGACCTCTGCGGCCAGTTGCCGGGCGGTGCGGCCGGCGCCGATGAGGGTGGCCGAGGCGGGGCCGGTCCAGTCGCCGTAGCCGAGCAGGTGCAGCGGCCCTTGCCGTCCTGCTCTCGTACCGTTCCGGTGGCCAGCAGTTCCTCGCCGAGCAGCGTGTTGCCGAGGGTGGACTTGCCCGCGCCCGAGGGGCCGAGCAGCACGGTGGTGCCGTGCATCATCGCGGCCAGTACGTCGATGTTGTGACCAGTGGCGACGCTGGTGACCAGGATGTCCACACCGGGTGCCAGCGCGCCGGCCTCGGCTTGGACACCCTCGGGATCGGCGGCCAGGTCCGCCTTGGTCAAGACGATCAACGGCTGTGCTCCGCTCTCCCAGGCCAGGGCGAGCAGCCGTTCTAGTTTGGCCGCGTCCAGGGGCGTGGCCAGGGACAGGGCGATGACGACCGTGTCGACGCCGGATGCGGCGCAGGCCGTCGCCGCCCAAGCACGAGCCAGGGTCCTCACCCCCACCTCCTGACAGGATCGCCCCGGCGCCGACCTCATGCGGCGCCGGGGTGATCCTTCGTCAGGTCGTGGATCAGGGGTTCGCCGCGGGTCTGCTCCGCGTCCAGGATCCCGAGTGCAGATGTCGCAGAGCGGCCCGCCGGCGGCGGAAGGCGTTCCGGCCCGGGGCGCGTTCCGTGTCCCTCGGGGCCGTGCAAACCGCTCTGTCAACAGGGCGCCTGAGAAGATCGAGCAGGCCGCCCGCCGCATCGTCTACAGGCCCAGGCGGCCCGGCACGCCGTGCACGCCCGCCACCACAGAGGTAAACGTGAATGCCGTGCCCCGGACGTTCCAGGGCACGGCAAGTGGCGTCAGCGGATCAGATCCGGTCGGCTCAGGCGGGCGGCGTGATGTCGACGAAGGGGCTGCAGTTGGCAGGCCAGGGCCGCGTCGTCATGGTGCCCGGAGGCGGGAAGACGACGCACGTGCTCTGCGCAATGCGGGAGTGTGCGTTGAGCACGGTGACGTGCACTGTCGTCCCCTCGTCGGGCGCAGCCAGAGTGATGTCGACCAGGCGGCCGAAGTTCCTGGGCAGCCGCGAGGACAGGTCGTGCCACCGTGGGGTCGACCGCGGATCCCTGATCAGTACCTTGTCCTCCCGAACGACCCCCACGAACTTGGTCGGGGGCCTCTCCTCGTCCTCCGGGTCCCCCTGGAAGGCCGAGTCGATCGCGACAGCGTTGTCGTCGTCCACCCCGAGGGGGAAGGAGCGATGGTTTGCTTTCGCGACCTTGGCATCCGCGAGGCCGTGACCGCTGACGACCGATGTCGTCTGGACGTCGGCAGAGGCCGGCGCTGGAATGGAAAGAGCCGTGAGTGCGCTGGTCGCCGTAGCGGCAACGGCGAACGCCAGCGTACGTGTGATGCTGAGTGGGTGCGAAGCGCGCCCGCTCTGGTGTTGAGCCACGTGTTTCCCCTGTAGATGCCGGATTCGAACGAAAGGGGCCAAGAGCTGGCCCTAAATGGTTGCGCGTTTGAGGTACCCCCTTCGATGTAGCGATAAAGCGCGCGAGTTTTCTGTGGAAGGTAAGGAGTATCGAAAGGCAAATAAAAAAGCAATCATTTCAGATATTCGGCGACAAATAGGGGCTGGCGCTCATATTTGGGCAAACGGTCCCAGGTGAGGCGAGCGGGCTCCGGACTTGCATGAACTGGACCCGGACGCGACCGTCCGACCCTGCCCTCTGTGCACCCGCGCCAGGTTTCGCCCAGGCGGCCCGTCCTCACCGCATCTCAGGGCCTTCCCCTCGACGACCTGCCGTCCGGCTGCGACAGCCGGCAGGGCACCACGCCACGTCAGACGCCTGTCCCCGCCGGGATGGGCGGTCAGGCCGCCGTTGCCGGTCTCAGTGACGAACCGGGACTGGTAGACGCCGTCCTTGCCGGCCTGTCGAGGATCGCCGACTCGCCCACCGGGCGGTCGGGATGGAGGTTGAGCGTCACACACAACCCGGGATCGACCGGGCCGCGACGTGGCTGAGGGGGCGTGCGCGTGCCGTACCTGACATGTCTGTCGTCGTCATGACCCGTCGGACGCGTGCAGGATGAAGGCCAGCACATCGGCGAGCAGGGCCTGCTCCTGGTCTCGGTTCGAGCCGGCGCCGTGCCCGCCGTGCTCCTCGACGCGCATCAGCACCGGCCGGCCGGAGGCGGTGGCCGCCTGCAGGCGGGCGGCCAGCTTCGCCGGCTGCCACGGCGGCACCCGCGCGTCGCGCAGGCCGGTGGTCAGCAGCACCGCCGGGTACGGCACGCCGTCCCGGACCCGCAGGTAGGCATCGATGATCAGGAGGGCACGCAGGCCCTCCTCAGTGGTGACGCTGCCGAACTCGGGCACGTTGATCGGCCCGCTCTCGGTGAACTCGTTGCGGGTGGCGTTCACCGTCGGCACCCGCATCGCCATGGCCGCCCACAGATCGGGGCGCCGCACCAACGCGCCGCCGGTGGGGATGCCGCCGGCGCTGATGCCCTCGCCGGCCAGCCGACCCGGACGGGTGTAGCCGAGGGCGATGAGATGCTCGGCGCAGTCGATGAAGTCCGTGATGGTGGCCTCCTTGCGCTCGCCGCGCCCGGCCTCGTGCCACTCGCGGCCGTAGGCGCCGCCACCGCGCAGGTGCGCGACGGCGTAGACGCCGCCACGCTCGTACCAGGCGAGCATCTCGGGACGGAACTCCGGCAGGTCGATGAGCCCGCCGGAGCCGTGGCCGGTGAGCACGGCCGGGTGGTCGCCGTCCAGCTTCAGGTCTTTGTGGTGGATGACGGTGAGCGGGATCGGCGTCCCGTCCCTCGCGGGCACGTGCAGAGTACGGACGTGCACGTCGCCGAAGTGCACCGGTGAGCGGGGCGCCAGCCCGGTGTCCTGGAGTGACCGGCCGTCGTAGCGGTAGAGCCGCGGCGCGTGGGTCCAGCCGGCCACCAGCAGCAGGGCTTCGGGCCGCGTCGGGTGGGTGGTCCACTCCACGATGGCGCCGTCGACCGGCATCGGGAGGTCGGCGGGTTCGCCGCCGGACAGGGGTACGTGCCGTACCCGGCTGACGCCGCCGTCGAGATCGCGCACCAGCAGCCGGTCGCCCACCACCCGCACCGACTCCACCACCCGCTCACCTGCGGGTACGACCACTCGGGCTCGGGACAGATCGGGTGCGGCAAGCGGAACGGCCAGCACGCGGGAGCGCGGTGCGTCCCGATGGGAGACCAGGTAGAGGGTGTCGTGGCTGGTGGCGAAGGCGGTTACGCCGTCGGCTGCGCCCGCGACCTTCCGCCACGGGCAGGCGGCCGGGTCGGCCAGCCCGGCGCGCGGCGCCACGTACACCGTGCAGTCGCTCAGCTGCTCGCTGGTCCAGGGCCAGGGGCTGAGCGCGCTGTGGGAGACGATCGCCAGCATCCACTCGCCGTGCGGCGGCACCACCAGGAAAGGCCGGTCCCGCGGGGTCAGCTCGACGTGGGGGTTGAGGCCGCGGGCCAACACCACCGTGTCCTGCGCCGGGTCGGCGCCCAGCCGATGCAGGAAGGAGCGGCTGTCCAAGCGGTGCTGTTCCGCGTAGCGGTGGTAGACGAACGACCGGCCGTCCTCCAGCCAGCTCAGGAAGGCGAAACGGGTCGTGGGCGGGATCGTCTCCCGGAGAACCCCCGAGTCGGCGTCGATCACGTGGATGGAGCTGTCCTCCGACCCGGAGTCGGAGACGGCGCAGGCGACGTGGCGGCCGTCGGGGGAGGGCACGTACCAGTCGATGGTGTGATGCCCGTCGCCGGGCACCGTGCCGGGGTCGAACAGGACCCTGCTCGCTCCGTCGGCCTCGGTCACCGTCAGCACCGGTACGCGGGCGTCCGGCTCGCGTACCAGGGCGAAGACCTTGTCGGCTGCCATCACCAGGCCGAAGTACCGCGTGAGCGCGCTGTCCAGTTCGCGGATCCGGGTCAGCAGGCCGGCGCGGTGCGGCAGGGCGTCCAGGTGCTCGCGGGCGTGCCTGGCCTGGCCGTCCAGCCAGTGGTGGAACTCCTCGCCTTCGGTTTCCATCCACCGGTAGGGGTCTTCGAGTGTGAGGCCGTGGAGGGTCTCGCGCACGACGTCCACCCGGGCGATCGCGGGTTCGGTGATGTCGCTCATAGGCGCATGATCATATGCCGGAGATCCAGCGGCTTATCGGATCCAGCGCCGCCGGTCGGCTGGTGGTTGCAGAGCGTGCCGGGGCTCACGCCGAGCAGGCGCGCGATCGAGGTGATGGAGCGCTCAGGGTCGGGCAGCGGGTCCCGGGCCGCCCGCAGGAGTTCAGGCCTGACCACGGTGGGCCGGCCCCCGATCCGGCCGCGGGCCCGGGCGGCGGACGGCAGGTCGTCAGGCGGCTGTGGAGAGGGCGTCACGAGCCGGCCAAGTTGCCGGCGAGTTACTTTGCCCCTCGCCGTGGCTCCGGGAGCGCGGGGCCTTCTCGGCGGGCGGATGGGTGGGCTTCAGTACTTCACCGGCGGGGCCGGTCACCACGTTCGAGGCTGTTGCCCACTCTTGCCTGCCAATCCGCGCATTCGCTACGTAGATGCGCGAGTTCCGGGTGTGGTTGAACCCGGGGTTGTCAGCGAAGCTCACCCGACTGAACGTGGCACCACGAGTGAAGGCGGTCCCATTGAAGCGGCTGTAGGTGGCGAAGATCGCCCCGTCGAAGTCGGTATGGCTCGCGAAGATCGCTCCGTTGAACGTGGCCTCGCCGGTGAAGGTCGCTCCGTTGAAGAAGACGTGGACACCGGTGAACCGTGCCTCCTTGAAGTCGGCCGAGCGCGTGAAGGTCGTGGTGTTGAACGCGACGGTGCCGGTGAAGGTCGCCCCGCTGAACCAGGCATCGCCGGTGAAGGTCGCCCCCCCTGAAGTCGGCGTCCCCAAGGAAGAGCGCCTCGCTGAAGTGCGCCCGGTGCATCCGGCAGGAGGTCAACTTGAAGGAGATGAGCACGGCACCGGTGAGATCGAGGCTGATGCCGGGCCAGTAGTGCGGGTTGACGGCGGTGCGGCGCTGCCACCAGGGGCGCCGGTAGCAGCGTAGGTGGTCGGTGAGGAAACGCTGGGCGGTGAGCCGGACCTGTCGTTCCTCGTTGGGGTCCCTGCCCGCCCGCGCCTGAGCACGGCCCGAAGCCGGGGTACGGGCAGCGCGCTGGGCGGCGCGGACCTGCTGGGACCGGTCCTGGACGTCCGGCGCTTTCCACGGCATGCGCAGGTATGGAGTGACGGGATCGTGACCCCCATGAAGGAGGTGTGCAATGTGCGTGAGCCTCCCCCGATGAGGTCGCTCGGATCACCGGCACAACGGTCAAGGTCTTGCCGCAGCAGTCGTGCGTTTGATCTGTGATGGTGATGGACGCGATCTCCTCGCGCGGCAGTGCGACGGCGTGGGAGCAGAGGCAGCCGGCGTCGCGCATGTAGGGCGTCACCTTGATGTGGCCCGGCTTGTCCGATATGGCTTCGACTGTGGACAGCAGAGCCGCTTGTTCCTGACGGGCCGGCAGGTCGTCCAGCGAGATCGAATTAACCGACATGAGATTCTCCCGCGTGCACGTGCCGCTCTTGGCCGCCGGCGTTCCCTGCGCCTGCGAAGATCATGTCCACCATGAAAGGCAGCGGAGCTGCGGCTTGCCGTAGTTCGCCCTTTCCGGCGGGAGAAGTTCAGGGCGTGCGCCGCTCGGCACCGGTCCGGCAGCACCTCGTGCAGGCGCTGCCGGACCCTGGGGAGGAGCCAGAACTCGGTCAGCCTCGGAGGAAGCCGTTGACGATCAGTGGCAGTGAGGCGTCCAGGCCTGCCACGTTGAGCACACCGTCGTCCTGGGGGTCGCCGATCGAGTAACCCGCCGCGGTCATCGCGGCCACGATCACGCGGGCCCCCGGGGCCACGGTACGGCGGTAGGCGTCCAGTTCCTGCGACGGGTGAGCCCGGCCCGCCCACGTCTCGTTGTCGGTGAAGACGACGATCCCGTCCGTCCGCATGCGCTGCTCGCGCGCCCACCGGAACGGCAGGGATAGGTCGGTGCCACCGCCGGACGGCTGCCATGAGGCGATCTCACGCAGGTTGGTGCGAGGGGTCACCTTCGAGGCGTGGACGCCGGTGTCGACGTCGATGACGTGCACGTTGCCGCGCTCGATGCGGGCGAGCATGACCGCCATGGCGTTGCCGACCTCGTACGGCGACCCGATCGGCGAACCGCCCAGCCGGACGCCGCCGCCCCAGCTCATCGAGCCGGAGGAGTCCACCGCGACCAGCAGTCGCCTCCCGGACGGTTCGACCGTGCCGAACGCCGCCTCGTACGTCTCCTCCAGCGCGTCCAGGATGGCCGGGACGGGATGCCAGGTCTGGCGGCCCGTGCGCGGGTTCGGCTGAGCCTGCCCGGAGGCGTAGACGCGCAGGGCGAGCCAGGCGTCCATGGGGTGGATGCGGGCCCGCAGGACCGCCTGGCGGTCGGTGAGCCGCAGCACCGCACGCGACGTCGCCGCCGCGGTCGGCGTGAGCGTGCCCAGGCGGGTCATCCGTGCCAGGTTACGGATGAGCGCCGTCATGCCGACCGTCTCGATCAGGGCCTCCCACACGGCGGGCTCGCGCAGCATGGCGTCGGGCAGGAACTCCCATGGCACCTTCTCCGCGGTCACGACCCGTACCGCCTCGGACGGACTCGTGACGGCCTTCGCGGTCAGGAACCGGTCCACCGCGGGCAGCGCCTCGCGCGCCCGCTCGTCGCCCACGTTGCCGGCGATCCACCCGAACAGGGTCCTGCGCTGCTCTCCGTCCGCTGCCGGGTGGGCGATGCGGAGAACGTCGCGCAGGTCGAACGCCTCACCTTGCGGGGTCCTGCGCTGACGGGCCTTGCACGCCTTGAAGGCCACGTCGTCGGCGGTCCCGTTCAGGAACCACGAGCCCAGCGCGGTCCGCAGCGAACGGCCCGCCGTCGGCGCGACACCGCGGGCGGTCGCCTTACCGCCCAGGTTCTTGTAGTAGCCGAAGAACTGGGCCAGATGGTCAGTCGTGCGAGCGACCTTGGCAAGGGCCACCTTGGCGGCCTGGCGGGTGTCGGCGTCGCCCTTGGCGTAGCAGGCGGCCAGCGCGAACAGGGCCGGACGCTGCTTCGGCGCTCGGGGCGGACGCGCCGTGGAGATCGCGGTCAGCAGCTCGACCACGCGGGGGCCGTCCTCGGCGATCGCCTGGAACAACACGCCGGCGTTGTCGGCGGTCAGCTTGTCCGCGCCCACGTAGTAGGTGCCGCCGGTGGTGCCGAGGATCAGGAAGTCCTCCAGCTTGCGCCACACGTCCTTGGCGAAGACGTGGCCGCCTGCCGCGTTCCGAACCTGGTCGGGGCGACCGGGGATGGGCCGGGTCTGCGGCGTCGCGATGGCGGAGACGCCGGCCAGAGGGTCACGGTTGCGGGTCATGGATGTGCCTCCACAAGGGTGTTCGACCCGCCAGGCGGCGGATGTGATGGAACGGCGGACATGGGTGCGTCGACCGGGTCAGGACCGGAGCTCCACCGCTGCGCGAGTTCTCGCGCAGCGGGGACTCGAACCCCGCGACCGCCGGTGCCGGAGATGACCGAACGACGTCGACCCGCCGTCATTCCGTCGCCAGCCGGCCGACGGCACGGATGTGGGGTTTCCGCCCGGGTGCCCAGCCGATCTGGGCGGCCGGCCCCATGAGGAGGGGCCGGAAGGAATCGAACCCTGTGGTAACCGACCGGATTCGACCCGTGCCACCGGGCCATGCTGACTTGACGGACCGGCGAGGCCTGGAGAGGACACGGATGTGGGACGTTCACCGGCGTTCAGGTGCTCTGCCGACTGAGCTACCGGAGCGTTGGCCCCGGGCAGGACTCGAACCTGCGACCGCCCCATTAGAAGTGGTAACCGACGAACTTCGACCCGTGCCCTCACCAGACCCGACGGATCTGAGGGGGACTTGCGAAACAGACGCTAGCGGATCAGTCGTCGGACTTCGATCCATTTTCTGGCGATCACCACCACCTGCCGGACGGCACGGAGAACATCTCGCGCGGCTGGTCGTCGTGCCGGTGCAGAAAGGCTGCGGGATGTTACGCGTCGTTGAAGGTGACGCTCTGGTCGAACAGCGTCCTGAAGCGGGCGAGGCTCTCGTGGATGACGGCGCGGGTGGTCACCTGTGCGCCGCCAACTGCCCCTGGGGTGCCGTTGACGGGGATGTCGGAGCATCCGGTGAGGTCGGACCAGCCCATCGGCTGTCCGGACGAGAAGGCGTAAGTGAGCCTGGCTCATGTCAGGGCCGGGAAACACGTGTGAAGCGTACGGCAGAGCGACGAGATAAAGCGGCCAGGAAAAGCAAAGAAGGCTTCTGATGACGGCTTCGGCGGCGTACGAGAAATGCGATTCAGCGTTTAGGGTGAAGACATGCGTTCGGCGGCGGAGAATAAATTCCGGGCTTGTGTATTGACGCGTCCCCACAATGGCGGGCCACGATGGAGGGGCCAGAGGAAGATGTTCTGCGGGAGGAAACGTGTTCAAGGAAGCATGCGCTGTCAGCGCCCTTGTCGCTGCCGCCCTCGCCCCTTCGATGGCCTCGCAGGCGCTGGGGGCCCAAGCCCACACCGGCGCCACCATGCCCACCACGCCCACCACGTCCGTCGCGCTCGCCGACTGTGCCGCTGCCAGTGCCGCTGCCAGTGCCGCCGCCAGTGCCACCGGTCGCGCTCCGAAGTGCAAGTGGCTGGAGGAGGGCAACAAGAGGTGCTACTACTGCCGTGACATGAAGGGCGGCGGGTTCAAGAAGCAGTACTGCGAGCAGAAGACCCAGAAGCAGGAGCAGTCCACCGAGCGCGAGTGCACGACCACCAAGGAACCGCTCCCGGCGAGCCCGAACCGTACCTGCAAGACCTGCACGGACGCCAAGACCGGCAAGGTCCTGTCCAGGGAGTGCAACAGCTAGCGGAGTGCGACAGCCGGCGTCCGGCGACGGTCTCGTAGGCCGGAAGGCGGGCGGAGGCGGTGCGGAGTCGGCGTGACCCGCCGTGCGGCCTGTCGGCTGCTGCGGATCGGCAACATCGAGCCGATCTGCGGCAGCCGATCGCGGCACGGCGGGTTCGGTGTCTGTCCGTCCCAGGCGGCGGCGGGTGGCCGGCGCGGTTCACAGCCAGGAGCGTGCGGTCACTTCTTGAAGGCGTCCCTGACCTTCTTGCCGGCGTCCTTCGCCTTCTCGCCCGCCTGCTTCAGGCCGCCCTTGGTCTGGTCGGCGCGGCCTTCGGCCTGGAGCCGTTCGTTGTCGGTGGCGTCGCCGACGTTCTTCTTGGCGCGTCCCTTGAGCTCCTGGGCCTTGTTGCGGATCTTGTCGTCGGTGCTCATGTTCATGCCTTTCTGGTCGTTTCCTCGCGACCTCCTGTACTTACCGGCCAGGACAGGAGGAAACATGGTTCCGGTCCGGCCGTATGCAGGACGGTGCTGGTCAGGGGCCGTTCGCGAGGCCGGCGGGGCCGCATGGGAACCGGTGACCCCCGCGGTGACCGCAGGCGCGGGACGGGCCGTGCGGACTGGATGCGGTGCCGGTAACGGGGTGTGAATACACTTGTCCAACGTGACTTCCAAGCCGCGCATCCCGAACGTCCTGGCCGCCCGCTACGCCTCACCCGGGCTGGCCCGCCTGTGGTCTCCCGAGTACAAGATCATCGCTGAGCGGCGGTTGTGGCTGGCGGTGCTGCGGGCGCAGGCCGAGCTCGGGGTGGCGGTGCCCGACGGCGCGATAGCCGACTACGAGAAGGTCGTCGAGCAGGTCGACCTGGAGTCCATCGCGGCGCGCGAGCGCGTCACCCGCCACGACGTCAAGGCGCGCATCGAGGAGTTCAACGCGCTGGCCGGGCACGAGCAGGTGCACAAGGGCATGACCTCGCGCGACCTGACCGAGAACGTCGAGCAGCTGCAGATCCGCGACAGCCTGCTGCTGGTACGCGACCGCGTCGTGGCGCTGCTGGCCCGCCTGGCCTCGCTGGCCGGGGAGCACACGGCCACGGTCATGGCCGGACGTTCCCACAACGTGGCGGCGCAGGCCACGACGCTGGGCAAGCGGTTCGCCTCGGCCGCCGACGAGCTGCTGGTGGCCTACCACCGGCTGGAGGAGCTGATCGCGCGCTACCCGCTGCGCGGCGTCAAGGGCCCCGTCGGCACCTCCCAGGACATGCTCGACCTGCTGGGCGGCCGGCAGGACAGGCTGGCCGAGCTGGAGGACAAGGTCACCGCCCACCTGGGGTTCTCGCGGCGGCTGACCAGCGTCGGCCAGGTCTACCCGCGTTCCCTGGACTTCGAGGTGGTCTCGGCGCTGGTGCAGCTGGCCGCCGCGCCGTCCTCGCTGGCCAAGACGATCCGGCTGATGGCCGGGCACGAGCTGGTCACCGAGGGGTTCAAGGAGGGGCAGGTCGGCTCCTCGGCGATGCCCCACAAGATGAACACCCGCTCCTGCGAGCGCGTCAACGGCCTGACCGTGGTGCTGCGCGGCTACGCCTCCATGGTGGGCGAGCTGGCCGGCGACCAGTGGAACGAGGGCGACGTGTCGTGCTCGGTGGTGCGCCGGGTCGCGCTGCCGGACGCGTTCTTCGCCTTCGACGGGCTGGTGGAGACGATGCTGACCGTGCTGGAGGAGTTCGGCGCGTTCCCGGCGGTGATCTCGGCCGAGCTGGGCCGCTACCTGCCCTTCCTGGGCACGACCAAGATGCTGATGGCCGCCGTCCGCGCCGGCGTGGGGCGCGAGCAGGCCCACGAGCTGATCAAGGAGCACGCGGTGGCCGCGGCGCTGGCGATGCGGTCGCGGGGCGCGTCCAACGAGCTGCTGGACCTGCTGGGCGGCGACGAGCGCTTCCCGCTGGACCGCGGCGAGCTGGAGGCGCTGCTGGCCGACCGGGTGTCCTTCACCGGCGCGGCCGCCTCGCAGGTCGAGGAGCTGGTGCGGCTGGTGTCCCAGGTCGTGACCGAGCACCCGGAGGCCGCCGCGTACCGGCCCGGCGAGATCTTGTGATCCACCGGCTGCGCGACCTGGACGTGCTGCGCGCCGCGTGCGGCGACGACGACCTGGTCATGTGGACCGCCCAGGACCTGCGCGGCCAGGCCCGCGCCTGGGCGCTGGGGAACGCGGTGGTGGCCGGCGCGCCGCGCATCTCCCTGCACGACCGGCTGGCGGTGTGGGGCGACCCGGACGATCCGGACGACGCCGTCGAACTGGTCCGGCACGCGCTGGCCGAGCTGGGCCCCACCTTCCGGCCGCTGGGCGAGCGCGAGCTGATGCGGCGGGTGGCGGCGGGGCTGGAGGGCGTGCGGGAGAGCGGCGCGTTCTCCTGGATGAGCCTCAAGGCCGCGCCCGCCGCGCCGCCGCCGGAGGTCGGCTGGCTCGATGGTGAGGCCGACCAGGAGGTCGCGGCCCTGCTGGCCGGTGACGCACCCACGTCGTACGCGGTGCCGGGTGCGCCCGGCGTGCGGCGGTGGGCCGGTGTGCGCGTGGGGCACGAGCTGGCGGCGGTGGCGGCCGACGCGTGGTCCGCGCCGTCGGTGGGGCTGCTGGCCGGGGTCGCCACGGCCGCCCGCTTCCGCGGGCGGGGGCTGGCCGAGCGGGTGTGCGGGTGGGTGTCGTCCCAGCTCGTGGCCACGCACGGACGCGCGGCCCTGATGGTGGACGACGTCAACACCGCGGCGATCAAGGTGTACGAGCGGATCGGGTACCGCCGCAGGCCGGTGCTGGCCTGCCAGGTGACCGGCCCCGATCCCGCCGGGGTTCAGATGATGGCGCGATAGGTCAGGTGGGTGGCCAGCGGGGAGAAGTGCGTCTCGACCGGCTCCCACTGGCGCGGACGTACCCGGGCGAACAGACGGGTGCCGGCGCCCAGCAGCAACGGCACCAGGTGCAGGCGCAACTCGTCGAGCAGCCCCTCGTCGGCGGCCTGGCCGATCAGGTCGGCGCCGCCCATGATGACGATGTCGCCGTCCCCCGCCACGGGGCGGGCCTGCTCGACGGCCGCGGCGGGGCCGTCGGTGACGAAGGTGAACAGTTCGGGCCGGCGTACCGCCGAGGGCGGGACGTGGGTGACGACGAACACGGGCGGCGCCTGCGGCTGGTCGCGGGCCGAACCGTAGGCGAGCGGGTCGCCCCAGCCGTAGGGGCCGTCGACCACGTCGAAGGTGCGCCGTCCCATGATGACCGCTCCGGTGTCGCGGACAGCGCCGCCCAGGACGCGCGCGTCGACGTCGGTGGGCTGGCGGGCCCAGGCGTGCAGGAGTTCGCCGCCGGTGCCGAGGCCGTGCTCCAGGCCGGGGTCGGGGCCGGTGACGTAGCCGTCCAGCGATACGGAGATGTCGGCGACGACCTTGCTCAACGGGTCCCTCCCCCTGGCGTGTCCGGTCGCGGACCACGCTGTCACCGGCGGCGGGAAAACCGGGTGAGGTTCGGGCGGTGCTCGTGCAGAGTTGACGGCGTGATGTCCAACTTTGTGCCTGGTATTGAGCTTTCTCGCGCCTTCTACGGCGAGGTCGTGGCGCCGCTGCTGCCCGGGGTGCGGCACAGCGCCGCGCTGATCGGCCCGGGGTCGGAGGTGCTCGAGTTCGACACGGCCCGCTCGGCCGACCATGACTGGGGGCCGCGGGTCCTGCTGTTCGTGCCCGCCGGCCAGGTGGAGCCGGTACGCGAGCGTGTCACGGCGGGGCTGCCCGACCGGTTCGGCGGTTTTGACACGGTCTTCGAGTATCACGGGGTCCGCCAGCCGGGCGTCGTGGTCGCCGAGCTGGGGGAGTGGCTGGTGGGACGGCTCGGGTTCGACCCGCGCCAGGGGGTGTCGCTGCTGGACTGGTTGTCCGTGCCGTGGCAGAGCCTGGCCGAGGTGACGGGGGGCGAGGTGTTCTGCGACGGTCTGCCGGGCGAGGGGCTGGAGGCGGTCCGGCAGGCGTTGCGCTGGTATCCGCAGGACGTGTGGCGCTACGTCCTGGCCTGTCAGTGGCAGCGCATCGGCCAGGAGGAGCCGTTCCCGGGGCGGTGCGCGGAGGTCGGGGACGAGCTCGGTTCCGCCGTGGTGGGGGCGCGGCTGGCGCGGGAGGTGATGCGGCTGGCGTTGCTGCTGCGGCGCCGCTATCCGCCGTACGCCAAATGGCTGGGCAGCGCGCTGGCGCGGTTGCCGGGCTCGGCCGAGCTGGGCGAGGCGCTGGAGGCGGCGATGGCGGCGCGCTCGTTCCGGGAGCGCGAGCAGGGCCTGACGGCGGCCTACGGACGGCTGGCCGCGCTGCAGAACCGCATGGCGCTGACCGGACGGCTGGAGGAGGGGGTGCGGGGGTTCTTCGACCGGCCGTTCCAGGTGATCGGCGGGGAGCGGTTCGCGCGGGCGCTGATGGAGTCGGTGACGGACCCGGTGATCAGGGGGTTGCCGGTGGCGGGGTGCATCGATCAGTTGTCGGACACGGTGGAGCTGGTGACCTCACCGCGCCGGGCGCGGGCGCTCACGGCCGCGGCTCTGGATCTCGGAGCTTAGGAATCTACATTGTAAAGCCGATGGGTTCGCACAAGATCATAAGGTAAGCAGCACAAGCCCATCGTCGAGGTCAGGAGGGCGGCGCTCCTCAGTCTGTGGGGTGTCCGTCGCGGGGTTCTCGTTGTTGTGCTGGCAGTCCTGGTGGTTGAGCGTTCCCCGGGCCGGCGAACGGCGGGGTCACGCGGGCCTGTCTACTTCTGCTGCCGGGCGCTGTTGGCGTGGATGGCTTGGCGGTAGTAGGCGGCCAGGCCGGGGGCGAGGCGGTCGTAGTGGGCGGTGAAGCGGGGGTCGGTGGCGTAGAGGTCGCCGAGGCGCCGGTGGTGTTCGGGGGTGCAGTCGTAGAACCAGCGGGTGATGTGGGCGCGGTGCCGTTCGGCGATGTCCATGACGTGGGGGCTGTCGGGGGCGTGGCCGCGGGTGTGGGCGGCCCGCAGGTCGTCGTCGATGGCGGCGGCTTCGGTGGTGAGGTGGAGCCAGTCGGTTTTGGTGTGGGTGGCGGCGCGGCGGCGGCTTTCGGCGTAGGTGTCGGTGTGGCCCCAGCGGCGTTGGACTTCGGGTTGGTGGTCTTCGGGGTGGAAGTCGCCGAAGATGTCGAAGCGCTCTTGGGGGGTGAGGGTGATGCGCTGGGTGTGGGCGTGGATGGCGCGTTCGACGTTGGTGATGACGTGGTGGAGGCGTTGGGCTTTGCGGGTGAGGAGTTCGTGTTGGCGGTGGAGGTGGGTGAGTTCGTCGGTGTGGGGGTGGTCGAGGATGTCGGTGATCTCTTCGAGGGGGAAGCCGAGTTCGCGGTAGAGGAGGATTTGCTGGAGGCGGAGGAGGTCGTGGTCGGTGTAGCGGCGGTAGCCGGCGGTGGTGCGTTGGCTGGGGGTGAGGAGGGCGATCTCGTCGTAGTGGTGGAGGGTTCGTACGGTGATGCCGGCCAGTTTGGCGACTTGGCCGATGGACAGGGTCATGGGTCTGACGTTACGTGAGGGTGTGTGCTGGTGGATGAGGAGTTGCTGTCGATTGGGCAGTTCGCGCGGCTTGGTCGGTTGAGTGTGAAGCAGTTGCGGCATTACGACGAGCTGGGGTTGTTGCGTCCGGCGTATGTGGATGCGGGGACGGGTTATCGGTATTACCGGGCTGGGCAGGCGCGGGAGGCGTTGTCGATCGGGTTGTTGCGGTCGTTGGATGTGCCGTTGCCGGTGGTGGGGCGGGTGTTGTCGGGGGAGACGGGGGCGCTGGAGTCGGTCCGGGTGTCGTTGGAGGCGGAGTTGGCGCGGCGGCGGCGGACGTTGGCGTCGTTGGAGCGGGTGCTGGCTGAGGGGTTGCCGGCGCCTGAGGTGGGGTTGGTGCGGGAGCCGGGGTGGCGGGCGGCGTTCGTGGGTGAGCGGGCGGCGGGGTTGGAGGATGTGGGGCGGGCTACGTCCGCGGCGGTGGCGCGGTTGCTTGAGGGGGTGCGGGGGCCGGTTCGGTTGGTGGGGTTGTTCCCGGTGGATGTGGGCGAGGTGGTGCAGGTCCGGGTGGGGTTGATTCTGGAAGGTGACGCGGAGCCCGGTGGCGGGGCCGAGGTGGGGGTGTTGCCGGGTGGGGTGTTCGCGCGTGCCACTCATGTGGGGCCTTATGACCAGATCTCGTTGACGGTGCATGCCGTTCTGGCGTGGTGTGCCGAGCGGGGGCTGGCGGTGAGCGGGCCTTTGCGGGAGGTGTACGTGTCGGATCCGGCGTGCACGCCGGTTGAGGAGCTGGTGACGGATCTGCTGGTTCCGGTGCGGGAGGAGGGGGGAGCGGATGGGTGAGGAGCGGGCGTTCGGGGTGGGGCCTTCCCGGGTGGAGATCGTGTACGAGCGGCTGGGGGATCGGGCCGCGCCGCCCGTGTTGCTGATCATGGGGGCGGGCGGGCAGTTGATCAGCTGGCCTGACGGGTTGTGTGCGGCGCTGGTGGGGCATGGCCTGCAGGTGATCCGTTTCGACGGTCGTGACTGCGGGGGCTCGACGCCGTTCGACGGTGCGGGGGAGCCGGATTTCGGGGCGGCGCTGGCGGGTGATCTGTCGTCGCTGGCGTACACGCTGGACGATCTGGTGGCCGACACGGTGGGCTTGCTGGATGTTCTGGGGCTGGACGGCGTGCATCTGGTGGGCGCCTCGCTGGGCGGGATGATCGCTCAGGCGGTGGCGATCGGGCATCCGGGCCGGGTCAGGTCGCTGACGTCGATCATGTCCACCGCCGGTGACCGGATGACGCCGCCGCCGCGTCCGGGGGTTCCGCCGCCTGTTGCCGGGCCGCCGCCGACGACGCGGGAGTTGTATGGGGAGCGGATGGTGGCCGGGGCCGTGACCGGTGGTGTGGCGGCCGATGTGGAGGCGGTTCGGGCGTTGGCGGGGCGGGTGTGGGATCGGGGCTGGTCGCTGGCGGGCATGTTGCGGCAGGCGGCCTCGGTGATCGGGTCGGGTGACCGGCGGGAGGGGTTGGGCGGGGTGGCGGTGCCGGCGTTGGTGATCCATGGCGCGGCCGATGCCGTCGCCGATCCGGCCGGTGGGCGGGCCACGGCGCAGGCGATCGCGGGGGCGGAGTTCCTGCTGGTGGACGGCATGGGGCATGGGTTCCCGCCGGGGGTGTGGCCGCTGGTGAGCGCGCGGATCGCCGCGTTGGTGGAGCGGGCGGAGCGGGGTCAGGAGGAGGGGCGGACGAGTCCGCTCTCGTAGGCGAAGACCACGACCTGGGCGCGGTGGCGCAGCCCGAGTTTGAGCAGGACGCGGCTGAGGTGGGTCTTGACGGTGGCTTCGGCCAGGTGCAGTGAGGCGGCTACTTCGGCGTTGGACAGTCCGCGTGCCACCTGGACGAGGACGTCGTGTTCGCGGGCGGTGAGCTGTCGCAGCCGCCGGTCCTGTTCGCGGGGGTCTGGGGTGAGCTGGGGGGCGAATTTCTCCAGCAGGCGGCGGGTGACGCGTGGCGACAGGACGGCTTCGCCGGCGGCGACGTTGCGGATGGCGCTGAGCAGGTCGGCGGGCGGGGTGTTCTTGGGCAGGAATCCGGCGGCGCCGGCTTTGAGTCCGGCGAAGGCGTACTCGTCGAGGTCGAAGGTGGTCAGGATGAGCACGCGGGAGGTGGGGCAGTCGCGGGCGATCTGCCGGGTGGCCTGGATGCCGTCGAGGCCGGGCATGCGGACGTCCATGAGGACGACGTCGGGGCGCAGGTGCCGGGCCAGGCGGGTGGCCTGGTCGCCGTCGGTGGCCTCGCCGGCGACGTGGAGGTCGGGTTCGGCGTCCAGGATCATGCGGAAGGCCATGCGCAGGAGTGCTTCGTCGTCGGCGATCAGCAGCCGGATGGTCATGGTGTGTCCGGGCCGGTCAGGTCGAGGGTGGCGGTGATCTGCCAGCCGCCGCCGGGGGCGGGGCCGGCGTGCAGGGTGCCGTCGTAGGCGGTGACGCGTTCGCGCATCCCGGCCAGTCCTCTCCCGGCGGGTTGGGGGGTGGTGGGGTGGCGGCCGTCGTCGGTGACCTCGATGTCGGCCCGCGCGGGGGTGAGGCGTACCTGGACGTGGGCCTGGGCGCCGGGGGCGTGCCGCAGCGTGTTCGTCAGCGCCTCCTGGGCCAGCCGGTAGAGGGTGAGCTGGGCCGCGGCGGGGACGTCGGCGGGGTTCCCGGTGATGTGGAGGCGGGTCGGCAGGCCGGCGGCGCGCATGCGGTCGGCCAGGGGGTGGAGCTGGGCGACGCCGGGCGCCGGGTGGAGGGCGGCCTCCTCCTGGTCGGCCCCCTGGTCGGCGCCGAGGGAGCGGCGCATGTCGCGCAGTGCCTGGCGGCCGGTGTCGGCGATCTGGGTCATGGCGGCGGCGGCCTGGCGGGGTGCCCGGTCGTGGACGTAGGCGGCGCTGTCGGCCAGGGCCACCATGACCGACAGGTTGTGGGTGACGATGTCGTGCATGTCGCGGGTCATCCGGGCGCGTTCCTCGGCGACCGCCAGGCGGGCCCGCTGGTCGCGGTCGCGTTCGAGGAAGGTGAGGTGGGTCTGCCGTGCCCGCGTCCACAGGCCGGCGGCCAGGGCGGCGGCCGACATCGCGCTGAGCGCGGCCACCGTGAACGGCGTCTGTCCCGGTGGCGCCCAGCGGGTGGCGGCCAGCACGACGCCGGTCTCCAGTGCGAGCGTGGCGGCCAGCGCGGCCCGCCAGGGGCGGTGGGCGGCGACCGTGTAGAGCGCGACCAGCAGGGCGGCGTCGGCGGGGAGTTGCACGCCGGCAACCCATTGGAGGGCGGCCGCGCCGCCGGTGGCGCACAGGACGAGTAGCGGGGCGCGCCGCCGCCATACCAGTGGCGCCACCAGGGCGACCTGGAGCGCGAGCGTGTGCGGGCCGCCTTCGGTCACCCGTCCGGGGCCCAGTGTGACGGTGAAGATGACGGCGGCCAGCAGTGCGTCGGCGGCCGTGGGCGGCACCGAGCGGATCGTCGTGGTCAGGCGGGCGGCCGGGTTCATGCGCCCACCCTAGAGGCCGGGCCGTGGCGCCCCCCATCCTCCTCGGGGATGAACATCGGGGGCTCTCATCCGAAAGTCGTACCCGCAGGTCAGCCTGTGGCCGCTGGCCGGTCGGCGGGCGCGGCTGCCAGTGTCGGCGCACATCCCCGTTGTCGTTCCGTTGGAGGAGAACCGGCATGTCCGTGATGACGTACGCGGCTCATCTGGCCGTCGCCGCCCTGGCCCTCGCGCCCGCCACCGCCGTGCAGGAGCAGCAAGGGCGGCCCGCGGTCACGCTCACCCTGCCCGCGCCCGCTGGTCCTCTCCCGGTGGGGACGGTGGCCGTGCGCCTGGTCGACCGGTCGCGTCCCGACCCGCTGGTGAGGTCGAAGCGGTATCGGGAGCTGATGGTCAGTTTGTGGTACCCGGCCGCGCGCAGCGCGCTGCCACCGGCCCCGCACATGGCGCCGCTGGCCGCCGCCGACTGGGATCGTCGTTCCGCGCCGCCCATGGGGATCGCCAAGGGGGCGGTCGACTGGGCCGCCACCGTCACCGCGGCGCGTTCCGGCGCGCCGGTGGAGCGCGGCGGAGGCAGGCTGCCCGTGGTGCTGTTCGGTTCGGGGGACGGCGGGCCGCGCACGCTGGGCACGGCGCTGGTGCAGGATCTGGCTTCGCGTGGCTATCTCGTCGTCACGGTGGATCACACCTTTGAGGCCGATCAGGTGGAGTTCCCCGGTGGGCGGGTGGTGCGGGCGTTGCCGTTGCCGGCCAGGCTGACGCCGCGGGTCATCGCCGGGTTGCTGGAGCGGCATGCGCGGGCGCGGCTGGCCGACATGCGGTTCGTGCTGGATCGGGTCGCCGCTCTGGGGCGGGGGGAGGCGATCGGGGGTGTGGCGTTGCCCGCCGGGTTGCGGGGTGCGCCGGATCTGTCGCGGGTGGGGGCGCTGGGGCAGTCGCTGGGCGGGTCGGTGGCGGCCCAGCTCGTCCACGACGACCGGCGGGTGGTGGCGGGGGTCAATCTGGACGGCGGTTATGTGGGGCCTGTGGCCGTCACCGGGGTGGCCAGGCCGTTCCTGCAGCTGGCGGCCGAGGCGCACACGCGGGAGAGCGAGCCGAGCTGGAGGTCGTTCTGGCGGGCCTCGACCGGGTGGAAGCGGGAGCTGCGGTTCAAGGGCGCCGCGCACGGTTCGTTCACCGACCTGCAGGCGCTGCTGCCGCAGGTCGCCGCGGCGCTGCCCAAGGGCGGGGTGGCGGTGGCCGATTTCGTCGGGACGATCGATGCGCGACGGTCGGTGGCGGCTCAGCGCGCCTATGTCGGGGCGTTCTTCGATCTGCACCTGCGGGGGAAGGCGACGCGCCTGTTCGAGGGGTCGGGTGGTGGTTTCCCGGAGGTGTCCCGCATCCCCTGACCCGACCCCCGCGGGGGCGATAACAATACCGGTATAAGTATCCCGGGGGTGTAGGCTGGGGGCATGGTGCGATCCCCGCTGACCCCCGAGGAGCGGCTGCGCGGCGAGCAGCTCGGCCACATGCTGCGTCAGGCCCGAGGCGAGCGCAGCATCGTCGAGATCGCCGCCGCCGCCGGCATGTCCGCCGAGACCCTCCGCAAGATCGAGACCGGGCGCATCGCCACGCCGGCGTTCTTCACCATCGCCTCGCTGGCCGACGTGCTGGGCATCTCCCTCGACCGTCTGGCCGTGCGCGCCACCCCCGCCCGCACCTGAAAGGTCAGCCGGCCGTCTGCAGTGAGCGGCGCACCTGGTCCAGCACCTCCTCGATCAGCCGCCAGGCCTCGCGCGCCGAGGCTGGGTGGAAGCTGTCGCGCTCGTCGGCGGCGAACCCGTGGCCGGCGCCCGGATACACCACCGTCTCCAGCCGCTCGCCGATCGCCTCCTGCTGGCGTGTGTCGATGATGGGGTCGTCGGCGCCGAGCAGCACCACCAGCCGTCCCGGCGCCCGCGCGGCCGGCTCCAGTGTCGGTTCCGGCCGGCTGAGCGGCAGGTCGGTGCCCGTCAGCCAGCCCGGGTAGAGCGCCACCGCCGCCGACAACCCCAGCTCGCCCGCCACCGAGCACACGACGTGTCCGAGCCCGGCCAGCCGGTCGGGCATCCGCCGGGCGTACCGGCTCACCCCGAAGATCTCACCGGCGACCAGCACGCCCACAGGCCGCCGCGTTCCCACGGGCAGGGCCGTGTAGGCCGTCATGCCTGCGATGTCCACCCATCCGGTGGTGATCTGTGCGTTCACGCCGCCGAGCCAACCAGCCCCGCCCGCCTCCCGGCCAATCACCGGACCGGTGGCCGCCATCACCGGCCCGATCACCGGCCCGTGCAAGGCCGGTGACTGCTCATCGGGAGGGTTTGTCACGCAGCAGCGGATGCGACCGCATGGCCACCTCCAGCTCCCCGGGCAGCTCGTCGCGGTAGCGCCCCAGCGTCGACAGGTCGCTGTGCCCCAGCACCCGCCGCACCGCGTCCATGTCGACGGCGTCGGCCAGCAGATGGGTGGCCGTGGTGTGCCGCAGCCCGTGCGGGGTCACCGAACGCCGCTGGTCGGGATCGACGTGCCGCTGCACCCGGTCGATCACCGCCTGCACGTCACCCCGCGCCAGCCGCCGCCCCCGCCACGACAGCAGCAGCGCCTTGTCACCGTCGGCGCCGGCCACCTGCCCCCGGCCACGCGCCAGATAGGCCTGCAACACCTCGGCCACGTCGTCGGGCAGCGGCACGTCACGCGTACGGCCGCCCTTGCCGAAGATCCGCCAGTAGCGCACCCCGTCGTTGGTGTAGAAGTCCTCCACGTTGGCGCGCACCAGCTCCGACACCCGCGGCCCCACCGTCGACAGCAGCAGCACGATCACCGCGTCACGCAGCTGCGTGCGCTGGTCGCGCCGCTTGCCGTCCTGCTCGGGCGCCTCCCGCAACTGCCGGGCCGCCCCGATCAGCCCCTGGGCCTGCTCCCGCGTCAGCGCCCGCCGCTCCGGACGCAGCCCGCCCCGCTGCTTGGCCGTCACCGTGGCCGCCGTCATCGGGTTGATCTGCACCCACCCGGCCAGCGTGGCGTGCTTGAACAACGCCGAGATCGACCGCCGGAACCGCGCCTGCGAGGACGGCGACTGCCCCGACCCCGGACCCGGCCCCGACCCTGGCCCGGGGGCCGCCGCCTGCCGCGCGTCGGGCTTGCGTGCGAACGCCAGCAAGATCGCATCGACGTCCTCGCCGGTCAGGTCGTCCAGCACCACCTCCGCGCCGGCCAGCGCCACCAGCGTGGCCACGTCACGCGCGTAGACCTCGGCCGTGGCCGGGGACAGCGCCCCCGTGGACGTCTTGGCCACCACCAGCTCCACGTAGCGGTCAGCCGCCTGTCCCACCGTCAACCTGTCGAGCTCCGCGGGCCGCACCGGCTCCCCTCCTCACATCTCGGCGACGCATGCAGATGATGTTGCCTGCAGAGGAGACGGTAGCGGCCGCCACCGACGAAAATCAGATGTCGCGGAAGGTCTCGATGCGGGCCCCCAGCGCGTTCAGCCGCTCGGCCAGGTCCTCGTAGCCGCGGTTGATCACGTACACGTTGCGCAGCACCGACGTGCCCTCGGCCGCCATCATCGCCAGCAGCACCACCACCGCCGGACGCAGCGCCGGCGGGCACATCATCTCCGCGCTGCGCCAGCGCGTGGGCCCCTCCACCAGCACCCGGTGCGGGTCCAGCAGCTTGACCGAGGCGCCCAGCCGGGTCAGCTCCGTCAGGTAGATGGCCCGGTTGTCATAGACCCAGTCGTGGATCAGCGTCGACCCCTGCGCCGCGGCCGCGATCGCGGCGAAGAACGGCACGTTGTCGATGTTCAGCCCCGGGAACGGCATCGGATGGATCTTGTCGATGGGGGAGGCCAGCTTGGAGGGCCGCACCGTCAGGTCCACCAGCCGGGTACGCCCGTTGGCCGCCCAGTACTCACCCGTCCGGTCGCAGTCGAGCCCCATCTCCTCCAGGACCGCCAGCTCGATCTCCAGGAACTCCACCGGCACCCGGCAGATCGTCAGCTCCGAACTGGTCACCACCGCCGCCGCCAGCAGGCTCATCGCCTCGACCGGGTCCTCCGAAGGGGAGTAGTCGACGTCCCGCTCGATGGAGGCCAGCCCGTGCACCGTCAGCGTCGTGGTGCCGATGCCCTCCACCCGCACGCCCAGCTGCTCCAGGAAGAAGCACAGGTCCTGCACCATGTAGTTGGAGGAGGCGTTGCGGATCACCGTCACCCCCGGATGACGGGCCGCGGCCAGCAGCGCGTTCTCCGTCACGGTGTCGCCGCGCTCGGTCAGCACGATCGGCCGCGCCGGAGCCGCCCCGCCGTCGACCTTGGCGTGGTAGAAACCGCCCGTCGCGGTGATGTCCAGCCCGAAGTGCTTCAGCGCCGACATGTGCGGCTGCACCGTACGCGTACCCAGGTCGCAGCCGCCCGCGTACGGGATCTGGAACTGGCCCGTACGGTGCATCAGCGGACCCAGGAACATGATCACGCTACGGGTACGGCGGGCCGCCTCGGTGTCCATCGCCTCCAGCTCCAGCCGGGCCGGCGGCACGATCTCCAGGTCGTTGCCCTCGTTGATCCACCGCGCCCGCACCCCGATCGAGGCCAGCACCTCCAGGATCCGGTAGACCTCCTCGATCCGCGCCACCTTACGCAAGATCGTCCGGCCGTTGTTCAGCAACGACGCGCACAGCAACGCCACGCACGCGTTCTTGGACGTCTTGACGTCGATGCTGCCCGACAGCCGCCGCCCGCCCACCACCCGCAGATGCATCGGACCGGCATACCCCAGGGACACGATCTCGCTGTCGAGCGCCTCCCCGATCCGGGCGATCATCTCAAGACTGATGTTCTGGTTGCCGCGCTCGATCCGGTTGACCGCGCTCTGACTCGTCGCCAGCGCGTCGGCCAGCTGAAGCTGCGTCCAACCGCGATGCTGACGCGCGTCCCGGATGAGCCTGCCGATCCGCACAAGATAATCATCTGCCACAACACGAGACCATATCTCACATATGAGATGCGAACGGGACCGAGGGGTCCGACGCGCCGGACAACTCCCGAACACCCGCCAGATGCGGGGGAGTGGCCGACGCCTTCACCTTCCCCACGAACGCCCGCCGCGCCGCCCGGAACCCGTGACGATCGTCGAACATGTCCCGGCTCATCTCCGCCAGCTCCTCGGCCCGATAGGCGTCCAGCGGCTTACGCCGGTCATCGGCCTCCCGCACCTGCCGCCGCGCCGCCAGCAACCCCTCATAGGAGGGGTCCTGGGCCAGCCGATGAGCGTAATCCAGCACCCGCCGCTCGAACTCCTGCCGCGACCCGCCCACCGCCCGGTCGGCCAGCCCCAGCTCCACCGCCTCCGACGCCCCCACCGGCAACGCCCGCCCGGTCAGCTCCAGCGCCCGCTCGGCCCCCACCCGCCGCGGCAGCACGTACGTCCAGAACTCACTGCCGAACAACCCCATCGTCCGGTAATGCGGATTGAGCACCACCGGCTCCCGCACGATCACCCGGTCGGCCCCCAGGCCCATCATCACCCCGCCCGCCCCCGCGTTCCCCGCGATCGACGTCACCACCAGCTGCGAGGTGCACGCCACGATCTCCCGGCACACCGCGTTGATCGCGTTGATGTTCATCCACGCCTCCAGCTCCGGATGACGCGCCGCCTCGATCACGTTCAGATGGATGCCGTTGGAGAACACCTCACCACCGCGCACCACCAGCACCCGCGTGTCCTGCGCCGCCGCGTACCGCAACGCCGCCGCCAGCCGCCGGCACTGATCGGTCGACATGGCGCCGTTGTAGAAGTCGAAACTCACCACCCCCACGTCCTCGCCCCGCTCATAGGCGATCTCCCGGTAACCGGCCCGCTCACCCACCCCCGTCAGCCGCTCACCCAGCACCATCGACGCCGGCAGCTTCACCCCGCCCTCCTCCAGGCGCAGATGACCCACCCACACCGTCCCGGAACCGGCGTGCACCAGCACCGCCCCCTCACGCCGCGCCGCCACCGCCCCCGGCGCACCCGCCAGATCGGGACCCCGGTGCACGTCGAACACCCGCACCGGCAGCTCGCACAACCGCGCCCGCCCGCCCGGCGAACCGTCGGCCGCCCGCACCACCCGCACGATCTCCTCGGCCGGCTGCTCCCAGGAGAACTCCCGGTCGGCATGCCGCATCGCACGCCGCAACCGTCCCGTCACCTCGGGGGAGCGGTAGTCCAGCGGCACCGGCGCGAACAACGGGTCGGCCGCCTTGACCGCCACCTCCGCCACCAGCTCCACCGCCGCGTCGGCCACCGGCCCGTTGTACAGCGCCGACTTGCGCGGCGGCTCCGGCGGCATCGGGAACGTCCGCCACCCCCAGATGGGGCCCGCGTCCATCTCCTCCACCGCCTGCAGCGCCGTCACCCCCCACTCGCGCTCGCCTTCGGCGATCGCCCAGTCCAGCGAGGAGGGCCCGCGGTCACCGGGCGGCCCCGGATGGATGATCACCGTACGGTGCCCGCGCCACAACGCCTGCGGCACCCGCTCCTTCAGGAACGGGCAGATGACCAGATCCGGCTTGGCCAGCTCGGCCGCCTCCACCATCGCCTGCTCCGAGACCGCCAGCTCGACGCTCACGTCATGGCCGGCCCGCCGCAGCTCCAGCCAGGCACGCTGGGTCAGGCCGTTGAACGAGGAACAAAGGAGCAGGATACGCAACGCGGAACTTCCTTCGCGGAGACGTCAAAGGGGCAGCGGGCAAAGGGGGAGCGGGGGTGTCAACCGATCGCGACCGGAGGAACACCACCAGTACCGCCGTCAACGGCAGTCCCATGAGGCCCAGACATCTCTAGATGTTGACACGAATCTTCCACCGATGCTGACAAATCACCACAGACACCTGCGCTGAGCAGCCATATTGCCCTGATATGCCCGGAAAATCCCGGCGGGGGAGACCACCTCAACCCCGACCAGGAACCCCAACCCGCCCACAATGGTCCCCATGGACACCCAGACAGCCGCCCAGCACTTCGCCGACACCTGGCAACACGGCTGGACCCACCACGACACCACCGCCATCATCGCCCTCTACAGCGACGACGCCACCCACACCAGCATGCCCTTCCGCCCACCCCACCACGGAAAACACGCCATCGCCGACTACATCCGGCAATCCTTCACCGGCGAAAGCGACCCCCACGTCACCTTCACCACCCCCATCGTCGACGGCGACCAGGCCGCCATCGAATACCGGGTCCACGCCCTCGACAACGGCCACCCCGTCACCCTCGCGGGCTGCGTCTTCGCCCGCTTCAACCCCGACGGGCTGGCCGTACAGACCCGCGACTACTGGCACACCACCCCCGGCCACCGATGAGACACGGCCGAGACGCGGTGGGGACACGGCGGAGACTCAGCCGAAACTCAGCGCCGCCCCATCGGCACCGGCGCCACCACACCCTGCACCACAGGCTGGGCCGGCATCGGACGCGCCACCTGCCGCGTCTGCTCCACCTGCTCCACCTGCTCGACCTGCGCCGCCTCGGCACGCCCCTCGGCGTGCCCGCCCGCGCAGTACCCGTTCGTCACGATCAACCGGCCCCGCAGCGGGGTGTACGCCTCCCTGCCCGAAGCGGGCAGAACCCCCTGACACACCGGACATAAAACCGATTCGGTCCCCACGTGCTGCTCCTCTCGCTGAGCGAATAGGCAGGAGCTCTACCCTAAATCCACCCACCATGACAAAGACAGCGAATCAACACAGCGTCAAACACCCCGTCAGCACCCAGGGGAGCACCGCCGGACCCACGAAACCCCAGATCACGCCGCACCCCAATCCGGCCGCCAAGATCACGACGGGGGCGGGAACGGCAGAAAAAACTTCACAGCTTCCCCACGAGCAACGCCCGCCGGCCCGAGGCCGCCCCCGGGCCGTGACCGGAAGGCGGAGGAGGCCCTCCATCCGATCTACTTGACATAATGTTCATTATCGAGCAACCAGCCACACGCCACGACCCGGCAAAAACACCCCGCATGAACGGTCACACGCCGGGCAGATTCCTGCCATGTCCAGCCTGACGACGTCCAGCCTGATCCTCACGGCGCCGACGGCCCTGGTGGCCTCGACGGCCGGCCTCGTCGCACTCACCGCCGTCATCGTCGCCGCCGTCATCTGGCTGATCATCTTGGCCGTCCGGCTCACCAAGAGCCCCCGAAATCGCCCCAACCCCAGTGTCGACCTGGTCGACCAGGCCCGCGAGTTGAAGGCGGTCGGCCAGATCCAGGAAGCCGTCTTCCTGGTGCGCGGCGAGACCGGCATGAGCCAGCGGGCCGCCTCCCGCTTCGTGAACCGCCTCTAGCTGGACAAACTGCTCATACCGTACAGAACGTGGATTCTGTTTGGTTTGGGTAAATCGTCCTTAAAAGCGCTGGTCGTCCCGTTCTGGAGATCCCGGTGATTACGCACGGCGGTCGGACGGCTGCTCTATGCTGTCGGGGTGCGGGTGTGTGAATGGGGGGCGTGAAACCCCTCCGGCCTCGGTGGGGCTGCCCTGGTCCTTGGGGGGTGGCGGCCTCGGTGGGGCTCACCGGCCGCACGGTCCACGGTCCACTCCCCTGTTTGCGAAGCCGGGCGTGTGAGAGCCCGGGAATGGCGGCTTTGTCGTGAATACCCCGGACCCCCTCGGGTGCGCGTCCCTCCCCCAACTCCTCTACGTCGACCACCAGTTGCGCATCACGTGCTGCCCGATGCCCGGGCCGTCGATCATCTCGCTGGTGGGCGAGGTGGACGCGACCAACCAGGCGGCGCTGGCCGAGGCGCTGGAGCGGGCGCGGCGGATCGACGAGTCGCTGGTGGTGGACGTGAGCGGGCTGGCTTTCCTGGGGGTGGAGGGGGCGCGGCTGCTGGTGCTGTCGTGCCGGGCGGGGCGTACGCAGGTGGTGGGGACGCCGCCGCATGTGTTGCGGTTGTTCCGGTCGATGGGGTGGACGGGCGGTCAGGGGGTGTAGGGGTGGGTGGCGGTGACGGCGGTGAGCGGGAGGGGGCCGTACAGGTGGGGGTAGCCGTTCTCGGTGCGGATGTCCAGGCCGGTGGGGTCGATGTCGAGGACGAGGAGCGGCTGGGTGACGGCGGTGTAGTAGGTGTCGTGGACGGTGCGCAGCTGGGTGTGGTCGCGGCTGAGGTGGATGAAGCCGATGTCGTCGAGGGTGTGGCCGAGGGTGGAGATGCGGTACTCCCCCGCTTGCTGGGCGTGTTCCCAGTCGGTTTGCAGGGCGAGGTGGTGGACGGTCATGGGGTCCATTCGGTTTCGAGCATGGCGTAGATGGTTTCGCTGGTCCATTCGCCTTTGACGATCTCATTGTCGACGAGGGTGGCTTCGTGGCGCATGCCGAGTTTTTCCAGGACGCGGGCGGAGGGTTTGTTGCGGGCGTCGAGGCGGCCGGTGATGCGGTGGAGGCCGAGGTGGGTGAAGCCGAGGTCGAGCATGTGGCGGGCGGCTTCGGGGGCGTAGCCGTGGCCGTGGTGGTCGGGGTGCAGGACGTAGCCGATCTCGCCTTGGCGGTGTTGTCTGCTGGTCCAGATGAGCAGGGTGTTGCCGATGAGCTGGCCGGTGGTGCGCAGGGTGATGGCGAGGTCGAGGGCGTCGCCTTCGTCGTGGAGGCTGTGGCGGGTGATCTTCTTGTCGAGGAAGGTGGCGGTGGTGTGGCGGTCGCGGGGTTCCCAGTAGAGGTAGCGGGCGACGTCGGGGCGGGATTCGTAGGCGTGGAGGGCGTCGAGGTCGTCGGGGGTGAAGGGGCGTAGGTGGAGGCGGGGGGTGGTGATGGGGTATTCGGGTGTGAGCACGGGGGGCAGTGTAGGGAGGGGGTGGGGGGTGTTCAACGCGTTTTCTGGGTGGCCTGGTTGCCTGCTTGTCAGTGGCTGCCGGCGAGGTTGAGGACGATGACGCCGCCGATGATGAGGAGGATGCCGCCGATTTTGAGGGGGGTGAGGGTTTCGCCCATGAGGGTGGCGCCGATGAGGGCGATGGCGGCGGTGCCGGCGCCGGACCAGACGGCGTAGGCGGTGCCCATGTCGAGTTGGAGTTTGAGTGCGCGGGCGAGCAGGACGAAGGAGGTGATGTAGCCGGTGGCGACGGCGATGGTCCAGCCGATGTGGGTGAGGCCGTTGCTGAGTTTGAGTGCGGTGGTGGCCAGGACTTCGGAGGCGATGGCGAAGGCGAGCAGGATCCAGGCCATGGGGTTCCTCGGGGGCGGGTAAGTGGGACGGGTGTGCCAGTTTAGTGGGGGGGTTCCGCTTGAAAAGGCAGTCGAATGCGTGTTCCACTGGTCGGGTGGGTTGGGATGCGCTGGCGCTTGTCGAGGCCGTCGACGACCGGCCGCTGATCGAGCGGCGTGCGGTGGTGCGTGACGGTTTCTATGAGACGCAGGCCCGTACGGTGATCGAGCGGGTGCCGGGGAGTGCGGGCATCGCCGAGCGGTGGGCGGTCTCGCCTTATCGGGGTTGTGCGCATGCGTGTCTGGGGTGCGGGGCGCGCGACGGTCATCGCAGGTGGGGGTTGGACGCGGGGGCTGATTTCGACACGCGGATCGTGGTCCGGGCGAACGTGGTGGAGCGGTTGCGGTCGGAGCTGGAGCGGTGGGCGGGTGAGCCGCTGGCGGTGGGGGTGGGTGGCGACTGTTATCAGGCCGCTGAGGAGAGGTACCGGTTGATGCCGGGGGTGGTGGGGGCGCTGGGGGCGGCGGGGGTGCCGTTCACGGTGTACACCAGGAGTGGGTTGGTGTTGCGGGACGCGGCCGTGCTGGCGGGGGCCGGTGCGCGGGTGGCGGTGTCGATCGCGTTCGTGGACGAGCGGATCAGGCGTGCGGTGGAGCCGGGGGCGGTGGGGGCGCAGGCTCGGTTGGAGTTGGTGTCGGCGCTGGTGGAGGCCGGGGTGGAGTGCCGG
Source organism: Nonomuraea sp. NPDC049607 (assembly GCF_040675375.1). Classification (NCBI taxonomy): domain Bacteria; kingdom Bacillati; phylum Actinomycetota; class Actinomycetes; order Streptosporangiales; family Streptosporangiaceae; genus Nonomuraea; species Nonomuraea sp. NPDC049607. Next base: position 315,243 of record NZ_JBFAOV010000006.1, read on the forward strand.
GTGCTGATGGGGCCGGTGTTGCCGTTGCTGAGTGATGCCGCTGACCAGTTGACGGCGACGGTGCGGCGGATCGCGGGTGCGGGGGCGGTGGCGGTGGAGCCGGTGGTGTTGCGGTTGCCGCCGGGGACGCGGCAGTGGTATTTGCGGTGGTTGGCCGGGGCGCATCCGCACCTGGTGGAGCGTTATGAGGAGCTCTACGATCGGGCGGGTCTCCCCTCCCCGGGCTATGAGCAGCGCATCACGGGGCAGATCGCGCAGTTGTGCCGGGTTTATGGGATGCGGTGCGGTGCGCCGGAGCCGGTGGGGCGGGGGCCGCGGGCGGCGCAGCTGGCGCTGGTGTGAGGCCCTGGCCCGGGGTGGGCTCGGGTTGGGCGGGGTTCAGGGGCGGTGGTGGAGGATCATGCCGGGCCACTCCCCCACGGTGAAGGGTGCCTCGCGGGTGAATCCGCAGCTTTCGTAATAGGAGACGAGGCGGCCGTCGTCGCCGGCGTAGCAGTCGACGCGGACGAGTCCGAGGCCGCGGTCGCGGGCTTCCTGGAAGGCCCATTGCAGCAGGTGCCGTCCGACGGCTCGGCCGGAGTGGCGCTGGTCGATGACGAGGACCTGGACGTAGAGCTCGGGTTCGGTGGCGGGGGTGACGTAGGGCAGGGCGTCGCCGACGACGATGCAGCCGGCCGGCTCGCCGTCGAGTTCGGCGATGCGCATGCCGCCGCCGGCGAGCCAGTCGGTGGCCTGCTGGGTGCGGCGGGGGTCGCCGGTGAAGGGGCGGGTGCCCCATTGGCCGGTGCGTCCCTGGCTGACGAGCCATTGCACGGCGCTGTCGAACATGGTCAGGAGGAGCGCGTCGTCGCCGGGGCGGCCTTGTCTGATCTTCACCGGTGTCACTGTAAGGGGTGCCGTCGGGGGTGGGTGCTGACGGGGTGGTCGCCGAGTCCTGACTGCGTATCGATGCCCTCAGGGTGCACTCCCCCGGCCTCGATCACCGGCGCCCCGGGTGTGCCTGTCGTCGCCCCCTCTCCCCTGTCTCGCGGTCGCCTTGAGATCGGCGGCTGGGGGGCGGCGGGTGGTCACGGTTCTCATAAGTGGTGATTCCTCTACCCTGGCACCGCAGGTGTATCGGTGGGAGGGGCGAGCGGTGGGCGAGAGTGCGTCTGGTGTCGTCGGTACCGAGCTTTCCGCCGTGCTGGAACGCATCACGTTCGCCAGTGAGGAGACGGGGTACACGATCGCGCGGGTGGCCACCGAGCGGTCGGGGGCGGAGCTGTTGACGGTGGTGGGGCCGCTGCTGGGGGCGCAGGTCGGGGAGTCGCTGAGGTTGCGGGGGCGCTGGACGTCTCATCCTCGGTACGGACGGCAGTTCGAGGTGTGGTCCTACACGACGGTGTTGCCGGCCACGGTGCAGGGTATCCGGCGTTATCTGGGGTCGGGGCTGATCAAGGGGATCGGGCCGAAGATGGCCGAGCGGATCGTCGATCATTTCGGTACCGGGACGCTGGAGGTGATCGAGCAGGAGCCGCAGCGGCTGGTGGAGGTGCCGGGGCTGGGTCCCAAGCGGACGAAGATGATCGCGGCCGCGTGGGAGGAGCAGAAGGTCATCAAGGAGGTGATGATCTTTTTGCAGGGGGTGGGGGTGTCCACCTCGATCGCGGTGCGGATCTTCAAGCAGTACGGTGAGTCGTCGATCTCGGTGGTGCGTGAGCAGCCGTACCGGCTGGCCGATGAGGTGTGGGGTATCGGGTTCAAGACGGCCGACACCATTGCTCAGGCCGTGGGCATCCCGCACGACAGTCCTGAGCGGGTCAAGGCGGGGCTGCGGTACACGTTGTCGCAGGCGGCCGATGACGGCCACTGTTACCTGCCCTCGCCCAATCTGGTCGCCGACGCGGTGAAGATCCTGGAGGTGCCGGCGGAGCTGGCCGCGCGGTGCATGGAGGAGCTGGCGGCCGAGGAGGGGGTGGTGCGTGAGCAGGTGCCGGCCGGGGACAACAGTGTGCCGGCGGTGTATCTGCCGCCCTTCCATCGGGCCGAGGTGTCGCTGGCCGGGGGGTTGTTGTCGTTGCTGCACAGTGGTCATGACCGGTTGCGGGCCTTCGCCGAGGTCGACTGGGAGCGGGCCGAGCGGTGGCTGGCCGCCCAGACGGGTGCGGAGCTGGCGCCGGAGCAGCGTCAGGCGGTGCGGCTGGCGCTGACGTGCAAGGTGGCGGTGCTGACCGGCGGGCCGGGTTGCGGCAAGAGTTTCACCGTGCGGTCGATCGTGACGCTGGCCAGGGCCAGGCGGGCCAGGGTGATCCTGGCGGCGCCGACGGGCCGGGCGGCCAAGAGGTTGTCGGAGCTGACCGGGCACGAGGCCACCACTGTTCACCGGTTGTTGCAGTTGCGGCCGGGTGGGGAGGCCACGTTCGACCGTGACAATCCGCTGGATGCGGACCTGGTGGTGGTGGACGAGGCGTCGATGCTGGATCTGCTGCTGGCCAACAAGCTGCTCAAGGCCGTGGCGCCGGGCACGCATCTGTTGCTGGTGGGTGATGTGGACCAGCTTCCGTCGGTGGGGGCCGGGGAGGTGCTGAAGGATCTGCTGGCGGCCGCGGACGTGCCCCGGGTGCGGTTGACGCAGATTTTCCGTCAGGCGCAGGAGTCGGGGGTGGTCACCAACGCTCACCGGGTGAACACCGGGCATCATCCGGTGCTGGCCGGTATGTCGGACTTCTTTCTGTTTCCGTGTGAGGAGCCGGAGGAGATCGCGGCGATGACGGTGGATGTCGTGGCGCGGCGGATCCCGGCCAGGTTCGGGCTGGACGCCCGGCGTGAGGTGCAGGTGCTGGCGCCGATGCATCGTGGTGCGGCGGGGGCGGGCGCGCTCAACATGGCGTTGCAGGAGGCGTTGACGCCGGCGCGGGAGGGCATGCCCGAGCGGCGTTACGGGGGGCGGGTCTTCCGGGTGGGTGACAAGGTCACCCAGTTGCGCAACAACTATGACAAGGGTGCGGCGGGGGTGTTCAACGGGACGGTGGGGATCGTCACCGGCATCCGTCCCGACGACCACAGTCTCACCGTGCGTACGGACGAGGACGAAGAGGTCGACTACGCCTTTGACGAGCTGGACGAGCTGGCTCACGCCTATGCCGTCTCCATCCACCGCAGTCAGGGCAGTGAGTATCCGGCGGTGGTGATTCCGCTGGCCACCAGCGCGTGGATGATGTTGCAGCGCAACCTGCTGTACACCGCGATCACCCGGGCCAAGAGGCTGGTGGTGATCGTGGGGTCGCGGCGGGCGCTGGCCCAGGCCGTACGGACCAAGGGGGCCGGGCGGCGGCACACGAGCCTGACCCATCGGCTGGAGCGGCCCTGACGCCGTGTTGATCGGCGCGTTGACCCCGGTTGACCTGGGGTTGACAGCAATTAGTGATGCAAATGTGACCGAACTCTCCTAAATGATTCTGCGTCATACATGCAGGAGCATTAAAGTCTTTGGGGTGGGTTTGCCGCCCTGGGGGAGAGGACAGTCTTGAACGTTGCGCCCGCATGGACGAAGTCTGCCGCCGGCCTCGCGCTGCTGGCGGTGGCGGCCTTGACGGCCTGCTCGAGCGGCAACGCCGCCTCGCGCGGGCCGGAGGCGCCCGATGCCACCACGGTGGCCACCCCGCAGGCGCCCACCGTCACCATCAGCCCCGCCGAAGGCAGTGCCAAGGTCAGCCCCGACAAGAAGGTCGTGGTCACCTCCGCCGGCGGCGCGCTGGAGCAGGTGACCGTCGAGGGCGGCGGCCACACGGTCGAGGGCAGGTTCAACGCCGACAAGACCAAGTGGGTCTCGCGGACGCCGTTGAAGCCCTCCACCAACTACAACGTCTCGGCCAAGGCCGGCGCGACCGACGCCACCAGCACCTTCACCACGGTCAAGCCCGCGCGGGAGCTGCAGGTCGCCGACGTCACCCCCAACGCCAAGGGCGAGACCCTCGGCGTCGGCGCGCCGATCATCGTCACCTTCAACCAGCCCGTCACGGGCAAGGCGGCCATCGAGCGCGCCCTTGAGGTGGAGGCGGAGAAGCCCGTCACCGGCGCCTGGCGGTGGATCAACGACACCACCGTCATCTACCGCACCGCCAAGTACTGGCCCGCCCACCAGAAGGTCACCCTCAACGCCCGCATCACCGGCGTCAAGGCCGGCGAGGGCCTGTACGGCGTGAAGGACTACACCGCCAACCTGAAGATCGGCGCCAAGGTCATCAGCAAGGTCGACACCAAGACCCACATGATGTACGTCTACAAGGACGGCAAGCGCGTGCAGACCATGCGCATCAGCGCCGGCATGGCCACCACGCGCGAGTACACCACGACCTCCGGCGTCCACCTGACCATGGAACGCGGCAACCCGGTGCGCATGATCTCCCCCGGCCGCAAGAAGGGCGACCCCGGCTACTACGACGTGATGATCGACCACGCCGTGCGTATCTCCAACTCCGGCGAGTACGTCCACGCCAAGGACAACGTCTGGGCCCAGGGCACGCGCAACGTCAGCCACGGCTGCATCAACTCCCGCCCCGACCAGGCCAAGTGGTTCTACGACAACTTCCAGCGCGGCGACGTCGTCGACATCTCCGGCACCGACCGCAAGCTGGAGTGGAACAACGGCTGGGGCTTTTGGCAGATGCCCTTCTCGCAGTGGAAGAAGGGCAGCGCCCTGAACGCCAAGGCCTGACCGCTCCCCCGTTCCCGCCGGCTCCCCCTCGCTCCCCCGGCTCCGGGACGTCTTCCAGCCGCTCATCGCCGCCGAACCATTCGCGGCGCTGAGCGGCTGTTGTTTTGCGGTCCGCCGAACCGTGCAGGGCCGGCCTTTGCCGTCGCCATCAGCGAAAACGCCTCGACGTGCACGGAGGGTTGCCATACGATGACTGGCCGTAGGCATTCGTCAGGAACCCCGAAGGAGAACACGTTGAAGAAGATCCTTCTCGTCCCCGCGATCACGGCCGGTCTCGTCCTGGCCTCGGCCGGCGCCGCGTACGCCTCCCAATACGTCGCCTACGAAGGCCGCGGCTTCACCGGCCGCTCGGTCGTCCTGGACGCCTGCGGCGTGTCCAACATCCCCTACCACGGCTCCTACAAGTGGTACGGCGACGGCCAGAGCGGCCGCATGTACAACCAGCCCAACGCCACCGGCGTGATGCACTTCGAGCTGGCCTCCAACCGCAACGCCGAGCAGCGCACCCCCGTCGGCTGGAAGAGCATCTTCATCGTGTGCTGACCAGCCCCCCGCGAGGCCGGCCGTCCCCTCAGGCACCCCGGGGGCGGCCGGCCTCGGGGCGCGCGCGTACCGGCCTGCGGCGCAAGGCAGACTGGCGGTAGGACCATCGGCACGCGCAAGGGGGCGAGATGGGCAGGAGCGCCGCCGCCACGGCCTTGCTGATGCTCCTGCTGGGCGTGCTGCCGTCCGGCTGCGCGACCCCCTCCCGGCCGGGCACCGGCCGGCCGCCGTTCCCGGCCTCCACCTCGCTGCCGGGCCGGGCATCCGCGCCGGCCCAGGCACAAGGCCGAGCGCGGGAGCGGTTGAGGGCCACGGTGAGCCGTGGGTGCGCCGCCTCTGCGCACCGGCTCACCTCCGGCTCCCACCAGCTCACCTTCGCCGGCCTGACCCGCCGCTACCTGCTGGCCGTCCCCGACTCCCCCGGCCCCCACCCCGTGCTGCTCAACCTGCACGGCCTGGGCTCCGACGCCGCCGAACAGGCCGCCTACAGCCGCCTGCCCCGGATCGGCCCCGAACGCGGCTACATCGTCATCACCCCCCGATCGGCCCCCGGACGGCTGGCCTGGACCCTGCCGCACACCGCCGGCCCCGACGACGCCGCCTACCTGGCCGCCCTGCTCGACGAGGTCGAAGGCCGCCAGTGCGTCCACCCCGGCCGTGAGTTCGCCGCCGGCCTGTCCTACGGCGCGGGCCTGGCCGCCTCCCTGGTCTGCGCCCTGGACGGCCGCCTGAGCGGGGTGGCCGCCGTGGCCGGCATCCCCATCGCCCAGCCCTGCCGCACCCCCGCCCCCACCACGATGGTCGCCTTCCACGGCACCGCCGACCGCCTGGTCCCCTATGGCGGCGGCCACCCCGAGACCGGCGGCGAGCTCAGGAACCTGGCCGCGCTCGTCGTGCTGCCCCCCGTGGAGCAGACCATGGACGCCTGGGCCGCCGCCCAGCACTGCTCGCCCCCCGCCACCACCAGCCCTCAGCCCCGCGTCCGGCTGCGCGTGTGGGCGTCCTGCCCTCGGGGGGCCACGCTGCGCCTGTACACGGTCGAGGGCGGCGGCCACACCTGGCCCGGCCCCATCGAGGTGCCCCGGCTCGGCCACACCGCCCGCGACCTGGACGCCAGCCGGCTCATCCTCGACACCTTCGACCGCGCCCCCGCCCACTGACCGCCCACCGGCCGCCCCGGGGAAAGGGCCACGGGGGTGAGCCGACGGGTGCGCACCGGGTGGAGGGTCGACGCCGCTAGTCTGTCGCCATGAGTCAGGTGGGACAGGTGACGGCCCGTGCGCTTTTGCGCAGGCTGGCCGTCGAGCAGGCCGAGTGCAGGGTGCCGTCGCTGACGGCGGCGATCGTCCGCGACGGGCGGACGGTGTGGTTCGGCGGCCGGGGCCGCGTCGGCGACGGACCGCCGACCCAGGCCACCCAGTACCGGCTGGGGTCGATCACCAAGTCGATCGTGGCCGTGGCCGTCATGCGGCTGCGCGACGAGGGCAAGATCGCGCTGACCGACCCGCTGGAGCGCCACGTGCCCGGCACCGCCGCCGGGCAGGCCACCATCGCCCAGCTGCTGTCGCACACCTCCGGCCTGACCGCCGAGCCGCCGACCGAATGGTGGGAGCGCACCCCCGGCCTCGACGTGCCCGACCTGCTCAAGCAGGTGGGCCCCGACCAGGTCAAGCACCGGGCCGGCCGCCTCTACCACTACTCCAACGTCGGGTTCGCGCTGCTGGGCGAGCTGGTGGCCCGGCTGCGCGGCACCGGCTGGCAGCAGGCCGTGCGGCAGGAGGTGCTGGCGCCGCTGGAGATGAACGCCACCACCGCCCGTCCCCGCGCCCCGCACGCCACCGGCTACGCCGTCCACCCGTGGGCCGACGTCGTGCTGACCGAGCCCGAGCACGACGCGGTGGCCATGGGGCCGGCCGGGCAGCTGTGGTCCACCCCGCACGACCTGGCCCGCTGGGCCGCCTTCGTCGGCGGCGACACCGGCGGCGTGCTGTCGCCCGACACGCTGGCCGAGATGCGCGAACCGGCCGGCGTCGCCGACGGCGACTCCTGGACCGCCGGCTACGGGCTCGGCCTGCAACTGGCCCGCGCCGGCGGGCGCCGCCTGGCCGGGCACACCGGGTCCATGCCCGGGTTCCTGGCCACCGTGTGGGCCGACCCGGCGCAAGGCGTGGGCGTGCTGTTCATGGCCAACACCACCAGCGGCATGAGCTACACCCTGCCCACCGACCTGCTCGACATCCTCGACGAGCACGAGCCGCGCCTGCCCGAGGAGTGGCAGCCCGCCCCCGCCGACCCCGCCCTGCTGGCGCTGACCGGGCTGTGGCACTGGGGGCCCAAGCCGTACGCGCTGCGGCTGCTGCCCGGGCGTGGGTTGTCGCTGGCGCCCGTCGACGGCAGCGGGCGCGCCTCCCGCTTCGTGCCCCAGGACGACGGGACGTGGCTGGGGCTGGACGGCTACTACGCCGGTGAGACGCTGCGCGTGGCCGCCGACCACCTCGACCTCAACACGTTCGTCTTCACCCGCGAACCCTACGACCCGGCCGCGCCGGTGCCGGGTGGCGTGACCGGCTGGCACGCCTGAGCCCTTCGGCTCGTCTGCCCGTCGGGGAGGGCGTCAGCCCGGCGGGCCGGCCAGCGTCCGGGCCAGGGCGGTGGCCGGGCCGGGCGGTAGCGTGCCGTGCAGCAGTTCCACCCGGTGCACCAGGCGTGGCGCCACCAGCGGCACCCCCGGCCCGGCCGAGGCCGGCAGCAGCGTCAGCCCGTGCCCGGCGGCCACCAGGTTGAGCACGGTGTGCACGTCGTCGCCCTCGTAGACCATCGCGGCGGCGAAGCCGTCACCGGCCAGGTCGCGCAGGCGCGGCAACGGGCACAGCGGCGTCTGCAGCCAGCGGGCGTCGACGAGGTCGGCCAGGCGCAGGGCCCGCCTGCCCGCCAGCGGATGGCCCGGCGGCAGCGCCACCACCAGGTCCTCCTCGCCGACCCCCACCGTGGTCATCGGCCCCGACTCCGGCAGGCGCAGCGGGTCGCTGGGGGCGGCGATGCCATCAGCCAGCCCCAGGTCGGCCTCGCCCTCGGCCAGCAGCTCGGCCAGGTGTTCCCGGCCGCAGGTGCGCACCACCACGTGCAGGCGCGGCTGGGCCGCGCGCGCGGCGGCCAGCCGTTCGGCCAGCACGGCGTTGACGGCCAGCGGGGTGGCGGCCAGGCGCAGGCGGTGGGCCGGCTGGGCGGCCGCCCGCAACACGTCGGCGCGTGCCGCCCGCAGGCGCAGCAGCAGCGGCGCCGCGTGCTCCAGCAGCCGTTCGCCGGCCGCGGTGGGCTCCACCGGGCGGCGGTTCAGCAGCGGCAGGCCCAGGTCGGCCTCCAGCGCCGCGACCTGCTGGGAGATCGCCGACTGGGTGTAGCCGAGCTCGTGGGCGGCGGCCGAGAAGGACCGGTGGCGGGCCACGGTCACGAAGGTGCGCAACAGATTCGGGTCCATCAGTAGTGCTTATAGCAGGTGCAGACATCATCGTTGGCGCTTAAGCGGGGGTGGGGGCCACGATGGGGGCATGAGAATCGCCCTGGTGGGAGACCGTTCTCCCAGTGTCCGTTCGCACGTCCGCATCCCCCGGCTGATCGAGGCGCTGCGTGAACGTGACGGCATCGCCCTGGACCCGTACTGGATCCCCAGCACCGAGGCCGACGACCTCGGCGGCTTCGACGGCATCTGGGTCGTGCCCGGCAGCCCGTACGTCAGCGAGGCCGGCGCGGTCAACGCCGCCCGCACCGCCCGGGAGCTGGGCATCCCGTTCCTGGGCACGTGCGGCGGTTTCCAGCACATGCTGCTGGAGTACGGCCGCAACGTGTGCGGGCTGGACGTCGCCCACGCCGAGAACACCCCCGGCGCCGCGCAGGCGTTCCTGGTGGAGCCGCTGTCGTGCTCGCTGGTCGGGCACGAGGGCCTGGTGCGCCTGACCCCCGGCTCGCGGGTCGAGCAGATCATGGGGGCCACCTCCGTCGTGGAGGCATACAGCTGCTCCTACGGCCTCAACGACGCCTACCGCCGGACGCTGGCCGAGCACGGGCTCGTCTTCTCCGGCCACGCCGAGGACGGCATGGTGCGGGTGGCCGAGCTGCCCGGGCACCCGTTCTTCGTCGGCACGCTGTTCCAGCCGGAGCTGGCCGGCGACGGGCGGCGGCCGCACCCGCTGATCGGCGCGTTCGCCGCCGCCGTACGCCGCCACGCCCACCCGCCGGTGCCCGTCTCCTGAGCGCAGCCGGGTCAGCGGCTGCGGCGGGCCAGGAGCGCCGGCAGGGCGGCCACCGCCAGCCCGAGCACGGCCAGCCCGGCCCGGTCGGCGACCGTCTCGGCGTTGGCCAGCACCCCGAACGCGGTGTGCCCGGCCAGCGCGCCACCGGCCAGGGCCAGGCTGTGGCGGTCCCGCCAGGCGCCGCCCACCGCCCACCGCCGGAGCAGCAGCCCGGCCGTCACCGCCAGGAGCGCGGCGGCCACCATCGGCGCCACCACCCAGCCGCCCTGGGTGAAGGCCGGATGGCGGGCGCCGCCGAAGGGGAACAGCAGCGCCAGGTACCCGAACGCGACGACGGCGGCCCCGGCCGCGACCACCGCCGGGGCGGGAACGTCGCCCGCAACCCCGGCGGGCGGGGGTGCGGTCGGCGGCAGGACGCGCAGCGCGAGCACGGCCAGCGCCGCGACCGCCAGCAGCAGCCCCGCCGTCATCGGCCACGGCGCCAGGTAACCGGGGTCCATGAAGGTGGCCGTCCAGCGCAGCAGCAGCCCGCCCAGGACGAACACCACGCCCGTCGCCGCCAGCCCGGCCCGTCCCAGGTAGGGGCGCTCGCGCAGCGACGGGAACAGCAGGTCGGCCAGCAGGATCGGCAGCGCCACGCTGAACACCGCGTGGTAGGGGATGTTGAGCTCGGCGTAGGCGCTGTTGAGGCCCAGGACGCGCGGCGCCCAGCCCGCGGCGCCGTACAGGGTGGGGCTGGTCAGGGCCTGCAGCGCCAGCCCCTCCTCCACGATCCCGTACGCCGCCCCCAGCAGCAGCACCGACCCCCATCCGCGGCCGGCCCGGCGTACCAGGTCGCGGATCAGCAGGGTGCCGGCGCCGTAGATGGGCGTCCACACCAGCAGCAGCCACGCCTGGCGCAGCGGCGGATTGCCGAGCGTGAGCTCGGCGAGGACCGGGGTGAGCCCGGCCAGCACAAGCGCGGCCCACCGGCCGCGTGCCCGAAGGGAGACCATGACCTCACGCTCGCCCGCGGCGGGGGCTCGGCGCTGCTGCCTTGCGGCCGGTCCGTGGCCACCGCGGTCGTGAGCCGGAGGTGACTTTGGTTGTCATGGCCGGTGACCGGGGTTGCCGGCCGGCTCGGCGGGCGCGGGCTACGATCGGCCATGGTGTTCGGGGCGGGCGGCCCGCAGACGGGCGGCGAGGATCAGGCCGGGCAGGCGGCGGGGAGACGGGCGCTGGTGGGGCAGGTCGGCGGGTGGTCGTGGCGGGAGGGGGCGGCGGCCGCGGGCGGGATCGTGCTCGCCCTGGCCGCGGCCGTCTCGGTGGTGGGGGGAGACCTGACCCCCGGCACGCCCGGCTGGTACCTGTGGGCGGATGTGGCGGGCGGGGCGGCGGCGTGCGCGGCGCTGTGGTGGTGCCGCCGCAGTCCGGTGGCCGCCGGGCTGGTCGCCGTCGCGCTGTCGGTGCCGGCGGCCGCCGCGTCGGTGGCGGCCGGGATCGCCACGCTCCTGGTCGCGCTCCACCGGCGCCCGCCCGCCGCCGTCGCGGTCGGGCTGGCGTGGGTGGCCGCCTCGCTGGCCAGGTTCGCGCTGCGGCCGCCGGGGCTGGCGCCGTACCCGGTGTGGGCGCTGGTCGCCGTGCTGTTCGGCGGGGCGGTCACCGGCTGGGGCATCCTGGCCAGGACGCGGCGGCAACTGCTGGCCTCGCTGGCCGAACGCGCCCGCCGCGCCGAGGCCGACCAGCGGCGCCGCGCCGAGGAGGCCCGCCGTGCCGAACGCCTGGACATCGCCCGCGAGATGCACGACGTGCTGGCCCACCGACTGTCGCTGCTGGCCGTGCACGCCGGGGCGCTGGGCTTCAACGCCGCCGCCACCCCCGGTGAGGTCGCCGAGGCGGCCGAGGTCATCCGCTCCAGCGCCCACCAGGCGTTGCAGGAGCTGCGCGGCGTCATCGGGGTGCTGCGGCAGAGCCCGTCCACGCCGCCGGCGCCTGCGGCCCTGGCGCCGCTGGTGGAGGAATCACGGCGGGCCGGGATGCGCGTGGACCTGCGCCAGGACGGCGTACGCTTCGCCGACGTGCCCGAGACGACCCGGCGCACCGCCTACCGCGTCGTGCAGGAGGGTCTGACCAACGCCCGCAAGCACGCCCCCGGCCGTCCCGTCACCGTCGAGGTCGGCGGCGCCGCCGGCCGGGAGCTGACCGTCGAGGTGCGCAACCCCGCGCCCGCCGGGCCGGCTCCGGCGCTGGCCGCCACCGGCGCCGGAGCTGGGCTGGCCGGACTGGAGGAACGCGTCACCCTGGCCGGCGGCCGGCTGGAACGGGGACCGGCCGCGGACGGCGGGTTCCGGCTGGCCGCACGGCTACCATGGCCCCGTGAGCCAGCCGCCGAGTGAGCCGCCGAGTGAGCCGCCGAGTGTGCCCGGCCCGATCCGGGTGCTGATCGTCGACGACGACGCGCTCGTCCGCACCGGGCTGACGCTGATGCTCAAGGGCGCCCCCGACCTGCGCGTGGTCGGCGCCGTGGCCGACGGCGCCCACGTCCAGGCCGCCGTCGGCGAGCACGCCCCCGACGTGGTGCTGATGGACATCCGCATGGCCGGCCTCGACGGCATCGAGGCCACCCGGCGTCTGCGCGCCCGCACCGGCGCCCCGCACGTCATCATCCTGACCACCTTCGACGCCGACGAGCACGTCCTGCGGGCGCTGCGCGCCGGAGCCGGCGGCTTCCTGCTCAAGGACACCCCTCCCGAGGGCATCGTCGAGGCGATCAGGCGGGTGATGGCCGGCGAGCCCAGCCTGTCGCCCAGCGTCACCCGCAGCCTGATCGCCCACCTGATGCCCGAGGAGGACGACCGGCGGCGCGCCGAGGCCCGCCGCGTGCTGTCGGCCCTCAGCGCACGCGAGCGGCAGGTGGCGCTCGCGGTCGGGCAGGGCAAGCCCAACGCGGTCATCGCCGGCGAGCTGCACATGAGCGTGGGCACCGTCAAGGGGTACATCTCCCGCATCCTGACCAAGGCGGGCCTGGACAACCGGGTGCAGCTGGCCCTGGTCGTCCACGACGCCACCTAGTCCGGGCCGGGCGGCAGCAGGCGTGCCAGCCGGAGCAGCGAATGCCGGGCCAGGGCCGTCACGATCGGCCGCGTCACCGGCCACAACGCCCGTCCGGCCGGGCCCAGCGGCAGCAGCAGCTCCTCGGCCCAGATCACCCGGCTGCCGCCCCGCCACGGCCGCACCCGGATCGCGCCCCGGCCGCGCACCAGCCGCCCGGTGTGCTCCATCAGCACGTACGACGGCGGCTCCCACACCAGGATCGTCATCGTGTCCAGGAACCCCACCGGCCGCACCCCGGTGTAGGCCTCCACCCGGCGCTCGCCCACCTGCCGCGCCGACGTCATGAACATCCATTCGCGATGCCGCGGCCAGTCGGTGATCAGCGCGAACACCTCCTGCGGCGGCGCCGCGACCTGCACGGCCGCACCCGCGTACACCGGTCTCATCGCCCGCCTCCTCGTGCTGGCCATCCTCGGGGACATGAAGTACGTGCTCATGATCGGGCTGGACGAATCCGACGTGCCGGAGGAGATCGCGCTGCACGGGTGCGGCGGCTGGAGCGCGGAGATGGCGGGGCGCGACGTCGTCCGGGGCGGCATCGGGCTGCGACCGGCCGCCGAGGCCACCACCGTGCGCGTGCGCGCGGGCGACGTGCTGCTCACCGACGGGCCGTTCGCCGAGACCAAGGACCAGATCGGCGGGTTCACCCTGATCGAGTGCGAGGGCATGCGGGAGGCGGTCGAGATCGCCGCCGCCCACCCGGTGGCCCGCTACGGCTCGATCGAGATCAGGCCCGTCCTGGAGCCGTGAACGACCTGGAGGCGGTCTTCCGCGCCGAATGGGGCACGGTCGTGGCCGCCCTCATCCGGCTCACCGGCGACTGGGACCTGGCCGAGGAGTGCGCCCAGGACGCCTTCGCCGCCGCCCTGGAACGCTGGCCGCGCGACGATGTTCACCTGCTGCTGCCATCCGGCGCTGCCGCTGCCCGCGCAGGTCGCCCTCATCCTGCGGACGCTGGCCGGGCTGGGCACCGCCGAGATCGCGCGGGCGTTCCTGGTGCCGGAGGCGACGATGTCGCAGCGCCTGGTCCGCGCCAAACGCAGGATCCGCCAGGCCGGCATCCCCTTCCGCGTGCCGCCGCCGCACCTGCTGCCCGAACGTCTCCAGGCCGTGCTGGGCGTTCTGTACCTGCTGTTCAACGAGGGCTACTCCGGCCAGTCCGCATGGGACGAGAGCGAGGGGCGCTCCGGTGTCGGGCCGCGCGGGCCGGGTGAGGAGGCGATCCGGCTGGCCCGGCTGCTGGCCGGCCTGCTGCCCGGCGAGCCCGAGACCGGCGGCCTGCTGGCCCTCATGCTGCTGCACCACGCCCGCCGCCCCGCCAGGACCTCCGGCGACGGCACGCTGGTGCCGCTGGAGGAGCAGGACCGCACGCTGTGGAACCGCGCCGAGATCGAGGAGGGCCTGCTCGTGCTGGAGACGGCACTGGCCCGGCGGGCGGCCGGGCCGTACCAGGTGCAGGCCGCCATCGCCGCCTGCCACGCCACCGCGGCCGAGCCCGCCGCGACCGACTGGCCGCAGATCGCCGTCCTGTACGGGCGGCTGGCCACGCTGCTGCCCTCCCCCGTGGTCGAGCTCAACCGCGCCGTGGCCGTCGCCGTGGCCGTCGCCATGGCCGTCGCCATGGCGGACGGCCCCGCGGCGGGGCTCGCGCTGGTGGACCGCCTGGCCGCCACCGGCGCGCTCGGCGACTACCACCTGCTGCACGCCACCCGGGCCGACCTGCTGCGCCGCCTGCAACACCGGGACGAGGCCGCCACCGCCTACCGGCGGGCGCTCGGCCTGGCCCCCGCCGAGGCCGAGCGCCGCTACCTGGCCAGGCGGCTGGCGGAGGTGACACGGGCGGATGCATGAGAAGGTCCCGCCGCCGGGGCTGAGGACTGGGGAAGTCAGCATCGGCGGCGGGACCGGCCTCGGGATCACGACCCGGGCAAGGAACTCCCGCCGTGGCCGGCCAGACCGTACGCGGTGAGGTACGGCCTGGCGTGCCCGGCCCGGCGGTACGCGGCCCTGCTGCGCACAGCGGCCTGCCCCGCGTCATGGGGGTGAACGTCGGGGCGACCGTGATGGCCGCAGCGGCCCGCGGCCCTGCCCGGGAACGTGCCCGGGCCCGTCGCGACCTGGGCCGCGACACCGCCGCCTGCGAGCGTGGCCGCCGGCACCTCGACGACGGCCCCCGGCTCGCTGACGGCTCTGCCTGTCATGCGCTCCTCCTCCCTGCCCGAGCGGGCGACTCTGCACCGTGACTACCCCATGTCACTCTCCGTGAAGCTCGATGGCCGGGTAAAATCCCTCGTCCGCAGCTCAAGGCCGGGGCGGCGATCACGTTGGGTGATGGAAACGGTCGCCTTGCGCGCGTGCCGCCGGAGAACTGTCGGTGCCGGGTGGCACACTCGGCGGGCATGAGCGATGACGTGCGGCTGCGGCCCGTCCAGGAGGCCGATCTGGAGGTGTTCCTGGAGCAGGAGCACGACGAGGAGGCCGTCCGGCGGTCCAGGTTCGTCCCGCGCGAGCGGGCGGCCTTCATGACCCACTGGGCCACCCGGGTGCTCGGCGATCCCACCGTCCTGGTGCGCGCGGTCACGGTCGACGGGGAGGTGGCCGGGAACATCGTGTCCTGGTGGGAGGGCAGGCGGCGGTTCGTCGGCTACTGGCTGGGCCGCTCCCACTGGGGCCACGGCGTCGGCACCACGGCGCTGGGGCTGTTCCTGGCGGAGGAGAGGACCAGGCCCCTGCACGCCGACCCCTTCGCGGGCAACACCGGTTCGGTGCGGTTGCTGGAACGTCACGGGTTCCGGCACGCGGGCACGGTCTTGCACGGCGACGACGAGCATCTGCTGATGGTGCTGGGCGACGACCTGCCCGCCTGATTTCGGGTGGAGGTGGGCCTTTACCGGGCGGGCCGTCGCCGACCGGCTTCCGGCCAGGGCGCGGGCTTCCCGGGGTGCGGGTTTCGCCTGGGGGGCTGGGTTTGGCGGGGGCGTCCGACGGGGTTGCGGGGTCAGCCGCGGCCGCCGGTGAACGGGGGCTCGCCCTCCTTCAGGGCGCGGAAGCGCAGCGCCGACCACACCTCGTCCACCGCGACCTGGCCGTTGGGACGCAGCCCGTACTCGCCGACGATGGGCCACAGCGTGTCGCGGTTGATGTCGGACTTGTTGCCCTTGGGGTAGGCCACCCAGACCACGGGCGGGGTGGTGAGCTCGTCGCGGTGCTCGTCCAGGATGCGGTGGGCCGCGGCGGCGTCGGAGGCGAAGATCAACGCGACGTCCGCGTCCTTGACGGCTTCGGCCTCCTGGGCGCCCTCCGGCAGCGGCCCCAGGAGCGGCCGGTGGGCGGGGTCGGAGACCCACACGCTGCTTCGCGGTTTGATGAGCAGCTTGTCGGCGACGGTCTTGGCGGTCATGTCATGCCTTCGTGTAGATCAGGTTCAGCACGCCGGTGCTGAAGGTGGTGGAGGTGGTCAGGCGGAGCGGGATCTGCTCGCGCGCGTCGTCGAACAGCCGCTTGCCCGAGCCGACGACGATCGGGTGGAGCAGCAGGTTGAGCTCGTCGAGCAGGCCCTCGCGCAGCAGCGAGACGACCAGGGTGCCGCTGCCCACGACGGAGATGTTCCCACCGGGGCGCTCCCGCAGCGCCGCCAGGTCGGCCAGGCTGACGACCTCGGTGTTCTGCCAGGACGGCGAGGTCAGTGTGGTGGAGACGACGTACTTGGTCTGCGAGTTCATCGCCTCGGCCATCGGCTCCTTCTCGGGGTCCTGGTTCGGCCAGTAGGCGGCGAACTCCTCGTAGGTGTTCCGGCCCAGCAGCATGGCGTCGGCGGCCTGCATCTGCTCGCCGACCGACTGGCCCATCTCGTCGTTGAAGTACGGGAAGTGCCAGGTGTCGGGGGCCTCGACGACGCCGTCGAGGGAGATGAACAGGCCCGCGGTGATCTTTCTCATGATTGTCGCTCTCCTTGAGTCCTTGAGGTGGCTCAACCTTCCCACCGACAAATGAAGTTGTCAAGACGACTTCGCTTGTCCGAGATTCGGGGGTGTGGAGGTGGCCGATGGTATGGGATACGCGCTGCTCAACGGCGCAGCGGCCACGGGAGCGGGCCGTGAAACGCGGCGACGGCGCGGGCTTGGGGGCGGGACCGCGAAAGGCGACGGCGGCGCGGCCTCGGGCCGGACGGCGACACCCGAAAGCCTCCGCGCGGGCGGGGCCCTGGGCGGGCGGCGAGAGGCGAAGGCGGGGGTGGCGTTCGGGTGGGGTGGTGAAGACGGGCAGGGGGGTGCGGCGAGAGGAAGACGGGCGGGATGGTGAGCACGCGGGAGCCCCCGCGTGGGTGCGGATTGTCGGGCGCGCAGAACGGCTTTCGAACGCGGGCGGAGGGCCCCCGCCGCCGGTTGTTACGGAACGGCCCCCATCGCGCACTAAGGACGGTCGGCTGAGTTCGGGACTGCGCGGGGCGGCCCTGGGCGCGGCCGGTCGCAGCCAGGCGAAGCGCAGCTAGGCGGGGCAGGGCAGGGCGGGGCAGAGCGCGACAGGGCGGAGCGCGACAGGGCGGAGCGCGACAGGGCGGAGCGCGACAGGGCGGAGCGCGACAGGGCGGAGCGCGACAGGGAGAGGCGTGCGGGCCGGGGGCGGGGGTTGCTAGGTGTGGGGTGTGGCGGCGGAGAGCAAGGTCAAGGCGGCTTGGCGGGCCTGGTCGGCGGCGTCGGTGCTGTCGTGGTGGGCTGCCACGACGGTAGCGCCCTCGACCAGCATCAGCAGCTGCCGTCCCAGAAGTCGCGGATCGGCGGCCCCGGCGCGTTCGGCGATGCCGGTCAGCAGCTCAAGGTAACGGTCCAGGTGGCGGGCGGTGATGGCCCGTACGGGATCGGTGTGGTGCTGGGCGGCGGCGTTCAGCAGGGCGCAGCCGCGGAAGACCGGGTCGTCGTACCACTGCCGCAGAGCGTCGAACACCGCGGCCAGCTGGGCGCGCGGATCGTCGCCCGCGGCTTGGGCGCAGGAGGCCAGCCGGCGTGCGACCCGGTCGCTGCGCTCCCGCAGCACGGCTTCGACCAGGCCGTCCTTGGTGCCGAAGTGGCGGTAGAGGGTCTCCTTGGAGATGCCGATGCCGGAGCACAGTCCGGCGACGCCGATGCCGTCGAGGCCGTGCTCGTACAGCAGCTCGGTGGCGGCGCCCAGGATGGCGGCGCGGGTGCGGGCGGGGTCGATCGTGGAGCCTTTGGCCACGGGCATGGCACAGATAGTACCGGTCGGTTCGATCCGATGCTAACGTCTCGGCTCGTACCGATCGGTTCGATCTCCGGGAGTTCGCCCATGTTTGATCCGCTTGCCGCTGACCCGCCGCGTGACCCCGAATTCCCGGCCACCACGCCGGAGGTGACGTTCGACAGCGGAGGCGAGCGCCTGCTCGGCGTGCTGCACGTGCCCGCCGGACGCGGCCCGCACCCCACCGTCGTGCTGCTGCACGGATTCCCCGGCAACGAACGCAACTTCGACCTCGCCCAGGCACTGCGTCGCGCCGGGTACGCCGGCCTGGTGTTCCACTACCGGGGATCGTGGGGTGTCGGCGGTTCGTGGTCCTGGGGGCACGTGCTGGAGGACGCGGCCGCCGTCGTCGCCGGGCTGCCCGGCCTCGCCGAGGCTCATCGGCTCGACCTGCGGCGTCTGGCGCTGGCCGGTCACAGCATGGGCGGGTTCGCGGCGTTGATGACGGCGGCGGCCCATCCGTCCGTGGCCGCCGTCGCCTCCGCCGCCGCGTTCGACCTCGGCGCGGCCGCCGCGCTGTGCCGGGACGACGCCGAGGTTCGCGCCCGGTACGTCAAGGCGTTCGACGGCGAGCTGGCTCCCCTGCGCGGCACCAGCGGGCAGGGGCTGGTCGGCGAGATGGAGGCGGCCGGCGACGCCTGGCAACTGGCCCGGCTCGCACCACGGCTGGCCGGCCGCCCCGTGCTCCTCATCGGCACCGGCCACGACGCCGTCACCCCGAACGAGGTGCACCACGATCCCCTCGTCGCCGCCTACCAGGCACAACCCGTCGAACGCCTCGAACACCACCTCTTCCCCACCGACCACGCCCTGTCGGACCACCGCGTCACCCTGGCCCGCACGATCCTCGCCTTCCTGGACCGCGTCCTGTGACGGGACATGATCGGCGACCGGGCGCCTGCCGCACCCGGATGTCGATGTCGGCGCGTCGTGTCAGCGGGTCACGACGGTTTCGTGTTCGACCCGCGACAACTTGCCGGGGTTGCGCACGGCGTACAGGCCGCTGATGAGACCGTCGTCCAGGCGGATGGCCAGGACGGAGTCGACCTCGCCGTCGATCTCGACGATCAACGCCGGATGCCCGTTGACCTGGGCCGGGCGCAGACGGGCCGCGCCGGCGATCCTGGACAGCACCCCGGCCACCGTGAGCGCGCCCTCGACCGGCGCGAGCGCGGCCCGCACCACGCCGCCGCCGTCGGTGAGCAGGACGACGTCCGGCGCCAGCAGGTCGAGCAGGCCCCGCAGGTCGCCGGTCTCGATCGCGCCCTGGAAGGCCGTCAGCGCCTGGCGGGCCTGCTCGGCCGAGACGCTCGCGCGGGGACGGCGCGCGGCCACATGACCCCGGGCGCGGTGGGCGATCTGCCGCACCGCCGCCGGGGTCTTGGCGACGGCCTCGGCGATCTCGTCGTAGTCCAGGCCGAACACCTCCCGCAGCACGAACACCGCGCGCTCGGTGGGATGGAGCGTCTCCAGCACCAGCAGCATGGCCATCGAGACGCTCTCGGCCAGCTCGACGTCCTCGGCCACGTCCGGCGAGGTCAGCAGCGGCTCGGGCAGCCACGGGCCGACGTAGGACTCCTTACGCCGGCGCAGGGTGCGCAGCCGGGTCAGGGCCTTCCGGGTGACCATGCGGACCAGGAACGCGCGCCGGTCACGCACGCCCTCCAGCTCGATCGACGCCCACCGCAACCAGGTCTCCTGCAGGATGTCCTCGGCGTCGGCGGCCGAGCCCAGCATCTCGTAGGCGACGGTGAACAGCAGGTTGCGATGGGCGACGAACGTCCGGGTCGCGCTGTCGGACGGGTCCGCCGGTTCGGCGCTCTGGCTCACAATCTGCTCCTGCCTGTCGGTTCTCGACCCTGCCACACGCACAGGACGCCGGCCGCCGCCGCCCTGTGACATCCGGCGACGGTGGCGTGCGTCACAGGGCGTGCGTCACAGGGCGCGGGCGGTCAGCGGGACTCGGCGGCGGTCTTCAGGTCGCGCAGCCACGCCTCCAGCCCCGCGCCGAGGAGCTTGGTGGAGGTGGCCACGTCGGCCTCGACCTGGGCGCCGGTCCAGGTCTCCTCGGTGTGCACGCGCACACCGCCCTTGACCCGGGTGAACGTCCACAGGTGCACGCCCTGGTCGATACGCACGCCCTCGCCGACCGCCGGGCCGCTCCACAGCAGGCAGTCCTCGCTCTTGAGGCGGCGCAAGGTGGAGGTGATGTGCATGGTGGTGGCCGGGGTCGTGGCGGTGGCCGGAGCCGGGGTGGTCCAGCGCCACGACGACCCGGCGCGCAGCGGGCCCTGGTCGAGGCGCTTGCTGGACAGGACGGGCTTCTGCCAGTCGGGCCACCCCTCCACCCGGGTCTGCAGCCGGAAGATCCTGCTCAGCGGAGCCTTGATCACGATGTCGGCGTGGTAGCGGATGCGGGCCGAGGCGTCCACGCCCTCCCCGCGGCACCGGGACTCGTGAGTGGTGGCCTGGGCGGCCGGGACGTTGCCCGCCAGGACGCCGACGACGGCCAGCGGGATCAGGAACGAGGCGATGCGGACGTTGCTGAACATGGTGGTGTTCCTCTCGTTGAGGGATCGAGATCGAAGGGGACGCCTCAGCGGCGGCCGGCCCGCAGGACGGCCGCGACCAGGGCGGCGCAGGCGGCGACGATCAGCACGGCGAAGGCGGGGTGCAGGTCCTTCGACAGGCTCGGCGCCGCGTCGGACCGGACCAGCCACACGGCCAGCGGCGCCGCGTAGGTGAGGGCGACCAGCACGGCCGCCCATCGCACCGCCCGGTCCCGGGCGTGACGCAGGGCGCCGACCAGCACGACCGCGACCGGAACGGCCGCCAGCAGCGCGAACTGGCCGACGACCATGACGGGGACCGCCCAGGCGGCGACGCTCACCGCCACCGGCGTGCCGCGACCGGTACGGGCGGGCGGCTGGTACGTGCTGGTCATGACGTTCCCCTTCACCTGGACGGCCACGAGCGGCTAGAAGCTCGTGCGTTCGTTAGAAGTTATAACCGTGCGGCGAGCGGAGTGTCAACAACGTTCGTGATAGCCTCTAACTAAATTTCTGAGGTGTAGCGGAAGGCGGTATGACCATGGCGGACACCGGCACGGCGACCCCGCGCGAGCGCTACCGCGCCCAGGTCCGCGCAGAGATCAAGGAACACGCCTGGCGGCAGATCGCCACCACCGGAGCCTCCGCGCTGTCCCTCAACGCGATCGCCAAACAGATGGGCATGAGCGGCCCCGCGCTCTACCGCTACTACGCCAACCGCGACGAGCTGATCACCGAACTCATCCGCGACGCCTACCGCAGCCTCGCCGACACCCTCCGAACAGCCGCCGAAGAAGCCGCCGGGAAAAACGGCGGGACAAGCAGCGAGGAAGGGGGTGGCCTGGCCGTGCTTGCTCACGCCGTACGCAGCTGGGCTCTGCGTGACCCCCAGCGGTACCTGCTCATCTACGGCACCCCCGTCCCCGGCTACCACGCCCCCGACGACATCACCGCCATCTCATCCCAGATCATGACGCTCCTGCTCGACGCCGGCTCGGCCACCCCGCCCGAGCAGCCCGAGCAGCCCGCCAGCCTGCTTGAACGCCACCTGGCCGACCATGGCGACTGGGCCGCCGGCCACCCCGCCCCGCCCGCCGTCCTGCACCAGGCGCTCAGCTTCTGGACCCGGGTCCACGGCGTGCTGTCCCTGGAACTGGCCGGCCACTTCACCGGCATGGGCTTCGACCCCGCCCTGCTCTTCGCCGCCGAAGTGGACGACCTGCTGGCACGCTGACCCGGCACACACCACAGACCCGGCCCGGGCTGGAGCGGCCCGGCCCGATCCCGCCCGAGACGCGCCACAGGCCCGGCCCCGCGCGAGGCGGGACCGGACCTGCGCGACGCGCGTTACCGAGCGTTACCGGACGTCCTGGGGCAGATGGGCCTTGGCGTCGTCGTAGGAGCCCTCGCCCACGGCCTCGGCGGGACGGTAGACCAGGTACAACACGCCCGTGGTGAACGTCTGGGAGCTGACCAGCTCCAGCGGGATCGGGGTGTCCCCCTCGTCGAACAGCCGCTCGCCCTTGCGCACCGCGATCGGGTGCACGAGCAGGTGCAGCTCGTCCAGCAGCCCGGCGGCCAGGAGCCGGCGGACCACCGAGACCGAGCCACTCATCGCGATCCGGCCGCCCGGCTCGGACTTCAGCGCGGTCACGGCCTTGACCAGGTCGCCCTGCAGCAGCTCGGAGTTGCGCCAGGTGAACTCCAGCGGCTGACGGGACACCACGATCTTGCGCGCGTCGCCGATCGTCCTGGCGAAATCGGCGTCCTCGCCGCCCGCCTCCTCGCGCTGCGGCCACGCCCCGGCGAAGCTGTCGTAGGTCTTGCGGCCCAGCAGCATCGTGTCGGCCATCTGCGACGTCACCGCCGCGCCCATCTCATCGTCGAAGTACGGGAAGTGCCAGTCGGCCGGGTCCTGGATGACACCGTCGAGCGAGATGAACAGGTTTGCGCTGATCGTCCTCATGATGACCCTCCATGCGGGGGCGGGGCCGTCCGGCCACGCCGTGTCGCGTTGTGCCCGAAGTTCGGCTTTACAGATCTCCTACGGTCACCCTTTCACCGGCCCAGCCCCGCCACGAGGAACCCGACCAGGCGGCGGGCGTCGTAGCGGGGGTCGGCGCCGGCCCCGATGCACAGGTTCCCCACCCCGCGCATGAGCTCGAAGGCGTCCAGGCCGGCGCGGATCTCACCGGCGGCCGCCGCGGCCTCCAGCAGGCGCGCGCACACCGGCACCAGCCGGTCCAGGAAGTAGGCGTGCAACGTCTGGAAGCCGGTGTTGTCCGGCTGCAGCACCGCGGCCAGCCCGTGCTTGGTGACCAGGAAGTCGACGAACAGGTCGATCCACTGCCCCAGCGCCGCGTACGGGCTCGCGGCGGCGGCCAGCAGCGCCGGACCGGCCTCGGCGCAGGACTCGACCTGGTGACGGTAGACGGCGATGACCAGGTCGGCCCGGGTCGGGAAATGGCGGTAGATCGTGGCGGTCCCGACCCCGGCCTCGGCCGCGATGTCACGGATCGGCGCCTCCACGCCCGAGGTGAGGAACACCGCGGCGGCCGCGCGGAGCAGGTTCTCCTCGTTACGCCGGGCATCAGCCCGTTTCGGACGCGAGTGGTCCACGCCGTTCCCTCCGGATTGCTAAACGGGACACGGTCCCGTATCGTCAAAAACGGGACACGGTCCCGCTTGCTCATGATGTCAGAGCGGAGCGCCGGCGGCAAAGCCCTGCCCTCCGCCCTGCCCACCTGCCACCACCCACCCGGAAGGCACACCCATGCCCACATCGCCCAGCACCCCGGTCGTCTCGGTCAGGCCGGTCGTCCTGCCCGCACCCGGACGGGGCGAGGACCTCCAGGTCCGCGTCTCGGCCCCCGCCACCGGCGACCGCCTGCCCGTCATCGTCCTGTCCCACGGCCACGGCTGGTCCATGGACGGCTACGCCCCTCTGGCCGACTTCTGGGCCGCCCACGGCTTCGCCGTCGTGCAACCCACCCACCTCGACTCCCGCACCCTCGCCCTGCCCGCCGACGACCCCCGCACCCCCACGATCTGGCGCGTCAGGGTCGAGGACCTCAGGCGCGTCATCGACGACCGGGACGTCCTGGAAGCCGCCCTCCCCGGCCTGGCCGGACGCCTGGACCACGACCGCCTGGCCGTCGCCGGCCACTCCTGGGGAGCCCAGAGCGCCGGCATGCTCCTCGGCGCCCGCGTCCTGGACGCCGACGGCACGCCAGGACAGGACCTGTCCGACCCCCGCGTCAAGGCAGGCGTGCTGCTCGCCCTCCCCGGCCTGGGCGGCCGTGACCTGTCACCGTTCGCCGCCGAGCACTTCCCCTTCATGAACCCCGCCTTCGACGGCATGACCACCCCCGCCCTGCTGGTCGCCGGCGACAAGGACGACTCCCCGCTGTCGACGCGAGGGCCGGACTGGTTCACCGACGGCTACCACCTCAGCCCCGGCGACAAGAGCCTGCTGACCCTGTTCGGCGCCGAGCACACCCTCGGCGGCGTCGCCGGACACCAAGTCGCCGAGACCACCGACGAGAGCCCCGAACGCCTGGCCCTGCTGCAGCGGCTGACCACGGCCTACCTGCGCACCGCCCTCGACCCCCGCGACACCGCCTGGCCCGACGCCCGCGCCGCCCTGCGAGCCGCCCCCCACCCCCTGGGCCAGATCCGGAGCAAGTAGGCCGCTCAGCCCACCGGGCGGCGGAAGCCGAACGTCTCGTGCCGCCGGACGAAACCCAGCGAACAGTAGAGCTCGCGGGCGGCCACGTTGGTCGCGTCGTGGTTCACCGTCACCACCCCCACGCCCAGCGCCCGCATGCGGCGCATCGCGTGCAGCATCGCCGCCCGCGCCAGGCCCCGCCGCCGGAACGCCGGATGGGTGCCGACCGGCTCGAAATGACCGATCGCGTTGCGCTCGTCGATCCAGCCGACCGCGAAGGCCGCGATCCGCCCGTCCGGCGCCTGGACCACGATCTCGTCGGCCGGGTCGTAGCCGGGCCGCTCCATCACCGCCGCGCGGTAGAGCGGCCCGGTCCAGTCGTCGCCGAACGCCGCGTTGCGCGCCTCGGCCAGCCCATGGGCGTCCTCGGCGACGGCGTGCCGCACCACGAACCCGGCCGGCACGCCCGGCTCGGGCACCGGGTCGCGCAGATCGCGCTCGTTGACGTGGTCCCACACCCGGAACCGCTCGAAACCGGCCCGTCCCAGCAGGCCGATCCGCGCGGCGTCGCAGTCGAAGACGTCGGTCAGCACGTACGGCTCACCCGGGTCCATCATCCGCGCGGTCGCCCCGGCCGCCTCCTCCAGCATGTCCAGCTCCCGCGGCCCGCCACGCAGCCGCGGCGCGGCGAAGACGTCGAAGGCGCAGCCGAACCGCAGCAGGATCGCGATCCCGGCCAGGCCGTCGCCGTCCTCCCACAGCCGTACCAGCTCGGCGGCCGGACGGCGGTCGCGCAGATTGTCATAGACGCGGTGCGGCAGCTCGCCGACGTGGTCGTAACCGCACCGCCCGGCCTGGCCGATCCACCCCGCCATGACCGACCGCAGGGACGGCAGATCCTCATGACGGAAGACACGCACGCGCACAACGGACCCCTTCAGGACTTCAGGAAGTGCAGGACGGCCAGCACCCGGCGGCTGTACCCGCTGGCGTGCGACAGGCCCAGCTTGTCGAACAGCGAGTTGACGTGCTTTTCCACCGCGCTCTGCGAGACGTGCAACTGCGCGGCGATCGAGGCGTTGGTCATGCCCTGGGCCATGCGCTCCAGCACCTCCCGCTCCCGCGCGGTCAGCCGGGCCAGCGGATCGACCTGCGTGGTACGGGCCAGCAGCTGCCGCACCACCTCCGGATCGAAGGCCGCGCCACCGGCCGCCACCCGCTCCAGCGCGTCCAGGAAGTCGCCGACCTGCGCCACCCGGTCCTTCAGCAGGTAGCCCACGCCTTCGACGTCGGCGCTCATCAGCTCGGTGGCGTACCGCTTCTCCACGTACTGCGACAGCACCAGAACCTTGACGTGCGGCCAGCGCCGACGGATCTCCAGCGCCGCCCGCAGCCCCTCGTCGGTGTGGGTCGGCGGCATGCGCACGTCGACCACCACGACGTCCGGGGCGTGCTCGGCCACCGCCGCCACCAGGGCCTCGCCGTCGCTCACGGCGGCCGGCACCTGGTGGCCCTCCTCGCCCAGCAGGCGTACCAGGCCCTCGCGCAGCAGCGTGGAGTCCTCGGCCAGGATCACCCGCACGGCAGCACCGCCGACACCGTCGTCGGGCCGCCGGGCGGGCTGACCACCTCGAAGGCGCCGTCGAGCGCCGCCACCCGCCTGGCCAGCCCGGAAAGGCCGCCCCCCGAGGGCCGCGCGCCGCCCGTCCCGTCGTCGCCCACCCGTACGAGCACCCTGTCGTCCTCCTGCCTGACCTCGACCGTCACCAGCGTGGCGGCCGCGTGCTTGGCGGCGTTGGTCACCGCCTCGCTCACCACGAAGTACGCCGCCGTCTCCACCGCCATCGGCGGCCGCAGCGGCAGCTCGCACACCACCGTGACCGGCACGCCCGCGCGCTCGGCCACCCCGGCCAGCGCCTCGCCCAGCCCGAGGGAGTCCAGCCCGCTGGGATAGACCCGCCAGGCCACCTCGCGCAGTTCGGCCAGCGCCTGCTGGGCCTGCTCGTGCGCCTGCCCCAGCAGCTCCGGGCGCCCCCGCCGGGACCGCCCGATGAGCATCGACAACGCCACCAGGCGCTGCTGGAGCCCGTCGTGCAGGTCACGCTCGATCCGGCGGCGCTCGGAGTCGACCGCGGCCACGATCCCGGCCCGGCTCTCGGCCAGCTCGGCGATCCTGCGCTCCAGCGCCTCGGTACGGTCGGGCCCCAGCATGCGCCCGGCCAGCCGCCGCTCCAGCGCGTGCACCCCCGCCAGCCCCGACAGGGCGATGAACAGCAGCACGCACCCGCCGACCACGAAGTAGAGCACCAGCGGCGGCGTCGGCGTCATCCCGTCGTAGGGCTCGCCCCGGGCCCAGGCCCCCAGCAGCAGCACCCCGGCGCGCGCGCCGAGGACCAGCAGCGTCACCACCAGCCCGCCCAGCACCCCGGCCGGGATCCTGGCGGCCAGGTAGCGCGCCGGCCGCGTGTCCCACCCGGACAGGGCGTCGAGCGCGGCGGTGTCCAGGCGCAGGCGGCGCGCCTCGAACGCGGCCAGCCGCGCCGCCCGCTCCCGCACCCGCGGCCGGCCCAGCACGGGCAGGGTGAGCAGCAGGAACAGCGCGCCGGCCGGCGCGGTGAGCCCGCCCAGGAACACCGCGCCCAGCACCTTCAGCCCTTCAGCGGCGGTTCGCATGCCGTCCTTTGCGCCGTTCCGTCAGCCGTACCGTGACGAAGACCACGATCGCCAGCGCCACCAGGCCGATCACCACGTTGGTGCCGATGCCCACGTACGCCTCCACCAGCGACCAGTTCTCGCCGAGAAAGTATCCCGCAAGCACGAAGATGGTGTTCCAGATGGCGCTGCCGGCCGTCGTGAGCAGCGTGAACGTCACCAGCGGCATACGTTCCACACCCGCCGGCACCGAGATCAGGCTGCGGAAGACGGGGATCATCCGCCCGAAGAAGACGCTCTTGCGGCCGTGCCGCAGGAACCACGCCTCGGTCTTCTCGATGTCGGACACCTTGACCAGCGGCAGCTTGGCGGCGATGGCCAGCGTGCGCTCGCGGCCGAGCATCGCGCCCACCCCGTACAGCGCCAGCGCCCCGGCGACGGAGCCGAGCGTCGTCCACACCAGCACCTCCAGCAGGGCCAGCTCGCCCCTGGCGGCGGTGAAGCCGGACAAGGGCAGGATGACCTCGCTGGGCAGCGGCGGGAACAGGTTCTCCAGCATGATCGCCAGCCCGGCCCCGAAGGCGCCGAGGTTCTCCATCAACGCAATCAACCAATCCGTCATGTCCCCCAGGCTACGAATGATCGGGTAGACCGGTAATGAGGCGGACTGCCGGATGTGCTCTGTGGTAAACCACACCCCCACGTACCGTACACTGTACGGTCTATGAGTCCTCTTCCGGATCTGGCACGACACCCAGCGATCTTCCGACCCGGCGATCCCCCCAGGTCCGGTCATTTGGTCTTCCTCGACGACGAAGGCGACGGCACGGCCACGGTGATCGAACAGGACGGTGACGGCTCGCCCCGCCCCCGCGAGCGCGCCGTCACCGAGATCCCCGTCGCCGACGCCGTCGCCGTGCTGGCCAGGGCGCGCGCCGACGCCGCCGCGCACCCGGCCACCCGCTTCTGGGGCGCCGTCGCGCTGGTCGCCCTCCAGCTCGTCACCCGCGGCCGCATCCTGCCCGCCGTCTCACCCAACGGTTACGACTCCTGGCGCGCCGGCCCCCTCGACGCCGCCGACGCCCGCCGGGTGCGCGAACTGGCCGAGGCCATGCCCGCCGCCGCCCGCGCCCTCCCCGTGGGCGACCTGCTGCTGCCCGACGCCGAGCCGCTCGTGCGCGCCTTCCTCGACGCCGTGGCCGACGCCATGCCCCGCTCGCCCGGAGCCGTACGCGCCACCGGCACCACCGCCTTCGCCGCCGTCAAACCCGTCAAGGTGCCCCACCTGCGGCCCTGGGCCCAGGAGGTCTCGGCGGGGCTCGACTCCGGCGTCCGGCTCTCGCTCCGGCTGGAGACCGACGACCTGGCCCAGGCCGACTTCCGGGCCGTCGTCCAGGTGCACGGCCTGGCCGACCCCTCGCTCGTCGTGGACGCCGCCGACCTGTGGCAAGGACACGACCCCGGGTTCGGCCCCGGCGCCAGGATCGAGGTCACCCTCGCCCTGCGCCGCGCCGCCCGCGCCTGGCCCCGCCTGGAACGGCTGCTCGACCACGCCGTCCCCGACGAGCTCGCCCTCACCGACGGCGACGTGGAGGACCTGCTGACCGGCGCGACCGACCGGCTCACCGCCGCCGGCGTCGAGGTCCACTGGCCGCGCTCCCTCGTCCGCGGCCTGAGCGCC
The DNA here is from genome assembly GCF_040675375.1 of Nonomuraea sp. NPDC049607. Lineage (NCBI taxonomy): Bacteria > Bacillati > Actinomycetota > Actinomycetes > Streptosporangiales > Streptosporangiaceae > Nonomuraea > Nonomuraea sp. NPDC049607. The sequence continues at coordinate 343,630 of NZ_JBFAOV010000006.1, forward strand.
CACGCCGTCGTCGGCGAACGCGACAGCGCGCCCTCCGACCTGCCCTCCTTCCTGGGCGGCCACCACCTGACCAGCTTCAACTGGCGGCTCGCCCTCGGCGGCGCCCCGCTGAGCGCCGCCGAGATGGACCTGCTGGCCGAGTCCCACCGGCCCGTCGTACGGCTGCGCGACCAATGGGTGCTCATCGAACCCGGCCTGGCCCGCAAGGCCCGCCTGCGCGACCTCAAACCCCTCACCGGCCTCCAGGCGCTCGGCGCCGCGCTCACCGGCACGGTCGAGATCGACGCCGAAGGCGAACCGGAACAGATCCCCGTCGAGCCCACCGCCTGGCTCGCCGACCTGCGCGACCGGCTCACCGACCCCGACCCCGTCGACCCGCCGCCCGGCCTGGCCGCCACCCTGCGCGACTACCAGCTCCAAGGGCTGCGCTGGCTGGCCAGGATGACCTCGCTCGGCCTGGGCGGCTGCCTGGCCGACGACATGGGCCTGGGCAAGACCATCACCCTGATCGCGCTCCACCTGCACCGCGCCGGCACCGGCCCCACCCTCGTCGTCTGCCCGGCCTCGCTGCTGGGCAACTGGGAACGCGAGATCACCAGGTTCGCCCCCGGCGTCCCGGTCCGCCGCTACCACGGCGCCGCCCGCACCCTGGCCGACGACGGGTTCGTGCTCACCACGTACGGCACCATGCGCCTGGACGCCGCCACCCTCGGCGCCCACCCCTGGGGCCTGCTGGTCGCCGACGAGGCCCAACACGTCAAGAACCCCGCCTCCGGCACCGCCAAGGCGCTGCGCGAGATCCCCGCCGCCGCCCGCGTCGCCCTCACCGGCACGCCCGTGGAGAACAACCTGTCCGAACTGTGGGCCGTCCTCGACTGGACCACCCCCGGCCTGCTCGGCCCCCTGACCCGCTTCAGGGCCCGCTGGGCCAAACCGGTCGAGTCCGGCGACGCCGACACCGCCGCCCGGCTGGCCAGGCTCGTCGGCCCGTTCCTGCTGCGCCGCCGCAAGAGCGACCCCGGCATCGCCCCCGAACTGCCGCCCAAGACCGAGACCGACCGGCCCGTCCCCCTCACCACCGAACAGGCCGCCCTGTACGAGGCCGTCGTCCGCGAGAGCATGACCCAGATCGAGAACGCCAAGGGCATGGCCCGACGCGGCCTGATCGTCAAACTGCTGACCGGGCTCAAGCAGATCTGCAACCACCCCGCCCACTACCTGCACGAATCGTCCCCCCGGCTGACCGGCCGCTCCGGCAAGCTCGAACTCCTCGACGAGCTCGTCGACACGATCCTCGCCGAGGACGGCGCCGTGCTGGTCTTCACCCAGTACGTCGCCATGGCCCGGCTCCTGGACAAACACCTGACCGGCCGCGGCGTCGGCACCCAGCTCCTGCACGGCGGCACCCCGGTCGCCCGCCGCGAGGAGATGGTCGCCCGCTTCCAGGACGGCCACGCCCCCGTCTTCCTGCTCTCCCTCAAGGCCGCCGGCACCGGCCTCAACCTCACCCGCGCCGACCACGTCATCCACTACGACCGCTGGTGGAACCCCGCCGTGGAGGACCAGGCCACCGACCGCGCCTACCGCATCGGCCAGACCCGGCCCGTCCAGGTGCACCGCCTCATCGCCGAAGGCACGATCGAGGACCGCATCGCCGCCATGCTGAGCGCCAAGCGCTCGCTCGCCGACGCCGTCCTGGCCTCCGGCGAGGCCGCCTTCACCGAGCTGACCGACGCCGAACTCGCCGCACTCGTGGAGCTCAGATGACCGCCGTACGCGGATTCGCCGCCTTCCCCCCGCAACGCGCCGGCGCCCGCTTCGCCACCACCTGGTGGGGCCAGGCGTGGATCAAGGCCCTGGAGGACACCTCGCTCGACCAGACCCTGCTGCGCAAGGGCCGCGCCTACGCCAAGACCGGCCAGGTCGGCCCGATCACCGTCAGCCCCGGCAGGCTCGCCGCCGTCACCGAGCACGAGTACGACACCGTCGTCCGCGTCGAACAGCTCACCGACGCCGCCTGGGAACGCTTCCTGGACCAGGTCGCCGCCAAGGCCGGGCACATCGCCGCCCTGCTCGACCGCGACGTCCCGCACGACCTGGTCGAGGCCGCCGAGGACGCCGCCGTGCCGCTGCTGCCCACCGTCGGCGACCTGGAACCCGAATGCTCCTGCCCCGACTGGGGACACCCGTGCAAGCACGCCGCCGCCCTGTGCTACCAGGCGTCCTGGCTGCTGGACGGCGACCCGTTCGTCCTGCTGCTGCTGCGCGGACGCGGCGAGCGGGACCTGATCGAGGCCCTGCAGACCCGCCACCTGCCCCCGGCCCAGCCCCCCGCCGCCGGCGCGGGGACCACTTCCGCGGCCGGTGGCGTGCCCGCGGCGCAGGCGTTCGCGGTCGGCCGGCCGCCGCTTCCCGAACCCCCGCCGCACGAGACCGCCTTCACCCCCCTGGCCCTGGACCCCGCACCCGGCGTGGACGTGGCCGCCCTGGCCGTGCTGGCCGCCTCCGCCGCCGGCCGCGCCCGCCAGATCCTGCAGCGCGGCCGCCTGGAACCGCTGACCGAACACCAGGACCGCGTCCGCCTGGCCGCCGAGCACGACCTCGACCTCGGCCTGGAACCCGCCGTCCAGGCCTGGCGCTACGGCGGCGCCCCCGGCCTCGACGCCCTCGAAACCCCCTGGACGCCGCCCCGCCAGGACCTGGCCAGAGCGCAGGCGCTGCTGGAGTCCGGCTGGGACGGCGAACCCCCGCCCGGCCTGGAGACCTGGCGCAACCGCTGGACCCTCGGCCCCCGCCAGGTCCGCTACGGCCGCGACGGCCGCTGGTACCCCTTCACCCGCCACGACGGCCACTGGTGGCCCGCGGGCCCCCCGGAACGCGACCCCTCCACCCTCCTCCTCTGACCCCGCCGCGCCGGCGCCCCGAACAGACGGGGCGTCGGGGTGGGGCCGCGATGCTGAAGGCTCCGGGATGGCGGGCCGGGGTGGGGCCGGTCAGGGGGCGAGCTCCTCGGCCTCGCCCGCCGCCGCCACCGTCGCCACCAGCCGGTCGAGGTCGGCCGGCGTGGCGTACGGGTTGAGCAGGGTCAGCTTGAGCCGCACCCGCCCCGGCCCCGACCCCGGCAGCTCGGTACGCCCCACCACCGCCCGCCCCTCCCGCAGCAGCCTGCGCCGCAACCCCGCGTTCACCTCGTCCGAGCGCGCCGGATCGGCCGGCACGTACCGGAACAGGAACGCGGTCAGCACCGGATCGGCGTGCAGCTCCAGCCGCCGATGGGCGCGCACCGCCGCCGCGCCGTGCCGGGCCAGGTCATGGCAGGCCTCCACCAGGCGGCCCAGCCCCGCCCGGCCCAGCGTGCGCAACGTCACCACGATCTTGAACGCGTCGGCCCGCCGCGTGGTGCGCAGCGAGTACCCCAGCAGGCTCGGGTAACCGGCCTCCTCGTCGTCGGCGGGGTTGAGGTAGGCCGCCCGCCGGGCCAGCGACGCGTACGTCTCGGCCCGGCGCACCAGGAAGACCCCCGCCGCGGCCGGCTGCCAGCCGAGCTTGTGCCAGTCCAGCGACACCGAGTCGGCCAGCGCGAGACCGTCCAGGAGCGGCGCGAGCCGGTCCGACAGCAGCGCGCCACCACCGTAGGCGGCATCGACGTGCAGCCAGGCGCCGTGCTCGGCGGCCAGCGCCGCGCACGCCCGCAACGGGTCGATCGCCCCGGTGTCCGTCGTGCCCGCCGTGGCCACCACCGCCACCGGCAGCTCCCCACGCCGCACGCTCGCCCCCAGCGCCCCCGCCAGCGCGCCGGCGTCCATCCGCAGCTCCCGGTCGGCCGGGACGGCCACCACCGCCTCCTCCCCGAGCCCGAGCAGCGCCGCGGCCCGCCGGACGGAGAAGTGCGCCGCCTCGGAGGCGAAGACTCGCGGCCGGGCCGAGCCGGCGGGCCCCCGCCCCGGCAGGCCCGCCAGCTCGACCCTGTCGCCCGCCGCCCGGCCCACCACCGCGTCCCTGGCCAGCATCAGGCCCATCAGGTTGGACTCGGTGCCGCCCGAGGTCAGCACGCCGGCCGCCGCCGACCCGAACCCCACCAGATCGGCCAGCTCGGCCAGCAGCGACGTCTCCAGCGCGGTCGCGGCCGGCGCCTGGTCCCAGGAGTCCAGCGACGGGTTGAGCGCCGAGACCGCCAGATCGGCCGCCACCGCCACGGCCAGCGGCGGACAGTGCAGATGCGCCGCGCAGAACGGATCGGCCGGATCGGCGCTCCCGTAGGCCAGCAGCTCGGTCAGCGCCGTCAGGCCGCCGCCCTCCGACGCGAACGCCCGCGCCACCTCGACCGCCAGCTCACCGGGCGTGCCGGCGGGCAGCGGACCGGCCCGCCGTCGCGCGCCCTCGGCCAGGGCGGCCAGCACGTCACGCAGCAGCGGCTCCAGCGCGGCCGCCCCGCCCACGCCGCCGGACAGGGCCTGATCCGTCGTCACATCGCTCACCCGGCCACTGTGCGGCACCGGCGGCCCCGCGGCCAACACGCACCCCGATGGAACGCCATGGAACGCCCAGACAGATGGACACTCGCAACGACCAGAAGGAGACCCCCATGAGACACCTGCGCCGGATCGGGTACGCGCTGGGCGCCGCGCTCGCCCTCGGCCTGATCCCCGCCACCGCCCACGCCGCGACGCCCGTCCACGTCAAGGAGGCCGAACAGAGCAAATGCCTCGACATCCGGACCGAGGACGACATCTTCGTCCCCGGTGCCCGGCTGCAGCGCTTCACCTGCCACAGCGTCAACGAGCAGCAGTGGGAGATCCTCCCGCTGGCCGGGGACGCGTTCCTGCTGCGCAACCCGCTGACCCGGATGTGCGTGGCGGCCGAATCGGCCGGGTTCGGCGCGCAGGTGGTGGAACGGGCCTGCGGCGAGTCCGACCCCGCCGTCAGATGGTTCACGCTGGGCGGGGTGCCGTTCGTCAAGGGCTCGGGGTTCAACCAGATCCGCTCGGCCCTGGCGTCGGGAAGCTGCCTGGACACCCTGGACACCTTCGTCAAGATCTTCCCGTGCTCGCCGGGGCTGACCAACAAGGCCCAGCTGTGGGCGGCCGTCTGAGCCCGGTCCTCAGGCCGGTCCTCAGGCCGGGGGCCAGTTCCGCAGGACGGCGTCCAGGGCGTCCAGCGTCCTGGACCAGGAGGACTCCACGTCGCGGGGATGACGGCGGAACCCGCCGGCCGTCTCCAGCGTCACGTAACCGTGCAGCGTGCTGCTCATCATGCGCAGCGCGTCGGTCTGGTCGGGCTCGGACAGGCCGTAGGCGCGCAGGACGGCCCGCGTCAGCTCCGCGTGGCGGCGGCCCGCGCTGACGTCCAGCGACTCGGAGTCGAGCTCCAGCTGGGTGGCGGCGTACCGGCCCGGATGTTCCTTGGCGTAGCCGCGGTAGGCGTTGGCGAAGGGCACCAGCGCCTCCTTGCCCGACCGGCCGGCCAGCGCGGCGGCGGCCCGGTCGGCCATCTCGCCCAAGGCCAGCTCCGCCACCCTGAGCCGCAGCTCCTGGAGGTCCTTGACGTGCGCGTACAGGGCGGCGGGCTTGACGCCGAAGCCGCGGGCGAGCGCGGAGACGGTCACGTTCTGGAAGCCGACCTCGTCGGCCAGGTCCGCGGCCGCCCTGGTCAGACGGTCGACGGTCACTCCGGCGCGGGCCACGACGGCACCCCTCCTTAAAGGCTTTAAGTATTTGCATACTACCGTTAAGAACGGCTAGCCTCCACAACCATGAGACCGCTGACCGAACCCGACATCCGCACGTCGTTCATCAACTGCACCAAAGGCGAGGCCAAACGCGTCGGCCTGCCCAGGGAACTGGCCGACCTGCCCTGGGACGACCTCGACTTCCTCGGCTGGCGAGATCCCGGCGCCCCCGAGCGCGCCTACCTGGTCGCCGAACGCGACGAGGCCATCGTGGGCGTCGCCCTGCGCGTGACCTCCGGCGCCCCGCGGGCCTTCACCTCGCGCAGCATGTGCTCCTTCTGCCTGACCACCCACACCAGCGGCGGCGTCGCCCTGATGACCGCCCGCCGCACCGGCGAGCCCGGCCGCCAGGGCAACACCGTCGGCCAGTACCTGTGCGCCGACCTGGCCTGCCCCCTCTACCTGCGTGGCAGGAAGCAGGCCGCGGGCGCCGGCGTCGTGGACGAGTCGCTGACGCCGGCGGAGAAGATCGCCCGCACGCACGCCAACGTGCGTTCCTTCCTGGACAAGGTGGCCGCCTGACCCGGCCTTATTCGTCGTCCCAGGCCATCGAGCTCATCCGCCACCCGGCGGGCGTCCGGACGAACTGGGTGGTCTTGCGACCCCCGCCCTCGAACGGCACGCCGTCCCGGACGCCGGACTTGCGGTAGTCGCTGAACCGGTGCGCCACCGACCCGAAGATCTCGGTGCGCTCGGCGACCTCCCACTCGCGGAACTCGGTCAGCGTCCCGTCAGTGAGGATGCGCTGCCGGGGCTCGACGAAGCCGTCCAGGTCGTGGACCACGGGCTCGGGCCCGGTGTTGTTGACGATCAGCGCCTGCGGGACGAACAGGTCGCGCACGACGCCGACGTCGGGGCGGCGTCCGCCGGTGTTGGTGAAGGCGCCCATGAACGCCGCCATCAGCCCGTCGAGCTCGGCCTTGACGCCGCAGGGCGGCCCGTCGTCGGCCAGCAGCGACCAGACCTCGCTGTCCTGCCGCTCGCCCCGGTACGGGAAACGCTTGCGCAGCACGCCGTCGCGGGTCATCCCGAGCCGGCGCGCCACCTCGACGCTGCGCGTGTTGCCCGGCGAGACCCACCATTCCACGCGCGCCATGCCGCGCTCGGCGAACGCCCAGTCGATCAGCAGCCGGCAGGCCCGGGTCACCAGCCCACGGCCCGTCCCGGCCGCCTCCAGCCAGCAGCCGATCTCGCACACCCCCGAGACCGCGTCGAACCGGGTGAACATGACGCCGCCGACCAGCGTGCCGGCCAGCCAGATCCCGTAGATGCGGGCGCCGTCGCCGGCCTGGTCGTCGGCATAGCGCTGCAGGACGGCCGTGGCCGAGGCCAGGTCGGTGCTGCGCTCGGCCCACGGGATCCACGGGTCCACCAAGGGGCGGGCGCGGTCGATGTGGTCCAGGAACTCCTGGGCCTGCCAGGGCTCCAGCGGGCGGAGCTCGGCGTCGTCGCCGAGCGGCAGTGTGAACACGGACACCGTCCAAGGTACGTAACGAGCGTTCGGTATGTAAGGTAGCAGCATGCCACCCGCAGCCGGAGACCGTGAAGCCCGCCGCGAGGACGTCTCACAGGCGGTCTGGCAGGTGCTGGCCGACAAGGGGTTCGGCGGGCTCACCCTGCGCGCCGTCGCCGCCGCCATGGGCGTCTCGACCGGCCTGCTCATGCACTACTTCCCCACCAAGCGGGCCCTGGTCGGGCACGCGCTCGACCTGCTGGAGCGGCGCACGGCCGGCCGCCCCCGGCGCCGGGCCCCCGCCGCCGGCCTGGCCGCCCTGCGGGCCGCGCTGCTCGACATCCTGCCGCTGGCCCCCGCCGACGTCGCCCGCAACCGCATCTGGGTCAGCTCATGGGACCTGGCCCTGGCCGACGACGACCTCGGCGCCGGCCAGGCCGCCCGCTACACCCGGCTGCGATCGGCGCTGCGCGCCCATCTGGAGGCCGCCCGCGACCTCGGCGAACTGCCTCCGGCGGCCGACCCCGAACGGCTGGCGGCCAGTGCCGTGGCCTTCGTCCACGGGCTCGTCGTCCAGGCGCTGTTCGACCCCGGACGCTTCCCCGAAGAGACCCAGACGGCCCTGCTCGACGACTTCCTGGCCTCGATCGCGGCCTGAAGCCCTGCTACGTGGCCACCGACACCACGTGCCCCGCCGAGGTCGGGTCGGCGGCCAGCTTCAGCATACAGTCGGCCAGGTCGGCGCGGGTGGTGGAGCGGCCCCCGCGCAGGTTGAGATCCCGGGCCGTGCGGTAACGGCCGGTGAGCCCGCCGTCGAGCAGGCGCGACGGGCGCACGATCGTCCAGTCCAGGCCCGAGGCGCGCAGCAGGCGCTCGGACTCGGCCAGGTCGGTGTAGGAGTTCTTGAGCAGCGGCTGCAGGATGAGGGGCTTGAGCACGTACCGGGTGACCGCGCCGTCACCGGCGTCGGCGACCAGGCCCGCGGCGCTCACCAGCAGCACCCGCCGGACCGAGACGCGCGCCATCGCCTGGGTGATCGAGCGCATGCTCGACGAGTGCACGGTGGTCGGGCCGCGCCCGCGCGGGCCGAGCGCGATCAGGACGGCGTCCCGGCCCTTGATCGCCGGGGCGATGGCCTGCGGGTCGGCCAGGTCGGCGGTCACGGTCTCGACGCGGCCGCGCAGCCCGTCCGGCAGCCGGGCGGGATCACGGACGACGGCGGTGACCTCGTGGCCCAGGTCGAGCGCCTGACGGACGAGTTCGAGCCCGGTGCGGCCGGTCGCGCCGAAGATGACGAGCCTCATGTCGTGCCCTTCGCGAGAGGGTGGGTGAACACTTACTCACCCTACTCGCCCCCCTCAGCCGGCGGGGACGGGGACGTGGGCCGCCGCCAGGGCGCGCGCCGCCTCCACGACCGCCGCGCGGCGGCGGGCCGGCGCCCGGCCGGGATCGGGCTCGTCGAGGATGAGCCGGCGCATCTGCGGGGCCGCGAAGTTCCACGCCACCAGACCCGCTGGTGGCCCGCGACCGCGACCGCCTGGCCGCCGCCGTGGACCGAGTCCGCACCTCCGCCGCCGCGATAGGCACCGTGACGGGCATCGCCGCGGACGGCAGCGACGAACACGACCTGCGACGCGTGCTGGACGAGGCCGGCCCCGTGGACCACGTCCTGGTCACCGCGGGCGACCTGGCCGGCGGCCCATTCCTCGACACCCCCGTCGCGGCCGTCAGGCCAGGTTGAGCTGCCAGGACACGCCGAAGCGGTCGTTGACCCAGCCGAACTTGGTGCTGAAGCCGTACGAGCCGATCGGCATCAACGGCTGGCCGCCCTCCAGCAGCGCCGCGTACAGCCGGTCGATCTCCTCCTCGGTGTCGCACGCGACCCAGATCGACATCGAGGGGGTGAAGCCGAACGCGTGCTGCTCACTGCTGTCGATGCACATGTACTCCTGGCCGGCCAGGGTGAACGTGGCATGCATGACGGTGCCCTCGGGCCCCGGCCCGCCGGGGCCGTAGTGGGAGACGGCCACCACCTTGGAGTCCTCGAACAGCGACACGTAGAAGTTCATCGCCTCCTCGGCGTCGCGGTTCTGGAACATCAGGAACGTCGTGGTCTTCTGGCTCATGACTGGTCCTCCGTCGGTAGGTAGAAGTCGGTGGTGGCGGCGACCGCGGTGGCGGCGGACTCGGGCGAGGCCCCCGCCTGCTCGAACGCCTCGCCCCACGCCCTGCTGCTGGCCGTGATGTAGCTCCGGCCCTCGCCGGTCAGCTCGAAACCGGCCTTGTCGGGCAGCGGCGCACCCGAGAGGTGCAGGCCCAGGCCCAGAAGCGCGAGGTCCCAGCCCACGCCCACCGCCCCGGGCCCGTACCGGCCCCACATCTCCGGCGGCACCTCGGCGGTGTGGCGCAGCTCGAACAGGGTGCCCCCGCCCTCGGGCGACAGGCGCACCTCGACCTCGGAGAAGCCGGGGTCGGGCCCGAACAGCCAGCTCACCCTGAGGTAGGAGGGCGGCTCGCAGTCGAGGATCTCCCCGCCCGCGTTGCCCTCCAGCTGGTACGTGCCCCCCAGCCGCAGGTCGCCCGAGACGGGCATGAACCAGCGGGCGATGCGCTCGCCGTCGGTGCAGGCGTCCCAGACGTCCTCCACCTCCGCGTCGTAGCGGCGGGTCAGTGACACGGTCTTGCGCTCGCCGTCCTTCAGCTCGCGCCTGATCCGGGATATCTCGTCAAGGCTGTCCATCGTGCTTCTTTCTTCTGCCCCGCGCCAGCTCGGTGGCCAGCGCGTCGAGGCGCTGGTCCCAGAACCCGCGGAAACGGTCGAGCCAGAGGTCGACCTCGCGCAGCGGCGCGGCCTGCACGGCGTAGAGCCGTCGCGTGCCCTCGGCCCGCACGCTGGCGAACCCGTTGTCGCGCAGCACCTTCAGATGCTGGGAGACCGCCGGCTGCGAGATGCCGAACTCTCGCTGGATGACTGAGGTGACCTCGCCGGAACTCTGCTCGCCGCCGGCCAGCAGCTCCAGGATCCGGCGGCGGACCGGATCCCCGAGGACGTCGAACGCGTGCACGACCTCAGTGTTTCAGGACAGCCTTATATAAGTCAAACCTGGGGAAGATGGCGGCGCAGGAACTCCAGCTCCAGCAGCAGCAGGCTCTCGGCCACGTCCTCCTGGGGGGTCATGTGCGTCACGCCGCTCAGCGGCAGAACGGTGTGCGGGCGGCCCGCGGCCAGCAGCGCCGCCGACAGGCGCAGCGTGTGGGCGGCGAAGACGTTGTCGTCGGCCAGCCCGTGCACCAGCATCAGCGGACGGGTCAGCCGGGGCGCGTCGGGCAGCAGCGAGCAGCGGTCGTAGGCCTCGGGATGCTCGTCGGGGTGGCCCAGGTAACGCTCCTGCCAGTGGGTGTCGTACAGGCGGGCATCGGTCACCGGCGCGCCCGCCACGGCCACGTGGAAGACGTCGGGATGGCGCAGCACGGCCGCCGCCGACAGATAACCGCCGTAGGACCAGCCGCGGATCGCCACCCGGCCCAGGTCCAGGTCGGGATGGCGGGCACCGGCGGCCAGCAGCGCGTCGGCCTGGTCCTCCAGCGCGGCGCTCAGCTTGTCGAAGCGCACCGCGCGCTCCCAGGCCGGCCCCCGCCCCGGCGTGCCCCGCCCGTCGGTCACCAGCACGGCGAAGCCCTGCTCGGCGAACCACTGCTCGATCGCGAAGCCGTCCAGGCCGCGCAGCACCCGCGCGGCCATCGGCCCGGCGTACGGCGACAGCAGCACCGGCAGCCGCCCCGACCCCGGCACGTGCCCGGACGGGAACAGCACCGCCGTACGCAGGTCGCGCTTGCCCAGCGACACCAGCTCCACCCGCGGCCGCAGCACCGGCACCGCGCCGTGGGAGGCGATCACCCGATCGCCCACGCTCACCCGCACGCCGTGCTCCTCCAGGGCGCGGCGCACCACGACCGTCGCCCCGCCGGCGCGCGTGCCGGTGTGCACGCCCGGCTCGGCGGTCACCCTGACCAGGCCCTCGGCCCTGGACCAGGTGCACAGGTGTCGCTCGGTCGGCTCCTCGCAGCACTGGAAGAGCACGGTGTCGCCGTCGACGGCCAGGATCTGCAGCACCTGGAGGCCGGGCGGGGTCACCACGTCCTGGCCCACCATCAGGCGGCGGGTGTCGTCGCGGTCGACCGTCCAGACCAGCTCGCCCGAGGCCGTGCGCGACGGCACGCCGCCCACCAGCTCCAGCCAGGCGTCGTCGGTGTCCTCGCGCACCAGGGTGGTCGCGCCGGTGGCCGGATCGACCTCCAGGACGCGGGTGGTGCGCTGGTCACGGCTCTGCACCAGCACCAGCAGGCCCTGACCGGTCCACGACACCGCCGCCACGTACTCGAAGGCCGCGCGGTCCCACACCAACCGGGTGCGCCGACCCTCCAGCGTGACCAGCCACAACGACACGTCGGCGTTGGGCGTGCCGGCCGGCGGGTAGGCCATGGTCCGCGGCGGCCTGCCGGGCTCGGCCGGCTCGGCCAGGCACCACTTCTGCACCGCCGCGTTGTCCACCCGGGCGGCCAGCAGCCGGCTCCCGTCGGGCGCCCACCAGTAGCCGCGGTGGCGGCCCATCGACTCGCCGGCCACGTGCTCGGGCAGCCCCCACGTCACGTCGGTGCCGTCGGGGACCAGCAGCGGCCGCTCGCCGACGTGCAGCGCGCCGCCGGAGACGAACGCGACGTGCTCGCCGGTCGGGTCGAGCCGCGGGTCGGAACCGCTCAGGCCGAGCGCCGTCACCTCGCCGGTCAGCAGGTCGACGGTGTGCAGCGCGCCCTCGGCCGCGTAGACGGCCTTGGTGACGGCCGCGTCGGTGGCGTAGGCCACGATGCCGGAGGCCTGCTCGCGGGTGCGTTCCCTGCGGGCCCGCTCGGCCTCCGACGGCCGCGCGCCGGGCGTCGGCGTGCCCGGGTCGGCCAGCAGGCGCTCCTCCCCCGTGGCCACGCTGAACGACCACAGCCGGTGCACCGGGTCCTCGCCCGAGGAGGACCGCAGGAAGATCACGCGCGCGCCGTCCGGGGAGATCGTGAAGTTCCGCGGGACGCCGTAGGTGAAGCGGGCCGTCCGGGCGTGCTGGCGGGGAAGCGTCAGGGGAGGCATGGCGCGATCATAGACACGGCCCGTCGAGGCGGCGCAAGGCAGGCCAGGGTGGCGGCGCGGGCACGCTCCCGCGCCGCCACGCGAGGTCAGCGATCCTCGAAGCGCACGTCGTCGAACAGCGCCTCGTCGCCGGTGGGGGCGGTGCCCGCGCTGCTGAAGGCGTAGCCGTCCATCGAGGTCACGGCGGCGGTGCGGGGCAGCGTGGCGATCTGGCGGTCACCGGCGTACAGGGTGGCGGCGGACGTGGTGGCCTCCAGGCGGATCCTGGTCCAGCCCTCGCCGACCGTCCCGGCGGGGGCCAGCGTCGTCCACTTCTTGGTGGCGGCGTCGTAGCGGCTGACCGCGCCGGCCCTGCTGATGCTCAGGTGGTAGGCCGAGGTCGTCCCGCTGGTCACCGTGAACAGGAAGGAGTTGGTCACGCTGACCGGCCGGTAGCGGAACTCCAGGGTCTTGCGGGCGCTCGCGGTCGTGGTGCGGGCGGCCTTGGCCATGAGGGTGGTGGACTTGTCGGACAGGGTCAGTGCGCGGTCGGCGCCCACCTCGTACGGCGACACCCACGCCGCCGACAGGCTCTGGTAGCCGCGCGGACGCAGCCAGATCGGGTCGTTGTCGAAGGTGTCGGTCGTGGAGTACAGCTCGACCTCGTTCAGCATCGCGCAGCTCTGGCCGATCTCGGCGTCGCAGCCCTGCGTGGCGTCCACGACGACCTTGACGTGCCGGCCGGCGGCGTTGACCGGCTGGTAGCGCAGCGCGTAGTCGGTGCGCCCGCTGACCGTGGCCACCGCGGGGCCCCAGTCGGCGCCGTCCTTGGAGACGTAGACGCGGGCGGAGGCCGGATGCCCCGGGCGCAGGCTGAGGCCGATCCGGTTGAAGGTCTGCTCGCGGTCCAGGTGCACGACGTACTCGCCGGGCCCCTGGGAGACGGCGCTCGACCAATAGGCGGTGCTGCCGTCGAAGGCGCCGTCGGGACGCACCCGCGGCCGGTTCGCGCCGGCCCAGGTCATGTTCGTCTCGACGGTCAGCTCGCCGGCACGCTGCTTGGCGGCCAGGTCGATCCGGCCCGCGCCGGGCGCCAGGACGTCCAGGTGGCGGCGCCTGACGCCGTACCAGCCGCCGTTCTCGAACGTGCCGCTCGCCGGGCAGGCGGTCTCGTTCAGCGTCCCGCCGGCGTTGACGCCGGGCAGCTTGCAGTTGTCGAAGACCTGCACCAGCCGGTTCGTGCCGACGGCGGCCAGCGCCGTGTAACCGGACAAGCCGTGCGTGTCGTAGACGCCGTCGCGGTTGTGGTACGTCACGCGCTGCTGCGTCCAGGAGTCGCCGCGGCCGTCGGAGGAGATCGCCAGCCAGTTGTCCGGACGGCCCGCGCTGAGCACCAGCACGCCGTTGGGCATGAGCAGCAGGCGCGGGGCCACGCCGCGCACCGTGCAGCTCTGCCCGGAAAGCTGCAGGTCACGCACCGCCGACCAGGTGCGGCCCTCGTCGGTGGAGCGGCTCCAGGCCAGCGTGGAGTAGGTGCCGCCGTCCTTGCGCATGACGGCCAGCAGGCTGCCGTCGGCGGTCTGCTCGACGGCCGTCTCGTTGTAGGTCGTCTCCCCGGCCGGGCGGGCGATGACGCCGCGGCGGGCGAAGGTGCTGCCGCCGTCGGCACTGGCGTACAGCTCGGCCTGGTTCTTGCCGCCGGTGACGGTGTAACGGGCGTAGACGGTCACCAGGACGGTCCCGTCGGCGAGCTGCACCGGCACGCCGTGCGCCACGCCGCCGCCGACCAGCTCGTCGGGGCTGGTGAAGGTGGCCCTGGCGGTGTCCCAGGTCTGGCCGAGGTCGGTGGAGGTGTGGACGTCCAGCTCGTTGGTGCGGGCGTCGACCTTCGTCAGGTAGTAGGCGGTGCCGAACAGGCGGCCGTCGTGCAGCTGCACCGGGGCCTCGCGCAGCGGGGTGGCGCGCGGCGGGCCGAAGGTCAGGCCGCCGTCGTCGGAGACGGCCATGCCGCTGGTCTGGGCCATGACCGCGTCCACGTTGGTGGACCAGGTGGCGATCAGCTTCTGGCCGGGCGTGCCGTCGGGCCTGACGACGTCGACGGCGGTGAGGTTGGGGAAGCCGGCGTAGTCGCGGCGCTGGGCCGCCGTCGGCTCCTTGGCCGCCGGGCGCGGGCTGGGGTAGATCCAGTCCACGAAGGCGTCGCTGCCCGATCCGGCCAGGTAGCCCTCACGCGGCCCCGACTCCTGGGCGGTGAGGGCGGGGGTGTCGGGGAGCGAGCAGTACGCGGCCGCGTGCGCCGTGCCCGGCAGGACGGCGGGAAGGGGGGCCAGCAGGCAGGCGGCGAGCAGTGCTCTTGTGGGCAGCACGGGGGAAGGACTCCTTGCGCAACGAACGATCGACGTCCGCTTTGTCGTTTATTTACGCAAGAAGGCTATATTTGCCCAAAAGTGCAGGTGTAAGTTGTAACTGCCTTATGTTCGCTTTGTGATGAAGTGCGGGCTCAGTCGTCGAGGCCACGGGCCGACAGGGCCTCGCCCAGCGCGTCCGCGTGCCGCAGCGCGCCCACCACCAGCGGCACCGCGAACGCCCGCACGCTGCGCTCCACCCCCCGCGCCCGCTGCGCCTCCCGCACCCGCGTCGCCAGCGACGCCACCACCGGCACGCTGCGCACGGTGAGCGAGAGCAGCAACGACAGCCGGAACGGGTCCAGCCCCACCAACCGGACCGGCGACAGGCCGCGCTCCAGCGTCGCCAGCATGTCGGCCGTCCGCGTGGTCAGCGTCACCAGCCCCGCCAGCGCCACGGCCAGCACCACCCGCAACGTCGAGGACACCGCCGCGTCCAGGTCCGCGAACACCAGCTGCACGACGAACAGCACCACCGCGAACCAGCGCACCGGCCTGACCTGCGCCCACGCCGCCCGGCCCCCCACCCGCGCCGACGCGTACAGTGCCGCCGCCACGACCGCCGCCCCCGCCAGCGCCACAGGCGGGCGCAGCAGCACCAGCGCCGTGCACGACAACGCCAGCCCCGCCAGCTTGACCGAGGCCGGCAGCCGGTGCAGCCACGAACCGCCCGGCACGTACGCGCCGGTGAGCCCGTTCACGCCATCAGCTCGGTGTAGTGGCCGATCGCCTCGGCCGGTGAGCCGTCGGCGACCACCAGGCCCTCGTCCAGCACCAGCACCCGGTCGAACCCGGCCAGCAGCGGCAGATCATGCGTGACCGCCACCACCTGCTGCGGCATCTCCCGCAACAGCTCGGCCACCTGCCGCGAATGGCGCAGGTCGAGCAGCGTCGTGGGCTCGTCCATGACCAGGATGTCGGGTTCGAGCACCATGACCGCGCACAGGGCCAGCAACTGCTTCTGGCCGCCGGACAACTGGTGTGCGGGATGGTCGGCGTGCCCGCCCAGGCCGTGCCGGGCCAGCACGTCGTGCACGCGGCGCTCGACCTCCTCGCGCGGCAGGCCCTTGCGGCGCAGGGAGAAGGCGACGTCCTCGGCCACGGTCGGCATGACGATCTGCGCGTCGGGGTCGGTGAACAGGAACCCCACCCGCCGCCTGATCCGCGCGGCCTGACGACGGGTGTCCAGGCCGAGCACGGTGACCTCGCCCGAGGTGGGCACCGCCAGGCCGTTGATCAGCCGGGCCAGTGTGCTCTTGCCCGAGCCGTTCGCGCCCACCACGCCCACCCGGCGCTCGCTCAGGCTGGCGGTGACGCCGCGCAGCACGTCACGCCCGCCCAGCCGGACGTGCACGTCGGCGAACTCGATCACGCGACCACCTCGAACAGCGCGGCCACGCCCAGCCCGCCACCCACCGCCGCGGCCGCCAGCCCCAGCGTGCCCGCCGGCGCCCCGGCGCGCACCAGCCTGGAGAAGAGCCTGGTCACCACCACCGCGCCGGTCGCGCCCCACGGATGGCCGAGCGCCAGCGCGCCCCCGCCGGCGCACACCCGCTCACGGTCGGCCTCCAGCGGGTCGAGGCCGAGCGCGTCGGTGACGGCCAGCACCTGCGCCGCGAACGCCTCCACGATCTCCACCGCCGCCACCCGTCCCATGTCCACTCCCGCACGTGCCAGCACCCGGCGGACCGCGGGCACCGGACCCCACCCGGGCAGCGCCGGATCACACCCGACGACGGACCCGGCCACCAGCCGCAACCCCGGCAGGCCGGCCCGCTCGGGAACCAGCGCCACGGCGGCCGCGCCGTCGCTGACCGGGGAGGAATTACCGGCCGTCACTGTACCGCCCGGCACGAACGCCGCAGGCAGCCGGGCCAGCGAGGCCGCCCGCAGCACCCTGGGCCGCTGGTCCTCCGCCCGCCCGCCGATCGGCACGATCTCCTGGTCGAAGGCGCCCGCGGCGCGGGCGGCCAGCGCCTTGGCGTGGCTGAGGCGGGCGTAGTCGTCCTGGCGGTCGCGGCTGATGCCGTACGCGGCCGCCAGGGCGTCGGCGGCCGGGCCCATGTCGGGGTCGGGATGACCGTCGGGGGCGAAGGGCGCCCGCTCGTAGGGGCGGTCGGCGCCGCGCGGCGTACGCAGCGGCGCGGTCGAGGCGCTCTCGGCTCCCCCGGCGATCACCAGGTCCATCTCGCCCGCGGCCACCGCCTGCCCGGCCACCAGGATCGCCGCCAGCCCGCTGCCGCACTGCCGGTCGACCGTCAGGCCGGGCACGCCGTGGCCGAGCCCGGCCGCCAGCGCCGACACCCGGGCCACGTTGCCGCCGGGGCCCATGCAGTTGCCGAGCACGACGTCGTCCACCGGTCGGCCGGCCTCACCGGTCACGGCCTGGGTCACGGCCTGGATCACGGGGGCGGCCAGCCGGTCGACGGTCACGTCCTTGAAGGCGTGCCCGGCCGTGCCGATCGGCGTACGGCAGGCCGCCACGACGACGGGTCGTCCGCCCACGTCAGACCAGCCGCCGGATCTCGGGGTCGCCGCCGGCCAGCCGGTCGGCCACCAGGCCGCGCGCGGGCTTGCCCGACCCGGTGCGCGGCAGCGCGGGGACGGCGTACCAGCGGCGGGGCCGCTGCGCCACGTCCAGCCCGCCGCGGGCGACGGCCTCCAGCAGCGCGCGCGGCGGCGGGCAGGCGCCCTCGACCACCGCGGTCACCACCGAGCCGAGCGACGGGTGCGGCGAGCCGATCACCACGATGTCCCCCACGCCCGGCACCTTCCGCAGCACCGCCTCGACGTCCTCGGGGACGACAGTCGCGCCGCCGGTCTGGATCGCGCCGTCGCCGCGCCCGCGCACCCGCAGCACCTGCCCCGCCCGGTACGGCTCGGCCAGGTCGCCCACCGTCATCCAGCCCTGGCCGTCGCGGCGCAGCGGACCCTTCGCGCCGCCCAGATAGCCTTCGGCCAGCCACGGCGAACGCGCCCACACCTCGCCCAGCGCGCGCCCAGGCTCGGCCCTGACCTCGATCTCGACGCCCGGAAAGGGACGCATCCCGCCCCCGTCGGCGTCGAAGGCCACGAACGACAGCTCGGTCGCGCCGTAGTAGGACACCACGCGCACCCCCGCCCGCCCGGCCAGGTCCCGCGCCCGTGGGCTCAGGGCCGCGCCGCCGACGACGGCCGTACGCAGGCCGGGAGCCTGCTCCAGCACCTCGGGCAGCCGGTGCGGCACCAGGTGGATCGCGGTCGCCGCCCGCAGCTCCGCCGACGCCGGCCGCCCGCCCGGCACCAGGGCGGTCGCGCCGACGGCCAGCGTGTGCACGGCCGCGAAGGCGTACAGGGAGGAGACCAGCGGGCCGGGCACCAGGACGACGTCGGCCGGGCCGATCCCGGTCAGCTCGCACAGGTGCGGGAAGGAACGCGTCCAGGAGGCGCGGGTGCGGACGACCGCGCGCGGCCGGCCCGTGCTGCCGGAGGTGAAGCACGCCCACGCCCGGTCATCGGGACGGGGATCGGGCGCCGGCGGCGCGCCCGGAACGCACGGCAGCGGCTCGCCGACCCGCAGGTCGGCCCCGGCCGCCGCCGCCACGCGCGCCCACCGCTCCGGGCTCCAGCCCGGGTCGCCCACCAGCGGCGTCACGCCCGCCAGATCGGCCGCCAGCACGGCGGCCAGCAGCTCGACGGGGTCCTCCAGGGCGATGGCGACCAGCGCGCCCCGCCCTTGAAGCCGCCCCCGCAGATGCCGCGCGCCGCCCTGGACGCGCTCGGCCAGCTCGGCGTAGGTCAGGCTGCCGCGCGGACCGCGCAGCGCGACCCGCGACGGGCTCTCGGCAGCGTGCCGCAGGATGTGCTCGGCGACGGGCATCAGCGCACCCGCTCGCGGTGCACGGCGGGAACGGCGTCGGGATAGGCGCGTTGCGTGCCCCGGGCCACCAGCGCGGCCACCACCGCCTTGAGCGCGTCACCCGGCAGGAAGAGGGCGGTCAGGCCCATCACCTTGGTCAGCGGCAGCCCGGTCACCAGCGCCTGCACCGGCACCCCGACCAGGTAGACCACCCCGATCCCGCCCACCGCGCAGGCCACAAGCAGCCGCAGGAGACCCGGCGTCCGGCCCGCCCGCTCCACCAGCAGCCCGGTGACCGCGGCCCCGGGAACCCAGCCGATCAGGAACCCGGCGGAGGCGGCGGTGAACACGCCCAGCCCGCCGCGCCCGCCCGCCAGCAGCGGCAGCCCGGCCGCGACCAGGACCAGCAGCACGACCACCGCCAGCGCCGCCCGCCAGCCCCCGAGCACGGCCCCGGCCAGCATGACGCCCAGCGTCTGCAGCGTGATCGGCACCCCGTTGCCGAAGACGTTGACCGCGCCCGGCGCGCCCAGCACCGCGATCAGCGCGGCGAACACCGCGATCCTGGCCAGGTCGCCGGTGGGGAACCGTCGCTGTCTTCCTGCGTTCGTCATGAGGACGATCCCACACCAGAACGGGTCGATCCCGCATGCAGGGTTCCCACAACGCCGGTGGCTACGCCTTGTCAGAGCCGCTCATGCAGTGCGCCGCCCGGAACGCGTTGCCGATCTTCGTGTGCCAGGAGTCCAGGTCGCCGGCCGACAGGGTGGCGTTCGGGAAGGTCACGTTGACCTGCCGGGACACCCCGCCGATCTTCGCGGCCATCGAGACGTGGATGCGGTCGGGGATCACCGTCGTGCCGTCGGGATAGTGCACCTGGACCCGGTAGTCGGCCACCGCGCCGCCCTTGGCCGCCAGGCAGGCGCGGGCGCCGTTCTCGACGCGCAGCATCAGGCCCTGGTTGATCTGCCTGCCGCGCATCGGGACCAGGTTGTAGCGCATGCTGGAGCCGGAGAAGGAGGAGGCGATGAGATGGCCGCCCTGCCAGTCGCCGCTGCCGCCCCAGTTGCCGACGGTGGCCTCGCACCCGCTGCGCGCGGCCGCCTTCCTGGCCAGTTGCGGGGCCAGGGCCTGGGCGGGCCGTCCGGCGCCGTCGGTGGTGTAGGTGCGGGGGCCGTCCTTGTAGGTGTGGTTCTTGGCCAGTTGCCGGACGCAGGAGGCGGTGTCGGTGTCGGCCGCCTGCGCGGGGCCGGTCAGGGTGGCCAGCGCCAGGGCGGCGGCGCACAGGACAGGGGGAAGTCGGGTCAGGGGCATGAGAAGGGTTTCCTCTCGCGGGGAACGCACGACGGGCCCGCTTTGACGGGTTGCTTCGCGCTATCGGCGACCACGTCGGCTTTGTCGCGAGATTCATGCCCGGAGAAGTTAGTAGCGGAACGTTGCTAGAACGCTACTTTTCGTAGTGATTGCAGGTAGGTCGCCCTGTTCAGGGTTCGACGACGGCCCAGCCGTGCGGGGGCAGGGTCAGCAGCGCGCCGTCCAGCTCGCCGTCCCCGGCGGCGATGCTTCCGGGGAAGGGCAGCGTGACCTGCGACGGCTCGTCGGCGGTGCTCAGCGCGACCGCCAGCGCGTGGCCGCCGGAGCGGCTCTCGTAGGCGTAGAGCTGGTTGGACAGGGTCAGGTCGGTGGTGCGGGCGCGCGACAACCACGGATGGCGGCGGCGCACGGCGACGATCCGCCGGTGCAGGCCGAGGACCGGCAGGCCGTCCGGCGGCATCTCGCGCGGGGAGGCGGGAAAGGCCGGGCGTACGGCGTCGTCGCCGCCCTCGCGCTCCTCCTTGACGCCGCGCAGGGCGTACTCGTCGCCGGCGTACAGCGACGGCGTGCCGGCGACCGTCATCAGCACGGCCAGGGCGTGGGGCAGGTGGCGTTCGTCGGTCAGGCGGCTGGCCAGGCGGGTGACGTCGTGGTTGCCCACGAACGTCATCGGCGTGAAGGACTCGGCGAAGGCGGCGTGCCGCTTGAGCGCCCAGGCCAGCTCGAAGGCGTTGCGGTCGTTGAGCGAGCTCCAGATCGCCTTCCACAGCTCGTACTGGGTGACGGCGTCCATGCCGGTCTCGGCCACGAACGCGGCGTAGTCGCCGTGGATGACCTCCCCCACCACGTACGCCTGCGGCCGCCCGCGGCGCACCCGCGGCAGCACCCGCGCCCAGAACGACGGCGGCACGGCGTAGGCGGCGTCCAGCCGCCAGCCGTCGGCGCCGCGGTCGAGCCAGTGGGCCATCACCGCCGCGACGTGCTCGGCCACCGCCGGCTCGGCGTGGTTCAGCGCGACGAGCGACTGGTGCCCCTCGAAGTCGTCGTGCGCGGGAGCGCCGCCGCCGGCGGGCCAGCGCAGCCGGAACCAGCGCGCGGCCGGCGAGTCCGGCCCCTCGCGCAGGGCCTCCTGGAAGCGCGGGAATCCCTGGCCCACATGGTTGAAGACGCCGTCGAGGAGCACCCGCAGGCCGCGGTCGTGCGCGGCCGACACCAGCGCGTCGAAGTCGCCGTCGTCGCCCAGGCGCGGATCGACGCGGAAATGGTCGAGGGTGTCGTAGCCGTGGGTCTCGGCGGCGAAGATCGGGCCGAGCTGCAGCCCGTCGGCGCCCAGGGCGGCGGCGTGGTCCAGCCACGGCACCAGGCCCCCGAGCCGATGGGTGACCCGCGGCACGGCCGCGCGCTCGGCGCCCAGGAAGCCCAGCGGATAGACGTGCCAGAAGATCGCCTGCTCTGCCCAGGACGGCACGTCAACCCCCCGACGAAGATCCGAAGCCCATTCTAGGCGCGGCCCCTCGACGGGCTCAGGCGGGGGTGGTGAGGCGCTTGTAGAAGAAGCTGCAGTCGAGCAGGGTGCCGTCGGGGGCGCCGGCGTAGGCGGGCACGACGCCGTACCGGGTCCAGCCGCCGGTGAGGTAGAGGTGCTCGGCGGTGCTGCCGGTCTCGGTGTCGAGCACCAGCAGCCCGGCCCCGGCCGCGACGGCGCCCTCCTCGGCGGCGGCCAGCAGCAGGCGGGACAGGCCGCGCCCGCGCGCCTGGCGGTGCACCAGCAGCTTGACGAGCTCGGCGCGGTGACGCGAGTTGGGCTTGCGGGCCATGACCAGGCTGACCGTGCCGGCCAGGAAGCCGTCCGGGTCGCGGCAGGCCCACACCGCCATGCCGCCCTCGGCCACCGCCGCCGCCTGCTCCCGCCACCACGCCGCGGCCTGCGCCGGGCCGAACGGCTTCAGGAAGCCGACCGAGGCGCCGCCGTCCACGGCGTCGGCCAGCAGCGCGGCCAGCTCCTCGACGCAGGCGGCGAACTCCTGCGCCGACATGCGGGTGACGGTGTGCACGAGGGGGCTCCTTCCGAGCTCAGGGCAGGACGACGAACAGGGCGTAACGGACCGGCGAGGGGCCGGGGCAGCGGAACCGCGACCGCCCCCACAGGCGGAAACGCAGGCAGTCGCCCGCCTCCAGCCGGTGGGCCAGGCCGTCGGCGGTGATCTCCACGACGCCCTCCAGCACCCAGACGTGCTGTTCGAGCCCGGGAACCGGCGGCTCGTCGTAGGCGATGTCCGCGCCCGGCCGCAGCCGCCCCTCGACGACCTCGCCGCGCAGCCCGGGATGCGGCGGCGAGACCGAACGGCGCTCGAAGCCCGAGTCCTCGTCCCGCCACACCGCCTGTGCCGCGGCCCGCACCACCTGCGCCGGCTCGGACTCCACCTCGGCCAGCAGGCGCGACATCGTGCGCCCGTAGACGGCGCAGAGCTTGTTGAGCAGGGCGGCGGTCGGGCTGATCTCTCCGCGCTCCAGCCGAGACAGCGTCGAACGACTGATCCCAGCGCGCCGGGCCAGGTCGTCGAGCGACCAGTCGCGCTCGACCCGCAGCTCGGCGAGCCGGGCGGCCAGGCGGTCGTCCCAATCATGTCCCACATTCGGGACTATATCCCAGATCAGGGACACGGTAGTGTCAGGCGCGGCCCTTGCGGCGGATCTTGATGTCCCGCATGTCCGTCACCGCGACCTGCAACACCTGGTACGGCACCCCGTACGCCTCCAGCGCCGCCACCGCCCGCCCGGTCGCCTCGTGCTCGCCGTCGCCCGGCCCGGCGGCCACCTGGCACCGGAAGGTGAACGCCGACAGGGTCCCGTCATGGGTGAACGTGCCCGCCTCGGTGAACGCCGTGTCGTGCGCCCCCAGCACCGCGGCCCGTCCCTCCTCGTCGAGTCCGTCGAACTTCCCGCGGATGGTCACCCGGAACAACGCTCAGCCCTCCCGTACGGCATAGGTCAGGAACCGCTCGGCGAGCAGCCCCTCGGTCACGTCCAGCAGCTCCAGCACGGCCTCGGCGATGTCGTCGGGCCGCTGCCCGGCCGACACCCGCCTGCCGACCTCGGCGTACACCAGCGAGTGCAGGCAGCCGATCTGCCAGGCGACGGCCCGCGGCAGCGGATCGCCCGGCGCGGCCCCCGTCTCCTGGGCCAGCGCCTCGGCCAGCGCGTCGGTCATCTGCCGGCCCAGCTCCTCCAGGCGCGCCCGCAGCGTGGGGGCGGCGAGCATCATCTCCAGCACCTGGCCGAACCCGGCCGTCAGGCCCAGCCTGCGCTCACGCGCGTGCACCTCCTCGCGCAGCCGGGCCAGCACCGCCCCCGCCGCCGACTCGCCCGGCGCCCGCTCGCGCACGATGTCGGCGAGCCGCTGCGGCGAGGCGTCCTCGGGCGGCAGCACGAGGTCCTCCTTGGAGGTGAAGTAGTTGTAGAGCGTGTTCACCGACACCTCGGCCGCCGCGGCGATCTCGGCGATCGTGACCTGGTCGAACCCGCGGTCCACGAACAGGCCGATCGCCACGTCGGCGAGGTGCCGGCGGGTCTTGCGCTTCTTCCGCTCGCGAAGCCCTTCGGTCATGACAGGACTCTACTGCAAATTTGAAGTGGATTACTGTTTTCCGGCCGTCACCGGGACTCGATGTCGGCGGCGAACCGGTCCCACGCCGCCTGGCGCGTGATGCCGAGGGCCTCGCCGATCCTGGCCCACGTCACGTTGCGGTCGCGCAGGATGCCCACCCAGGCGCGCAGGTCGCGCTCGGCCAGCTCGACGGTGAGCGCCTGGCGCGGCAGCGCGGCCAGCACGTCCTCGTCGGACATGCCGGTCACGTACTGGTCGGACGCATCGGGGCCCCAGTGGGCACGGGGCTCGCGGTCGCCCTCCTGCTCGGCCCTGTCGAGCTCGCCGGTGACGATGTCCTGGCTGAGCTGGATGCAGGCGTCGCAGATGTAGACGCCGGGCCCGGCGACGAGCTTCCTGACCTCCTCGTGCGGCTTGCCGCAGAACGAACACCGCGTCGCCAGCTGGTCGACGGGCGTCACCTCTCGGGTGCTCTTGCTGCGTGTCATCACGCTGTCAGCCTGACCTTGACGGCCCGCCGTGTCAAGGGTGGGCTGACAGCTATAGGGGTCCGGCGGAGAACGCGCGGCGGGCGTGGGGCAGCAGCGCCCGCACCGCCGGGCCGCCGCCCTCCCGCCAGACCAGGGCGAGCAGCGCGGGCGCCGGCACGTCGTCCAGGAGCAGCGCGGTGAGCCGGTCGCGGTGGCGCTCGGCCATCGACTCGCTGAGTATCGCCACCCCGAGGCCGCGCACGGCCAGGTCGGCGATGGCGTCGGCGGCGCCGGCCTGCAGCGCGATCCGCGGCCGCAGCCCCCGCGCCGCGCACGCCTCGTCGAACACCGCGCGCAGCCCCGTGCCGCGCGGCATGCACACGATGGAGTGGTCGGCGAGGTCGTCCAGGGCGATCCGCGGCCGGGCGGCCAGCCGATGTCCGGGCGGGACCGCCGCGACCAGCCGCTCGCTGACGACCGTCAACGCCTCCAGCCCCTCGGGGACGGCGTTCGCGGTGCCGATGAGCGCCAGGTCGAGCGCACCACCGCGGACCCCTTCGACGAGCTTGTCGGAGTTGTCCTCCAGCAGGGACAGTTCGACGCCCGGATGCGCCCGGTGGAAGGCGGCCAGCGCGTCGAACAGCGGCGTGACCGTGCAGCCGAGCACCATGCCGACCGTCAGCGTGCCGCGGATCAGGTCGGTCACCTCGCCCACCGCCTGGCCCACCGCCCCCGCGGCGGCCAGCGCCGCGCGGGCGTGTTCGAGCGCCGCCTTGCCCGCGACGGTGAGCGTGGCCACCCGGGCCGAACGGTCGAACAGCTCGGCCCCGAGCTCGCGTTCGAGCTGCCGGATCTGGGCACTGACGCCCGACTGGCTGATGTGCACCCGTTCGGCCGCTCGGGTGAAGCTCCGCTCCTCGGCCACCGCGACGAAGTACTCCAGCTGCCTCAGTTCCATAACCACAGATTCTAGAAGCCATCAGAACCATCTGTTGGACTTCTGGAAAGGAGGGCGGCAGGCTGGAACCATGACCACATACGAGAAGGCCATGCGCCCCGAGGACATCACCCGCCTGTTCGTCGAACGGTCCAACGCCGGCGACGCGGCCGGCGTCGCCGCGCTCTACGAGGAGGACGCCGTGCTGGCCTACCCGCCCGGCAGCCAGACCGTCGGGCGGGCCGCCATCCAGGCCCTGTGGGAGAAGGTGCTGGCGGGCCGGCCGCACTTCGAGCCGGAGCAGCCGCTGCCGACGCTGGTCAGCGGGGACCTCGCCCTCACCTCCACCCCGCCCAAGGACGGCTCGGGCGCCCGCGCCCAGGTCGTACGCCGCCAGCCCGACGGAAGCTGGCTGCGCGTCCTCGACCAGCCCGAGTTCGTCAACCCGGCACAGTGAGGGCCCGGAACGGTGGGGTCAGACCGGGACGGTGCCGCTGACGGTCGTGCCCTCACCGGGCACGCCGCGCACCGACAGGCGCCCGCCCAGCTCGGCGAACGCCGCGCGCATGCGGGCCGTGCCGCCGCCCGGGGCCGTGGAGGCGAAGCCGCGGCCGTTGTCGCTGACCGTCAGGCGCAGGCCGTACGCCCCGGCGGTCACGGCCAGCGAGGCGGTGCTCGCGCCGCTGTGTGCCTCGACGTTGTCCAGCGCCTCGCCCACGACGGCCAGCACGGCCCGCCGCAACGCCGCCGCAACGGGACCGGCGGGCAGCGCCCAGATCTCCACGGCGACGCCCGTGCGCTCGGACCACCGGCCGCAGACGCTCTCCAGCTCCCCGGCCAGAGCCGGCCCGGCCTTGTCCATGATGCCCGTCATCGCATCTCCTCCCGGCCGCCCTCCCCTTGAACGGGTGGGACTGCCCTGAGTATGGAAATCGGGGCGTTGAGCCTGTGTTGAGCCGCTGTTGAGCCCTCACCGGGGCACGGTCGTCGAAGCGTAGCACCGGGACGTCGCGTCAGCGCTCGCGCCGGGAAACCGGGCGCGGCCCGCCGGAAGCGTCCGCGAACGGGTCGAGCCCGGTCAGAGCGGCGCTCACCGCCCACAGGCGGCCCGCCAGCTCGGCGTCGGCCATCTGACCGCGCAGCGGTTCGAGGACCGGCAGGCCGCGCATCCCCAGCACCCGGGGCCCCCAGAGCTGCCCCCCGCGCACGGACGGATCCAGCACGGCCCGCACCGCCGGCCACGCCGCGGCCTCTTTGCCCTGCAACAGCAGCCCGGCGGGCAGGCCACGCAGCCGCTCGCCCGCGGTGCGCGGACGGACCGGCCGCGAGGGCGTCAGGCAGTCCAGGGCCCCGCCGGGATGCGTGACCACGCTCGCCGTCGTGGCCCCGGCGGCGCGCAGGCGGCGGTCCAGCTCGAAGCCGAAGAGCATCTGCGCCAGCTTCGAGCGTGCGTAGGCGCGCTTGGGCCGGTAGTCGCCGACGCTGTGGAGGTCGTCCAGGTCCAGGGTCTCCGATCGGGCGGTGAGGCTGCCCGTGGTCACCACCCGGGCGACCGGAGCGGCGGCCAGCAGCGGCGCCAGCCGCGCGACCAGCGCGAAGTGCCCGAGGTGGTTGGTGGCGAACATCAGCTCGTGGCCGTCCGGCGTCTCGCGCCGCGGCGGGTGGTCGAGCAGCACGCCGGCGTTGCACACGACCGCGTCCAGGCTCTCCAGCCGCAGCGCCCGGACGCCGGCCTCGACCGAGGCGGGATCGGCCAGGTCCAGCGGCACGTGCCGGACGCGCGCGCCGGGGACGCGGCCGCGGATGGAGAGCGCGGCCGTCTCGGCCTTGGCGGGGTCGCGGCTGCCGAGGATCACGGTGGCGCCGGTGCCGGCGAGTTGCTCGGCCACGAAGTAACCGATGCCCGCGTTGCCGCCGGTGACCAGGAAGTGCCTGCCCGGGGCGGCCGGCAGGCGTCCGACGTCCCAGGGGGCGGGGTGGGAGGACATGTCGTCTCCTTCTGTAATGACTATGAAATCAGAATCATTCTAGTTTTCCGCTACGCTGGAAGCATGACGACAGGACGCCGCGAACGCAAGAAGGCCCAGACCCGCAAGTCCCTGGCCGAGGCCGCCGTCCGGCTGTTCGCCGAGCACGGCTACGACGGCGTCACCGTCGCCCGCATCGCCGAGGAGGCCGACGTCTCCATCGCCACCCTGTTCGCGCACGTGCCCGACGGGAAGGACGCGCTGATCTTCGACGACGGCGACGAGCGGCACGTCTGGCTGGCCGACGCCGTCCGCGAGCGGCCCCCGGGGCAGAGCGTGCTGGAGGCCCTGCGCCGCTGCCTGGCCGAGCGGGGGCCGTTCGCCGGCGACCTGCCGCCCGAGCAGCGGCGCAAGCGCGACCTGATCGTCGGCACGCCCGCTCTGCGGGAGTACTCGCGCCGCCTGTGGATCGCCGCCGAGGGCCCGCTGGCCGAGGCGATCGCGGCCGCCACCGGGCGCGAGCCCGCCGACATGACCGTGCGCGCCCTGGCCCGCTACGTGCTGGAGATCCCCGAGCTGGCCGGCGCCGAGCCCGACCCCCGTGCCGCCCTGGACGCCGTCTTCGACCTCCTGGAATCCGGCTGGAACGAGCGCGCCTGACGCCCGCGGGCGGTTGACGCGACGGCCCCGGCTCTGGTCCGCTGGACCCTCCTGATCATCGACTCCGGGAGCGTGCCCCGTGTGGTTCCCCAGGCGCCTGGCCGCCGTGATCGTCTCATCGGTTCTGGCGGCCTCGGCCGTGCCCGGCGCGGCCCGAGCCGCCACGCCCGCCGTCGTCTGGCACTGGAACGCGGCCGGCAACACCCTGAACCACGGCTCGACCGGCAACGGCATGGTCCGGGCCGCCGTGAGCTCGATCGTGGCGCGCGGCGCGACCCTCGTCTCGTTCAACGAGCTGTGCGCGAGCCAGTACCAGGCGCTGGTCACCGGCCTGCGGGACGCCGGCTGGCCCGCTGACCGGAGCAACTTCGCTCGGTTCGTCGCCACGTACCCCGCCCAGTCCGGCGGCCCGTGCGGCGGCGGCGAGTACGGCAACGCCCTGTTCAGCAAGCAGCCCCTGGGCGCCGCGGAGAGGATCACCCTGCCCGACGACGGCAAGACCGAGAAGCGGAAGATGCTCTGCGCCCCCATGCAGGCCCG
Source organism: Nonomuraea sp. NPDC049607 (assembly GCF_040675375.1). Taxonomy (NCBI): domain Bacteria; kingdom Bacillati; phylum Actinomycetota; class Actinomycetes; order Streptosporangiales; family Streptosporangiaceae; genus Nonomuraea; species Nonomuraea sp. NPDC049607. The sequence goes on from NZ_JBFAOV010000006.1 coordinate 371,665, forward strand.
TCCCGGCCTCCGGTTCTGCGTCACGCACACCACGTACGTCGACGCCTACCGCGCCGCCCAGCTCAACGCCGTCCTGGCCAAGCTGGAGGCCTATCACGCGGCCGGCGACACCGTGGTCGTCGCGGGCGACCTCAACCTCCCGCCCGACGCCGCCCGGCTGAACGGCTACTACTCCACCACCGTCGACACCGCCAACAACCGCGGCAACACCGGCCGCTACCACGAGCTGGACGACGCCGACGCGGGCAACTGCCCCGGCTACGGCGAGCTGACCGTCAGCACCCCGGACGGCAAGGGCCCCTGCGCCTCCGGGACGAAACTCGACATGATCTTCGCCAGGGAGGACAGGATCAGCGGCGCCTACTCGGCCGACTCGCTCGCCCCCGCGACCACGTGCGCGGGCAACCCCGGCGGCCTGTGCTCCGACCACCGCGTGCTGGTCGGGACCGTCACCCTGTCCTGAGCCCGGCCGGTCGGCGAAGGCGGGCAGGTGGACGGGTGGCGTGCACGCGCCCTTCACGGGACGTCCCGGGAGCCGCCGCCCGAAGATCACATGAACGTCTCCGGCCCGCTGACAAGGGCATGTCAAACAGCGGCCATCCACCTTGTCGGGCAGGGCGCGCGGGCGCACAGTCAAGGCACGATCGCCCAGCCCAGGAGGATGGATGAACGCAAGACCCGCCCCCCACCGCTACGCGACGACCGCGGTAAGACGTCTCTTATCCGCTGGTCTCGCGGTGTTCGCCGCCGCCTTCCTCGTCGCGACCCCCGCAGGGGCCCTGGCACTGCCGACGGCCAAGGAGTTCGTGTCGAACCTCGACCTGGACTGCTACAAGACCACGACGTACCAGCCGCCGGCCGTCACGCTGTCGCTGCGGCACATCAACCCGGTGCTCGCCAACCAGCCGCCCGTGCAGGTCACGCTCGGCCAGCGCACGCAGGTGTGCGTGCCGGTGGCCAAGAACAACGTCATCCCGCCGGCGTCCGTGCTCGACTACGTCCGGTACGTCGACCTGTCCTGCTACCAGGTGACCGGGCCGCAGATCAACCAGCCGCTGGGGCTGCGTCACCTCAACCCCGTCCTGCAGGGCCTGCCGGGCTTCGACGTCACCCTGAACACGCCCCAGCAGCTGTGCGTGCCGGTGGCCAAGAACGGCGTCGTCCCACCGGCTGACGTGCTGCGCGTCGTCTCGCACATCGACCTGCTGTGCTACGGCCACACGCCGAACCCGTTGATGAACAAGGCGCTCAACCTGACCCAGCTCAACCCGGTGCTGGTCAACCAGATCCCGCCCAGGACCGTGCAGGTCGGCGCCGCCCGTCAGCTCTGCGTCCCGGTGCAGAAGGGCGGCGACCAGATCCCGTCGGACGTGTTCGACATCGTCCGCTGGGTCGACCTGGAGAAGTTCGACGTCACCGGCCCGGCGACGCCCATCGTGGGGCTGAACCTCAAGCACCTGAACCCGGTGCTGGCGAACCTGCCCGCCGAGGACGTGAGGCTCACCGGCGCCACGCAGCTCGCCGTACCCATGTCCAAGAACGGCGCGGTGCCACCCGCCTGACGCCACCGGCGGCTCCGAGGACGGCTCAGCCGAAGAAGTCGCTCAGCCGCCTGACGACGAACTCGGGCTGCTCCTCGGGGATGTAGTGGCCGCTGCCGGGCACGAGCACCACCTCGACGTCGGTGCCCGTGCCCGGCAGCACCGCCCGCAGGCCGAGCCGCCCATGGCGCGCGGATCCACGGCGATCACCCCTTGGCCGTCCCCGCGGGGCTCGCGGCAGTTGACGACGCGCCCGCGCGAGCTCGCCCGTGCGGCCCTGCGCGGTCGGAGATTGTCGGTCCGGCCAGGCAGGATGTGACTATGAGCGACGCCCCTCCCTTCACCGCACTCGCCGACGAGACGGCCTACGCCGAGGCCGTGCAACTGGCCGTGGACTCCGCCGCCGCCTACTACGCCGACGGCACCTCCACCCTCGACGACGACGCCTACGACCGGCTGGTGCGCGGCATCCAGGCCTACGAGGAGGCCCATCCCGAGCAGGTGCTGCCGGCCTCGCCGACGGGCAAGGTCGCAGGCGGCGCGGTCGTGGGCGACGTGCCGCACACCGTGCCGATGCTCAGCCTCGACAACGTGTTCGGCGCCGAGCAGCTCACCGACTGGGCCGCCTCGGTCGAGCGCAGGCTCGGCCGTCCGGTCACCGCGTGGAGCGTCGAGCCCAAGCTCGACGGCCTGGCCATCTCCGCCCGCTACCGCGGCGGCCGGCTGGCCCAGCTCGTCACCCGGGGTGACGGCACGGCGGGCGAAGACGTCTCGCACGCCGTCGGCACCATCGTCGGCCTGCCCGAGCGGCTGGCCGAGCCGGTCACCGTCGAGCTGCGCGGCGAGGTGATGATGACGACGTCGCAGTTCGAGGAGGCGTGCGCCAAGCGCTCGGCGCACGACGGCACCACGTTCGCCAACCCGCGCAGCGCCGCCGCCGGCACGCTGCGCGCCCAGGACCGGCCCTACGTGTGCGAGCTGACGTTCTTCGGCTACGGCGCGCTGCCCGCCCCCGGCGACGACTCCGACCTCGCGACACGGCTGCGCGAGCTGCCGCACAGCCAGGTCATGGAGTGGGTGGCCGGGCAGGGCGTGCAGACCACCGCCGTCACCGCGGTCGCCGGCATCGTCACCGACAGCCTGGAGCGGGTGCAGGAGCGCGTGGGCGAGATCGCCGCGGCCCGCGCCGGGCTGCCGTTCGGCATCGACGGCATCGTGATCAAGTGTGACCTGGCCTCCGACCAGGCCGAGGCCGGGTTCAGCTCGCGCGCGCCGCGCTGGGCGATCGCCTACAAGCTGCCCGCCACGGAGAAGATCACCAAGCTGGTCGGCGTGGAGTGGAACACCGGCCGCACCGGCGTCATCGCCCCGCGCGCCGTGCTGGAGCCGGTCGAGCTCGACGGCAGCGTCGTCACCTACGCCACCCTCCACAACGTCGCCGACATCACCCGCCGCGGCCTGATGCTGGGCGACAGCGTGGTCGTCTACAAGGCGGGCGACGTGATCCCGCGTGTGGAGTCCCCGGTGGTGCACCTGCGCACCGGGGAGGAGCGGCCGATACCGATCCCGCAGGTCTGTCCGTCCTGCGGCGACGCCATCGACAGCTCGCAGGAGCGGTGGCGGTGCGTGCGCGGCCGCGCCTGCCGGGCGATCGCCTCCATCGTCTACGCCGCCGGACGCGACCAGCTCGACATCGAGGGCCTGGCCGAGAACCGTATCAAGCAGATGCTCGACGCCGGTCTGATCGCCGACTTCGCCGACCTGTTCTACCTGACCCGTGAGCAGCTGCTCGGCCTGGAGCGCATGGGCGAGACCAGCACCGACAACCTGCTGGCCGCCATCGAGCAGGCCAAGACCAAGCCCCTGAGCCGGACCTTCGCCGCGCTCGGAGTGAGGGGCACGGGCCGCTCGATGAGCCGGCGGATCGCCGGCCACTTCGCCACGATGGACGCCGTCCGCGCGGCCGACGCCGAGGCCATCCAGGAGGTGGAGGGCATCGGGCCGGAGAAGGCCCCGGTCGTGGTGGCCGAGTTGATCGAGCTCGCCCCCCTCATCGACAAACTCGTCCAGGCCGGTGTCAACATGGTCGAGCCCGGCGCTCGGCCGCCCGCCCAGGGGACGTCGGAGGAGCACGTGGCGATCGAGCTGCCGCTGGCCTCGATGTCGGTGGTGGTCACCGGCGCGATGTCGGGGCCGTTGGCGGCCCTGACGCGCAACGAGGTCAACGAACTCATCGAGCGGGCGGGCGGGAAGGCGTCCTCCAGCGTGTCCGCCAAGACGTCGCTGCTGGTGGCAGGCGAGAAGGCGGGTTCCAAGCGGGTCAAGGCGGAAAGCCTCGGCGTACGCATCGCCACGCCGGAGGAATTCGCCGAGCTCGTCGCCGCCCTGCTTTAGCCGCGGGAGCGGGGCATCCGCTGAGGTTGTGCGGGAATCGTCGTGATTCTGTGCATCTCGGAGTTGTGGCGTCGCGGGGCTGTCATGATCCTTCGTGGCACCTCTACCGATGGGATCCCATGTCGCCTGTCCGCTCGCTCGTACTGGTGGGCGCCTCGCTCTGCGCGGGGGGCCTCGCCGCCCTGGTGTACTTCGACTCGGTCAGCTGGATGGGGCCGAATTCGATCGAGATCCGGGTGGGCGACGGGCGCACGTTCCCCGTGGCCCTGGATCCCGGCTCGGGCAGGCCCCGGTCCACCGTCGCCCTCAACTGCTGACGCAGGCGCCGTGTCCTCGACAGCCCACGCGGGCGCGTCGCCGCCAGGGTGTCCGGCACCCTGGCGGCACCCTGGCAGCACCCTGGCAGCAAGGTCACCGGCTCATGACATCACGGTCAGGGTGACGGTGGCCGTGTGGTCGACGGCGACGCCGTCGGCCAGCACCGTGATCGTGTAGGTTCCGGGCGCGGTGCTCGCGGCGACCGTGAAGGTCAGCGTGGACGTCGCGCCGGTGGTGATGCTCGCCGGGCTGAAGGAGGCCGTCATACCTGCCGGAAGCCCCTTGGCGACCAGTGAGATCTGCTGCGGAGCGCGCGAGACGGTGCTGCTGTTGACGGTGACGCTCACCTGCTGGCCGGGCTGTACGGTCACCGCATCGGGGGCGACCCCGACCGAGAACTCGCACGTGTACGGCTCGCCGCCGTGGGCGGGGACGCGCACGGCGTTCCACGCGGCCTTGACCGTGTTGTACTCCAGGCACGACCCGGGGAACAGGTCCAGCGCCGCCTGCATCGAGGCTCGGCGGGCCGCGGTGTGCGGCCAGGAAGTGGTCTTGCGCAGCAGCGTGCCCATGTAGATCTGGCCGGCCTTGCGCGCGCCGAGCCCGACGATGGTGGAGGAGTTGCAGGTCGGGCTGGGCGGCTGGCCGTTGGTCGGGTTGGTGCCCTCGGCCAGGAGGTAGAACCAGTGGTTCTGGACCCCGGCCCCGATCTGGGGGAACATCGTCGGCACCGCGCTGCTGAAGCAGTCGGGGTCGCCGGGCATCAGCGACGGCTTGTACATGTAGCGGAGCGGGCCGCTTCCCGTGATGTTGATCTCCTCGCCGACGATGTAGTCGGGCGGGTCGAAGGCGGCGGGCTCGTTGGCGTACTGCTCGGTCAGCGCGGCGAGAATGTCGCCGGTGGACTCGTTGAGTATGGCCTTCTCGTTGTCGCCTAGGTCGATGCCGGGCGTGGTGGCGAAGACGATGTGGCCGTACTCGTGCGCCACGACGTCCATCGAGGTGAGCTGGCGCTGGTAGTCGGAGGTGTGGCCGAAGGAGGCATAGGAGCCGGTCCAATAGGCGTTGACGTCGTTCAGGCCGACGCGGGCGGGGTAGCCGTCGCCGAGGCCGTTGAAGCCGACGCGTCCCAGCCAGTTCTTCAGCATGTCCCACTCGGTGTCGATCGCGAAGAGCACGTCGACACAGGCGGTCTCGAAGTTGGTGCCGGAGCCGTTGCCCCAGAAGTCGTCGGGCCCGGTGTAGGCGGTGCCGTTCTGGCCGCCGCAGCGCACGCCCCGCCGTACCGGATCCGCCATGGAGAAGGTGGCGCCGGACCCGGTGGTGCCGATGGTGACCGGGTTGCCGTTGTAGTAGCTGTTGCCCACCCCCGCCCGGACCTCGTCGGACTTCTCGGCGACCGCGCCGGTCAGCGCGTCGACGAAGACGTGCAGCTTGCTCTCCCTGCCGTTGGCGGCGCCGTGGACGACCACCTCGTAGGCCAGCCGGCCGCGTCCTTGAGCCATGACCAGCAGCCGGGGCGTGGTGATCGAGGAGACCTGGGGCAGCTGGCTCCGGGCCACCCGGACCGCGTCGGCGGGGCCGAGCCTGGGCGTGGTGGCCACGTCCAGGGGGCTGTCCTGGGAGACGGAGGTGCTCAGGACCTCGCCGGTGGCGCCGCTGACCACGACGAAGTCGCCGCCGTAGACGGGCAGCCCCGCGTACGTGCGGGTGTAGGTCGTGTAGCGCAGGCCGCCCTGCCCCTCGATCACACCCTGCCGTACGTAGGTGTCCTTGGGTGAGCTGTGGAGCAGCGCGGGCCTGGCCTTCACCAGGAGGTCGGCGGGATCGCTCCTGGAGGCGTTCGCCGGGACGGGGACCGAAGTGGCCACGAGCACACAGACGGCACTCGTGACCAGGGCTAACGCGGCGTTGCGTCTCACGTGGTCGCTCCTTTGCGCAGGCGGGCGGTGAATGGGGTCACCTGCATTTGAGTTGATGAACCACAAGAGGTCAATAACGTGGTAAACAGCAGAAAGTCAGTATTTATCGCCACAGGGCAGGCGGCCGGCCGAGCCGCCCCGGCAGGCGGCACGTGGCGGGCGTCCGGCAGGGAACGGCGGCCGCGACGCCGTCGCGGCCGCCGTTCCCCGCACCGGGTCAGTAGCGTGGGCTGAGGTTGAGGTTGATCGAGGTCAGCAGGGCCTCGGCCGTGGCGTGGGCGGGCAGGTTGGCGGGCGTGCCGGGCAGGGCCAGCGTCGCCTGGGCGTGCCGGGCGGCCGCGGCCACCGTGGCGGTGCCCAGCCTGGTCGCGATCAGGGACTCGATGCGGGTCGCGGCGTTGACTCGCCGCTCCCCCAGGTTGAGGTAGACGGTCAGGAGCTCGGCCCGCAGCGGGGTCACCGGATTCAGCAGCACCCGGCGCACCTCGCCGGACGTCAGCACGCCGTCGGCGGCCGAGCCGTCGGCGCCGTCGAAGCAGGTGTCGGTGGCCTGGACGCGGGCCGGCAGTTCGGCCGGCAGGCCGCCGGTGCGCAGCAGCCACAGGGCGGAGATCTGCGGGTCGCGGCCGGGCGGCTGCTCGGTCACGGTGCTGGCGGCCGTGGCGTTCGCGGCCGGGTAGGCGCAGCCGCCCGCCCCGCCGTACGCGGCCGAGGCCCCGACCGTGACAGTGGTCCCGCCCGTGGTCAGCAGGCTCGTGCGGACGGCGAACCGCGCGGTGCCCGACGCGCCCGCCGCCACCGTGTACCTCCTGGCGCAGGGCGCGCGAGGTGACGCCGTCGGGCGCGTCCAGGGTGAGGATCACGCCGGTCGCCGGGGCGGAGCCGGTGTTGCGGTAGGTGACGGTGTAGGTGAGCGTCTCACCCGCGCCGGCCGACGGCGTGCCCTCCACGGCGAGCGACAGGCGGGGGGTGTCGGCGGTGGCGGTGTTGTCGGTCAGCATCCAGTCGGGTTCGGGTTGTCCGGCGGCGTCCTTGCCGGTGACCTGCACCCGGTTCGTCAGCACCTGGCCGTCGGTGACCTGCACCCGGCACGGTGTAGGTCACCTTCTGCTCGGCTGAGTAGGCCGATGCTCAAATGTCAGGCCATGTCCAGGCGCTACTCGGCCCTCCGCTCCCGAAGCTGTCCCCAGCCCCAAAGTAGCGATGAGCTAGATCACAGTTGCGGTTCGCGATCGTCACGAATCCCGTGGACCGGGACGTAGAGGGCGTTCCCCGTTCGATCGTGTTGCCCTGTTCTCGGGGGTCGGCCGGGTGAGGGGAGCGATGGGGATGCGTCGAGAGTGGGAGCCAGAGGAGCTGATTGCGGCCTGGACGCTGCTGGACGGCGACTGGGAACTGGTCGGAAACAAGACGGGCGCGACACGTCTGGGCTTCGTTGTCTTGAGCCCTCAAGGGTCTGTCTCTGACGTGTATGACCTGCGCTAACTCCTTCCCGATCACCGTGGTGGATGCGATTACCTTCCGCTGTCCAGCACGGAAGCGGGGGAAGCGATGCGTGTACAGCGAGTACTCATGCCGGACTCGGAGGCGGAGTCATGGACTCTGCTCGGGAACGAGCACGTCCCGGTCGAGCCGGTGGAGCAGTTTCTGGCCTATCTGACCTCGATCGAGAGGTCGCCGAACACGGTCAAGGCCTACGCTCACGATCTGAAGGACTGGTTCGTCTACCTGACCGGCCACGACCTCAACTGGAAGACCGCCACGCTGGAAGACGTGGCGGGGTTCGTGGCCTGGCTGCGGCTGCCGCCCGAGGCCCGCCATGGCAAGGTCAGCGTGCTGCCCACGGTTGATCACCACTGCTCGGCGGCGAGCGTGAACCGCAAGCTGGCGGCCCTGACCAGCGAGTTCCACGCCCGGCACGGCGTCGAGCTGGCCGGTCTCTTGGTCACCAACCTTCCGTCAGGACATCGACGCGGATCGCCAGGAACCTCCTACAAGCCGTTCCTGCACCACGTCACCAAGCACATGGCCCCGCGGCGGCGGACCATCAAGCTGAGATCCTCGCGGCCGCGGCCTCACGTGCTGACCGCTGACGAGGCCCAGGCCATCCTGGATGCCTGCGATCATCTGCGGGATCGCCTCGTCTTCGGGATTCTGCTGGACTGCGGCGTTCGCATCGGCGAGGCCCTGGGCCTGCGGCACGAGGACATGGACATCGCCGGCCGCGCCGTGACCGTCACCCCGCGCCTCAACGACAACCGTGCCCGAGCCAAGGGCGATCGGGCGCGAACGATCCCGGCCGGCGCCGAGCTGATGCGGCTCTACGCCGGCTACCTCAACGATGAGTACGGCGCCCTGGACTCCGACTACGTCTTCGTCAACCTCTGGGCCGAACCGCATGGACGGCCGCTCACCTACCCGGCCGTCTATGACCTGGTCATACGGCTGCGCCGCCGGACCGGCATCGACTTCGAGCCCCACCAATTCCGGCACACCTACGCCACCTGGCTCCTGCGCCGGGGCGCCGGCATGGAGAGCGTGAAGGAGCTGCTCGGGCACGCCTCGATCACCACGACGGTCGACACATATGGCCACCTCACCGTCGAGGACGCCCGCCAGACGCTGGAGGCGGCAGGCTGGTTCACCGGGCGGGAGGTCCAGCTGTGACTCTCGCCGAGACGGATCCGGCTGGACGCGGGTTGCTGGAGAAGTTGGTGGCCGCGGTTCGGCCCGAGTTCCGCGTCGACATCCTGTTCCCAGCAGCCGACGACCCGGTCCTGGGCTGGGAGTTCTGCGCCGTGCCCGGTTGCGACCGCCCCGCGGGTGACTACGAGTTGTGCAAGGGGCACGGCAGCCGCTGGCTGAAGCTGGCCCGATCGGCCCGACCGGGCCAGCTTCATCGCCAGCCCCGGGCCGCCGCTGCGGGGCCGCAGTGAGCCCGGCGAGTGCACCGTCGCCGGCTGTCGTCGCGCACGACGTTTGATGAACGAAAGGCGGCCCCTCGTGGCGCTCATCGGCCTGGTCCGAGTCAGCACCGACAAGCAGAAGTCCCAACGCCAGCACGACGCCCTCGACCCGATCTGCCTGAAGGTGTTCGAGGAGAAGATCAGCGGCAAGCTCGCCACCGACGACCGGCCCGCACTGCTGGAGGCGCTCTCCTGCCTGCGCGACGGGGACATGCTGACCGTCCAGGAGGTCGACCGGCTCGGCCGCAACCTCCTGGAAGGGCTCATCGTCCTCAACGACCTGTTCCAGCGCGGCATCGCGGTCAAGGTACTGGAGGGCATCGCGGCCGGCGAGCACACCGAGCGCTCCCTGATCCTCGACCTGGCCCTGGCCCTGTCGGAGGACCGGCGCCGCGACATCGTCCGCAAGACCAAGGACGGCCTGGAGGCGGCCCGCCGCCGCGGACGGGTCGGCGGCCGCCGACCCGTGGTCGACGACGACAAACGCGCCACCATCCTCGCCCGCCGCCAGCGCGGTGAATCCATCCGCACCATCGCCGCCGGCGTCGGCGTCTCGGTCGGCGTCGTCCATAAGACCCTCGCCGACGCCAAGAAGTCGTAGGCCGCTCCGGGGAACTGGGCCCTCCGCTCGGGTTCGTGCGATGAGCCCCAAAGTAGTGGCGTTGCCTCAGGTCAAAGAGGTCCGATGAGGAGCTGACCCACACCTCGTAACGGTGTGCCGTCAGGAGCGGAATCGTGTACGTAGGTCTTCTCCAACGCTCTCCCCGCCCGTCCGTACCGGCCTGAAGCGGGCAGCGGCCACCCCTCTCGGCGAGAGCGACCACCACCGTCGTTCATCGCAGCTGCTCAGCTTGGCAGCAACGGGCTGAGCAGCTTCTCTACACGGGAGCTGATGTCGTCACGGATGGCTCGGACGGCGTCGATGCCCCGTCCGGCCGGGTCGTCGAGCTTCCAGTCCTCATACCGCTTGCCGGGGAAGATCCGGCAGGCGTCGCCGCAGCCCATGGTGATGACCACGTTGGAGGCTTGGACCGCGTCGACGCCAACGAACTGGCCAAGACCTACCCCGGACTGGTTTCACGGCTCGAGCGGTACCCCTACCGGATCGCCTTCGCCGTCCTCGCGGTCGCCGCCGTCGGCACGGTGGCGCTTGTGTTGATCATAGGGTTACCACTGGGGTGTACCATCGGTACATGCCGCTGCCACGCTTCTACCGCCTGCCCGCTGACCGGCGGGAGTCGATCCTGCAGGTCGCCAGGGAACACTTCGCCCGGGACGGCGCCGACCGCGCCTCCTACAACAAGATCATCGCAGAGCTCGGGATCTCCAAAACGTCGGCCTACCAGTACTTCGACGGCAAGGAAGACCTGTTCGCGGGGGTGATCGAGGATGTGCACGCGCGGATATCCCAGGCGCTCGGGGACTGGCCGGACGCCGGCTCAGCCGAGCAGTTCTGGGAGCGGTTGCAGGCGGCCTCCGGCCGGCTGACCGCGCACGGGCTGGCCCATCCCGATGACCTGGCGCTGCTCGACGCGAGCACGGCCCAGGACCCCGCGCCCTGGCTGGCCCCCGTGCTCGACAACGGGCGAGCCCTCGGCGTGATCAGGTCCGACGTGGATCGCGAGCTCATGCTCGTCGCCACCGCCGCCGTCCTGCGCGCCGCCGACGTCTGGGCTGCCGCAAGGCTACGCCAGGGCTCCGCCGTACCGGATGTGATCTGGAGCCTGGTGCGAGGGATGTGGAGCAAGCCCGATGAGAGCTGAGATCGACTGGACCATCCCCGCCACGCCGCCGGGATGGAGGGGTGCGTTCGAGCGGTTCATGGGGCCGGGCAAGAGCCGGGCGGAGCAGCGGATGGAGATCGCCGGCTCGCTCGCGTGCATGGCGCTGCTCGGCTGGCACCTGCTCCTGGCGCCGATCCAGGGTGGCTGGCCGCAATGGCTCGTCACAGTGCTCATCGGGCTCGATCTCGTGGGCGGCGTGATGACCAACGCGACCAACGCGGCCAAGAGGTGGTACCACCACAAACCCTCGCGCGCGCGGCTCGGGTTCGTCGCCGCACACCTCGTCTACCTGGCGGCCATGGCGTTCGTGGTGCTGGACGCCGCATGGGGGTGGTTTCTGACCAATTCCGTCCTTCTGCTGGCGGGCGCTCTGCTCATCGAGATGGTCCGGCTGGAGGCCAAGCGGCCCGCTGCCATGGCCGCCTATATGGCCGCGGTGCTGGTCAACCTGACGGCCCTGCCGGTTCCGGAGACCCTAGACTGGTTCACCGTCTTCTTCTTCCTCAAGCTCCTGGTGTGCTATCTGGTGCCGGAGGCGCCCATGCGATCCGCGCCGGTCACTGCATCGGGATCAGCCGCAGCGCCTCCTCCTTGAGGGGGGCAGCCGGAATACGGCAGAAAGACACCGCGGGCTGAAGGCTGATCGTTAAGGTGGTCGTCGTCGTGTTGGTGACGGTCTCGGGGGTTGTGCGTGACCTCGATCGATCGGACCGCATATCCGCGGTTTGGGCGGGTGGTGTCGGCGCGTGAGCTGGCCGAGGTGTTCACGCCAACCGATGCAGAGGTGGAATGGGCGCGGGGCCGTACTCAGGATGAGCATCATCTGCTGGCGCTGGCGGTGTGGCTGAAGTCCTACCAGCGGCTGGGGTACTTCCCGAAGATCGCGGATGTCCCGCCAATCGTGGTCGCACACATCCGTGGGGCGCTGAAGCTGGCCGATGAGGTTGAGCTGCAGCGGGCCGCGCCTATGACGGCCAGCCGGCATCGCGTGTTCGTTCGTGATCGGTTGAAGGGAATGGCCTGGTGGGCGTGGCGAAGCCTTCGGCCGGGACGGTGTTGGATGTCGACGACCCGAACTGTGGCTTAAGGGTGGTCTGATTCAGCCGCCCGGACATGGCTCAGCTGCGCTCTGGCCTCTGCGAGTGCTTCTGCCTGCCGAGTCCAGTCCCCGCCGTCGAGGCTGAGCCCAACCATGTCGGCACCGGCCTCCGAGTAGGCGTGGAGGCGTTCCGCCACCTGCGCCGGGCTGCCAGTGACTGGTACGGCTTTCGCTTCCTCCGGCGCCATGCCGTGCACGTCCGCCAGCACCCGATAGACGCTGGCCAGTGACGGGTGCCGGCCCTTGTTCTTGCCCGCGGGGATGACCAGCTTGGCCGCGATCTCCGGCACCGGCACGCCCCGGGCGCGCAGGCTGCGGGCGTAGGCGGCCATGTCGTCGTCGAACACCCTGGGACGGCCGCCGTGGCGGCCGCGCTCGCGCGCCGAGGCCTGGCCCTCCAGCGACTTCTCCCGGATGTACTCGCGTTCGGACTCGGCCATCCCGGCGAAGAACGCGAACAGCGCGGCCCCGTGGCCCCTCGGGTCGTGCACCCCCTGCAGCGGGCCGGTCAGCAGCTCCAGGCCGATATCGGCCCGGCGCAGCTCGTCGGCGATGGTCAGCAGCTCGGCCGCGCCGCGGCCCAGGCGCTTCATCTCGTGCACCGTGAAAATCACCCGCTGGTGCGGGACGGCCGCCTTGATGGTGCGGGCGAAGTCCATCGCCTTGGTGAACTCCGGCCGCACCTTGATGCGGGTGCTGATCTTCTCCGAGAAGACCGGCTCGCAGCCCGCTGCCGCCAGGGCGTCGAGCTGGCTCTGCAGCTCCTGCTGTTCAGGGGAGCAGCGGGCGTAGCCGACCCGGGTTGGTCTGGCCCCGGCGTCTGCGAGGGCGGCCTCGCGTGCCGAGCTCGCGCTCCAGGCCCGGCCCGGACCGCGATCGACGGGCGTGCGCACCTCCAACTCGGCCCGTAGCTGGGGTGCCGGCATGAAGCGCGGCGTGTGGTACTTCGGTGCGACCTTCCCACCCCGGGTCCGGCAGGCGCTGCCCGCCGGTGCCTGGCACGTGGGACAGTCGAACGCCTCGACCGCGGCGGCCGGGTCGGCAAGATCGCTCATGTCGCAAAGCCTGTCGCGAACGCTGTTGTGAGAAAACGGTTTTGCGAGAGGTTGTGAGAACGGCGGCCAGGGACAAACCGGACAGCTCCGGGCGACGGGGCGAGGTCTGTCAGAACTCCTCATTTCTGAGAACACGAACAGTAGCCATAATTACTCAGAGTTACTTTGGGGCTGGTGGCGTGAACCCGAGCGGGGAGCCCGCCGCCATGCGCTACGTCAAACCCGGCGCCGAAGCCATCGCCAAGGTCACCGAGGTCCTGGCACCCCGTCGGCGTACCCACTGATCAACTGAGTGGCGGCTTGGCGGAGCTATAGGAGTTCCGGGCCGTATTCGATGGCGCCGCCCTTGGAGATGACGCGGGCGCGGCGGAACTCCAGGTCGAGGTCCTCGATGTTCAGGGTGAGGATTTCCTCGGCGCGGGCGGCCGTGTCGTACGGGAGCCTCCACAGCACCCGTTCGCGCAGGGCGTGCGCGGGGTCGGTGAACAGCTTGTCCAGCCGGGCGGCCGGGAGGGCGCGGTCGCCGCGGCGGGCGCTCTTGCGGCGTTCCAGGCGCCGGGCCGGGTTGGTGGCCAGCAGGTCCTGGCGCTGGGCCCAGGTGGTGAAGGAGACCAGCGCGGACAGGTGCCGGTTCCAGGTGGCGGCGGCCGCGGCCGTCATCGGCGTTGCGGGCGAGGGGCCGTCGGCCGGGGCCGGCGAGCCGGGGAAGGACACGACGGACACGAAAGTCCTCCAGGCAGGCGATGTGACACATGACGTAGCCGAGTCGCCGCGGTGGCGGCGAACGCCGAGCTGGGCGGACGCGGCCCGATGGCCGCCTATGTGACAGATAATGCAAGTTCTGTGTCACACCGCACGGGGGCGGGGTATCGCTTCGGCCTCCTGGCGCAGGATGACGATGGCCGACTGCCCCGGCCTGGATAGTGGCTCTGTGGGTTTGCTCCGTCCCCCTTATGGCGCGACTTCGGCAGCCAGTCGGCGAAGGTGCTCGGCGAGGCCGGCGGCGTCCTCGGGGCGCCATGATGCCGTGAGGCGGGCGAAGACTTCTTCCTGGAAGGCGTGCGCGCCGGTCAGGATGTCCGCTCCGGCGGGGGTGACCATCAGCGTCGCGCGGCGGGCGTCTTGTTCGGAGGCTTCGCGGGTGACGTAGCCGTGCTTGACGGCCTCGCTGATCATGCGGCTGGCACCGGAGCGGTCGAGGCCGAGTTCGTGGGCGACGTCGGTGACCGAGACCTCTCCGAGTCGCGCCGAGGCGGCGTCGATCGCCTCTAGGACGAGGATGTCCTGCACCTTGGCCATGTCGCCGGTGAGTTCGACGGCCGCGGCCGTCACCCAGCGGCGGGACCAGAAGCGGACCAGTCGAAAGAGGGCGGGGCCCGCTCCGGCGAGATGGGCTCGCGCCGGGTCCTCGACCTCGTGGCTGTGCTGTCTCTTGAGTTCGGGAAGCATGGACCCTCCAGATTTGCGTGCGTTTCGCAAGCATTCTAGCGTGTGCGATATGCACACATCTACTCCCCCCGTCGCCGCCGGGCCGCCACGGGCGACACCACTCGCCTTCGCCGCCCTGCTCATGGGCATGCTGATGGCCCAGCTCGACACGAATATCGTGGTCGCCGCGCTGCCTGCCATCTCGGCCGACCTGCAAGCTGGCGGAGCCATCGCCGCGATCACCGCCGTCTACCTGCTCGCCGTCACGGTCTCCACGCCCATCCACGGGAAACTGGGCGACCTGCTGGGCAGGCGAACCGTCTTCAACGGCACTCTCATAGCCTTCGCCGCAGGCTCACTGGCCTGCGCGCTGGCACCGTCCATGCCCGTCCTGATCGCGGCGAGGGCCATCCAGGGCATCGGCGGGGGCGGACTGGTGGTCACCGCGATCAGCGCCCTGGCGCAGATGTTCACCCGCGAGGAACTGGTTCGACGCCAGGGCCATCTCACCGGCGTCTTCGCGCTCTCCTCGCTGGCCGGACCCCCGCTGGGCGGTCTGCTGGCTGCCGGGCCCGGCTGGCGCTGGATTTTTCTGGTCAATCTCCCGCTGTGCGCTGCGGCAGCGGCGCTGTCGCAGCGCGGGCTGCCCGGCCGGCCGCAGGACCGTAACCGCAGCTCGTTCGACACGCGGGGCGCCGCCTTGATCACGGTGATCGGCGGCAGCGTGGTCACGCTCGGTTCCATGCAGTCGCTGGCCCGCAACCCGTGGGGCACGGCGGCCGTGCTCGCCGCCGTGGCCGTCTGCGCACTGCTCTTCGCCAAGACCGAGCGCCGCGCTGCCGAGCCCCTGATTCCACCCGCCCTGTTCGGCGATCGCGCGGTGGCTCGCAGCATCGCCTCAACAGGCCTGGCCGGCATCGCGCTGTTCGGCACGTTCGCCTTCATCCCGCTGGCCATCAAGGAGGGGACCGGCGCCGGCAGTGGCGAGACGGGGCTGCTCTTGCTAGCGCTGACCACTGGTCAGCTAGCGGCCACCACCATGTTCTCCATCCTGGCCCGCCGCTACCCGGCCCTGTGGCGCTGGGGCCGTATCGCGCTTGTCCTGGGGATCGCCGGCATGGCCGCTCTGGCCGTGCTCCCGGCCCTCCACGACGCGCCGCGCCTGGTCAGCATCCCGCTGGCGATCGCGGGCATGGCGCTGGCCGGCAGCGCCCTGGGCCTGTCCATGCAGGCCTACACTTTGATCGCCCAGGGACGCGCCCAGCCGCACCAGATCGGCTCTACCATGGGCGCCCTCACCTTCGCCCGGCAGCTCGGTGGCTCGCTCGGCGCTGCCGTCTTCGGCTGGCTCCTGCTCACCGCATCCGGCACCCGAACCGGCGTGATCATCGCCCTCGCCGCAGCCGCGATATGCCTGGCCGCTGCCCTGGCCGCCGCACCCCGCGCCAAGGACGACTCGGCCACCCGTGCCTGAGCAGCACACGGCCGCGCGCTCTCACCCGAGCACGGCAACCGGGAAGCCGGACACCTTCAGGAGAACGTGCGCCAGGCGACTCGCTTTATCGCCCCCACGCGTCATTGAACTGCACCGTTGCTTTTGAGGACATGGTGACGGCCCGTGCCGTGCGTAGGCCGTCACCGCCTACACCTGCTTGTGGTGCGGACCAGGGACGCTCAGGGGGTCAGCCCCAGCTCGCGCAACTGAGCGGGCCGCGCAGCATCGCCGGCGGCAAGCACCGCGCGGCCGGCCTGGTCGAGATCCTGGCCGCCCGACTGCGCGAGCACGGCCAGGCCGTCGACGTCCACCACCGCCACGCGCACCTGCCCCGTGTGCTCACGAAGTAGGGCGTCCGGGACCGTCCCAACCGGCCCCGGAACCCTCCAGCATCCACCCCCAGCACTTCGAGGTGTTCTTGGCGGGGATCAAGATCTCGCAGATCCAACCGGGCGACTCTCTGGCCGCGAACGCCCTCGGACGTCGTGCTCGGCCGAAGCGCTTGACCTCAAGCGTGGTTGAGGTCGCAAACTGATCCCATGATTTTCACGGGCGGAGAGCGCGCGTACCTGTCAAACCAAGGACTCGGCCGCCTGGCGACCCTCGCCCCAGACAGGTCCCCCCAGATTCAGCCGGTCGCGATCTGGTTCGACCCCGAGAACGAGACCGTCCGGATCGGCGGCCCGGAGCTGACCAAGAGCCGCAAGTACAAGAATGTCCTGGCCGATCCCCGGGTCTCCCTCGTCATCGACGACCAGTCAGCGACGCCCAACGCCATCGGTCAGACCGGCCGCGGCATCGAACTGCGCGGCCACGCTGAGATCCTCTTCCTGGACCCGCCGCTCCACCCGGCATTCGACCACGAGACCCTGTGCATCCGACCGCACCGTGTGATCGCTTGGAACCTGGAGCCGATCAGCGAACCATCCTTCGAAAGCGGCTCCCACCTTCAGGGCTACAACTCCCGCAACATCTGACCACCCGATCTACTTTGGGCCTGGGCACATGCTGGGGAGCGGGACGCCTCAGCACAGAGAGATCCCCCGGCCCCCTTGAACAGCGAGGGGGCCGGGGAACTCTCTCCGTGCGTAGCTCTCCCGCCAGGGGTTTCCCGGCTTTCCCGACAGGTCCACGCGCGCGTACGCGAGGGATTTCTGGACTTTCCGGCCCGGCCCTACGGGCCCTCCGCTCCCAAACGTGTCCCCAGTCGCCATCTGGGCCAGCGCCCCGACAGAACCTGGGTTCTGCCCGGTGTCTCCTGAACGGCGCAACCGCAGGTCAGCGCGATGAGATGGTGTGGCCCGCCAATCCGGTCCCGGTAAACGAGCCGCCGGACCATGCCGAAACCCGGCCTCGGAACAGGCGGGTCAGAGCGGAAAGCCAAGGTCCCTGACCTGCGGCGGCCGATCTACCTTGGGGCTGAGGACACGCTCGGGAGCAGGACGCCTACTCCTGGAGTCTCATGAGCTGCCACTGCGCGAACGAGCTGACCTCCTCGTCACCCACCCTGGCGGCGAGACGCAGCAGCGCCGCGTCGTCCTCGGCCATGCGCGTCGCGATCGCCGCGGCGAACAGGCGGGCCATCGGGTCGTCGCCCTCCAGCGCGGCGACGACCTCGCCCGGGTCGGGATCCTCGGTGTCGGACGCGATCAGCCCGGCCGTGAGCCGCCCGACCTCGGGGTCGGCCAGCCGGGACAGCCCCGCCATGAGCTGTTCGGTCGAGGCCGCCGCCAGGAAGTTCAGGAGCTTCCAGCGGATGGAGGTGTCGGAGGCCCGGCTCAGGGTGAGGGTCTGGGCGATGAGGTCGGCGTGCCGCTCGTCCGCGGCCAGCAGCACGAACTCCACGGCGTGGAAACACACCTGGTGCCGCGGGTGGGCCAGCAGGCGGGGGACCTCGTCCAGCAGCGGCGCGGCCTGCTCGCCCAGCTCCGACAGCAGCCAGGCCCCGGTCTGCACGGCGTCGTCGTCGCCGCTGCGCAGCAGGATGCGCAGGTTCTCGACGGGATAGCCGCCGAACAGCTCGTCGAGCAGGTCGTTGGCGGCCTGGCCGAGAGCCTCGTCGTCGATGGGGCGGGCGAGGATGCGCGCCATCAGGGCGTCGCCCGTCTGTGTCTGCATCTCGCGTTATTTCCCCTCGTTGGCCTTGCGCTCAAGGTCGTTCAGGAGCTTCTGCTCGTTCTCCAGCCGGGCGGCGTGGCCGGGGTCCCGGCCGAGCCGGGCCTCGTTCATCTTCCGCGTCAGGATGCTGTCCTTGACCTCCGCCGCAGCCTGCCTGGCCTGCTCCGGTGTCATCTTGCTGACGTCGCTGCTGTCGGGCAACCTGCCGTGCATGCGCTGCGCGGCCGAGTCGTAGCTCGCCGAGGCGTTCGGGTCGTAGCCGCCGCCCTTCCCGCCCTTGTTGCCACCGCCGCCGCCGCGTCTGCGCCGGATCTGGAGCATGCCGTCGCGGGCGTGCGGCCGCCTCTCCATCTCCTTCATGATGCGGCGCATCTTCTCGGTCACCCGGCCGCTCAGCACCGGGGCCAGCCCCCTGGCGGTGCCCTCGGCGCCTTCGATCGCCACCTTGCCCACGGCGTGGCGGGTCATCTGCATGCGTGCCAGGGCGAGCATGCCGCCCGCCGCGCCGCCGAACAGCAACGCCTGGGTGGCGACGGTCAGTCCGTAGGCGGCCTGCGTGCCCACGGCCAGCTTGACCGCGCTGACCACGTTCGCGGTGCCGTCGAGGACGGCCGGAGCGACCTTCGCCGCGGAGGCGGCCTGGGAGATGTGGCCGCCGCCGTCGCCGACCTGGTTCCAGTGGCTCGCCAGGTGTGTGGCCGAGTCGCCCTGGTAGACCTGTTGCGCGCTGCGCATCGTCTCGCCGGCCGCCGCCCCCTGGCTGTCCGACGCGGCGATGACGACGCGCCAGTCGTCGGCCTCAAGGCGCCACTCGTCCTCGTTGTCGTTCGGCCAGGGGAAACCGATGAGGTTGAGGAAGCCCGCCACCTGCGGGTCGAGAGTCACCGCCATGCAGGGCTCTCGAGGCTCTCGATGGTGGCGCTCTCCGCCGCCTGGGTGTTCCTCGACACCGTACGCAGTCCTTCGCCCGTCTCGGCGATCTGCCCGCCGATCCCCGTCAGCGCGTCGAGCGAGGTCTGCAGGCATTCGTTGTAGGAGGCGATGATGGTGGCGAACAGCCCGTCGCCGCCGAAGGTGCGGGCGCCGCTCCCCCGCTGCCGCAGCCGCATGACCGCGGCGTCGTAGTTCGCCCCATGACCGGTGACGTACGTGCCGTCCCGTCCCAGCGCCCCCGTGGCGATCTCAAATCCCGTCATGTCCAGAAAGCATATCCAGTCAATTCCGTCACAGACGTTTACCTCTACACTGAACGTTCACTCGATTGGCTGTCGGAGGTCGACATGCGTTCACCAGCGCCGGAGGACGACGCCGAGTACCTGCACCAGTACGTCGCCCAGAGCCGCCGCGCCATCCAGGCGCTGCACGACGCCCGCGCGTCCATCGATCAGGTGGAGGGCCGCGCGGAGAGCGACGACGGCCTGGTCGAGGCGTCCGCCGACGGCCACGGCGTCCCCACCCGCCTGCGCATCGACCCGCGGGCGCTGCGGCTCGACGAGGCCGCGCTCGGCAGGAAGACCGCCGAGGTACTGCGGGCCGCGCAGGACGACGCCGCGCGGCAGGCGCGGCAGATCGCCGACGGGGTGCGGGACACCACCGCCGCCGTGCCGGCGCCTCTGGACGAGACCTTCGTACGTGCGCGGGTCGAGCAGGCAATCAACGACCTTTACTAGGAGGCCGAGCGTGTTCGGGCCGGAGATCGACCCCGCCAACATCAGCGAACGCGAGCTGGACGAGGCCGCCCGACGAGGCGAGCGCATGCTGGCCTGGCTGGAGTCGGCGCAGGAGGAGTTGCGGGCCGTCATCGGCACCGGCGAGGGGCCGTCGGGCCATGTACGGGTGACCGTCGACGCGGACGGACGCGTCCTCGACGTGCGCTACGACCAGCGCGCCCTGCGGCTGGGCGGCCACGACCTGGCCGAGGAGACGCTCGCGGCGGTACGGGCGGCGGCCGCCGACGGCCGGCGGCGCACCCACGACCTCATGCGCGAGGCCGTCCCCGGCTACGACCCGGACCGGACGCAGGCCGAGCTGGAACGGCTGCTCGGCAGCGAGTAGGCGTGAACAGCCGGTCCTGAGCGCGGCGGAGCAGGCCAGGGTGCGGGGGCGGCCGCGACCCGACTGTCCTCCCGGCGCAGAGCGAACGCCGGGATCCCGTCGACTCCGGTCCGGCCGTCTCGGCGCGAAGCCGGAGTGCTCGGCGGACGGTCCCGGCTTCCACCGCACCCTGCGGGCGGCGACCGGCACGAGCCCGATGACGTGGCTGCCGCACCGCGCCTTCCCCTGCCTTCCACGGAACCGGCACCGCCGGCACCTCACCCCGAACTGCCCACGCTCACCTGAGCCTGCGCCAGTCCGGACGGGTCAGCGGGTGAGGGTGATCTCCGCCAGTTCGCGGAGGTCTCGTCGGCGGCCGTCGAGGGTCTCCTCGGCGAACGCGGTCTCGCCGAGGTGTTCGCGTGTCTCCTCGGCGATGCGGGCGGCGTCCGGCAGGGAGCGGTCCGGGGTGCCGCGTACGGCGTCGCTCGCCGCGATCAGCCGCGCGGCCTGCTCGTACCGGCCTTCACGCAGCGCGACGTCGGCGATCCCGACCAGCGACTCGGCGATCGTGGGCGGGTACATGTTCTCCATCGCCGCCTCGAACGCCTGCCGCCGGTACGCGCGGGCCTGCTCGACGTCGTCGGTGAGGTAGCCGTACAGGTCCATGATCTTGGCGCGTACCGAGCTGACCATCTCCGTGCGCCCCAGCAGCTCCTGCACCGAGGCCAGGTGCTCGCGCACCTTGTCCGGCTCGCCGCGCCAGTGGGCGAGCTGCGCCTGCTTGAGCGCCAGCTCGGCCAGGGAGTCCGGCCAGACGATCCCGTCGGCGTGCCGCTGCGCCACCGGCCATGGCCGGGGGCAGCCCCCCGCGGCGCCGAGCAGCCCGTTGTGCTGGGGCGGGCCCCCCCCCACCCCCACCACGGCCACCGTGGCGCCCACCACGGGCAGCCCCCCGGCG